>NZ_JADYVS010000028.1:0-110396 GCF_020194055.1 Bradyrhizobium sp. NBAIM03 | reverse complement strand
TCCCCCTCCAGGGGAGGGTAAGCGCGCCTCCCCTACAACACCACCCGTCTTCCCTCCTCCGCCGCCCAATATCCCGCGTAGTTCACCTTGATCGTCTCATAGGCCAGCGCGAGGTCCGACAGCGGCTGGCGTCCGGTCGCGACGCATTCCATGAAGTCCTGGATCTCCTGCAAATAGCCGCGCGTCCATTCCTCCTCGAGGCAGACATATTGCCAGCCGGTTTTGCGGTCGACCTTCTCGGTGACGTAGACGCCCGCGAGCTTCTCCTCGCTGGTCTGATAGCTCATCAGATGATTGTTCGGCGTGATGTTGGCGAACAGGGAGCCGCCGCTGGTATAGGTCTCGATCAGATTGCGCACGCCGCCCATGATCATGTCGCCGGAGAAAACCGTCGCCTTGGTGCCGTCGGAGAAGGTGGCGGTGAGTGTGCCCCAGTCCTCGACGTCGACGGGATTGGCCTTGATGTAGCTGCGCTCCTCCGGCTTGAGCCCGGCGGTGACGTTGCCGACATCGCCGGTGACGCTGGCGACGCGGATGCGCTCGCCGCGCGCCCTGGCCTCGACCTGCTTCAGATACAGCACGGCCGAAAGCGGATGGCAGCCCATGCGGATCAGCGAGCCGCCGCCGGTCATCGCCCATTGCGCAGCATGCGCGGCGTGCGAGCCGGAATGGCTCTCCTCGCCCTTCATGAACAGGATCTTGTCCTTGGTCGCCCTGATGATCTCGGCGGTCTTGGTCACCGCCGGCGCGTAGATCCAATCCTCGGCATACATGAAGAGTTTTCCGGTGCGCTCGATCGCGGCCCGCGTCCTGTCCATCTCTTCGATCACGCGCTCATACATCAGCGCCTTCGGCACGTGCTTGCCGATCGGCTGCCGATCGCCCTCGCGGCCGAAATAGCCGGCGAACGGCTTTTCGCAGATGACATGTTTGCCGGCCTGCATGGCGCCGACGATCATCTCGGCATGAAGATTGGGCGGGGTGCAGATATCGACGACGTCGAGATCGCGGTCAGCGATCAGCTCGGCGAAGCTCCGGTAAACTCGCGGGATATTGTGATGCCCGGCAAATGCGACGACCTTGTCGCCGCGCGCGGCGACCGCCGCGACCTCGACGTCAACGCCATAGACGCGCCGGAACGCATACATGTGCAGCTCCGACACGAAGCCGCAGCCCACGAGTCCCACCCTGATCCCAGTCATAGCGCCCCCTTTGCGTTGGGCGGCACTATAGCGCGCCTTGACGCCTAATCCACCGAGACCCCGCACCACGCCGGCGCTCATCATGCCGAGCGCGCGGGCGGCTGGAACCCTGCCGGGAAATGCCCGGCAGGGCCATCACACTTCGTTACTGCCGGTGGAACACCAGCGTGCGGACCTCGATGCTTTCGCGGGGCGCGGCATCGGCCGGCGTCGTTGGATCGACGAACGCGGTGTGCGGCCCGAAGCGGGTGCGGCCGTCGGTTGCGGAATCGTAGCACTTCAGCAGCAACGCCTCGTCCGGCGTCATCTCCGGGAAATAGAACCAGCGGTGGTTCGGATTGTATCTCACCGAATAGGTCTCGCCGCGGCGGTTGGGATAGATCAGATCGGAAGCGACGAGATCGTCGGGCGCCACCGTCGTGCCGTCGGCCATGGCGAGCGGTGAATCCCGCAAAGGCCCGCGGATCGGCCGCCACAGATTGATCACCTGCACGCGCCCCTTGAGCAGCTCTTCGGCTTCATCAGGCAGATGCTCGCGCACGCGGTTGGCCCCGGAGATTGCCGTCTGGTCGACATGGACGCGCGTGGCCGGCTGGCGCGGGCCGCCGTCGCGGATGTCAGGCGCGCCTTCGACACGCTTGCGCACGGTGTGGTCGAAGATGACGACGCGGTCGGCCTTCAGCGTCGCGCGCAGGAACGCCTCGACCGCTGGATAGTAGACGCTGCGGATTTCCTCGTCGTTGTAAAAATCCTTCACCTGGGTCGGATGACGCACCAACGCAAAGCCCTCGCGATCCAGCGAGAAGTTCTGCGCGATCAGCCGCGCATCGAAGATCGGCACCTGATGCGGCTCCGGCAGCGAGGTGGTTTTCGGCTCACCCGGCGGCGGATCGAACGCGTAGGTGCGCGGCTTGCCGTCGATCGGTGCGAGATAATTGAGTTCGGCGGTGACGAAGGGAAGCGATTCGATTTTTGTTTCTTGCAGGCCCATGGCCGGTCTCCCGATGTGGTCGTCGGATTGATCTTTGCGGGAGTGCGCCGTGCCGCAAGAGCTGCGGCGCAAATAGCAATGAGGGTGTTGCCGGGCGGTGAGAATGCAGAAGGAATCTTTCGAAGAAGGCGATTGCGCTGGAACGTGCTCGTCGCGCTTCACGAATGCTTGAGTGACTCGTGAGCTCTCACACCCACAGTCGTCATTCCGGGGCGCCCGAAGGGCGAGCCCGGAATCCATCGAGCCGCAATGTCTGTCGATGAATGGATTCCGGGCTCGCGACTTCGTCGCGCCCCGGAATGACGACGGAGCATTACAACCCCACCTTCGCGATCGCGTCCGTGAACGAGCGATCGACGATCTCCGCGGCATCCAGCCTCTGCTTGATCAGGCCCCAGCGAAAATAGAGGTCGATCGTCGCCTGCTCGTCTTTGACCACGCCGTCATCGATCGGCGCGATCCTGATCTTGGCGCGTGACAGCCAGTTCTGCGGCACGGCGGTGGGGATGTTCATCAACCTGCCCCAGGTCGCTGCATAGCTGTCGATATTGTTTAGCGACCAGGCCCGCGCCGCGGTGAGGCGGCGGATGAAATCGGTCAGCTCGGCGCGCTTGTCCCTGATCGCGTCGGGCCGCGCTACCTGGAAGCTCAGCCCCGGCGTCAGCCCTTCCGAGGTGATGACGCGCCGCGACTTGAACAGCACCTCCTCCTGGCTCACATACGGCTCCCAGGTCGACCATGCATCGACCGAGCCTTGCGTGTAGGCGATCTTGGCGTCGGACGGCGCCAGGAACGCGATCTGGACGTCGTTCGCGCTCCAGCCGTTCTTCTCCAGCGCAGCAAGGATCAGCTGATGGCCGATCGAGCCGCGGCCGGTCGCGATCTTCTTACCCCGGAGATCGGCAAAGCTCTTGATCGGCGAATTCTCGGGCACGAGGATGGCGAGCCCCTCGCGCGTCTGCCGGATAGCAGCGATCGCCTTCACCGGCGCGCCCGACGCGGCGGCGAAGGTGAAGGGCGCATCGCCAACGAGGCCGGTCTCGATCGCGCCGGCGCTGAGCGCTTCCAGAAGCGGCGCGGCCGCCGGAAACTCCCTCCACTCGATCTTGTAGGGCACATCCTTGAGCACGCCGGCCGCTTCCATCACGGCCTGCGCATTGCCCTTCTGGTCCCCGACACGGAGCGTGGTTTGCGCAGCTGCGACTTCGAACGAAGCGAACAGCAGCGCGCCGGCCAACATGAGGCGGATCATTCTGCGGCCTCGCCGCGAACAGCCTGGCGCTTGGCGACCAGCTCGCGTGTTAGCGGGATCAGCTCCCGGCCGTATTCGATGCTATCGATCAGCGGATCGAAGCCGCGGATTAGGAAATGGCTGATGCCGAGATCGTAATAGTCACCGAAGACCTCCGCAACCTGCTCGGGCGTGCCGACCAGTGCCGTGGTGTTGCTGTTGGCGCCGGTCAGCTTTGCGATCTCGGTCCAGAGCCGCTTGTCGATGCGGCTGCCCTGATCGGCGAGCGCGAGCAGGCGCCGTGCGCCGGCGGTGGCATGCCCGTCAGCGGGCTTGCGATAGCCGGTCTTGTCCTGGAGCGCGGTGGCGCGCGCGAGAATTTCCTCCGCCTTCTCCCAGGCCTGCTTCTCGGTCGGTGCAATGATCGGCCGCACCGACAGGCTGAAGCGCGGCGTCGGCCGCCCCTGCCGCACCGCGGCGTTGTGCACGCGCGAGGTGATATCGCGCACCTGCGCGTAGGATTCGCCCCACAGCGCAAAGGTGTCGGCATGCTTGCCAGCGACGTCGATCGCCGCATCCGAGGCGCCGCCGAAATAGACGCGGATGCCTTCGGGGCGATACGGCTTCACCTGCGAGAAGGCGTTCTCGACCTGGTAGTACCTGCCCTTGTAGCTGAACGGCTTGTCGCTGCTCCATTGCAGCTTGAGCACGTCGAGGAATTCAGAGGTGCGGGCATAGCGCTCGTCCTTGTCGTCGAGCGTGTTGCCGTCTTGCCGCAGTTCGGTGGCGTTGCCGCCGGTGATGACATGGAGCGCGACGCGGCCGCGGGAAAACTGGTCGAGCACGGCGAACTGCCGCGCCAGCAATGTCGGGGCGGTAAAGCCGGGCCGCTGCGCGATGAGCACGTTGAGCCTCTCGGTGTGATTGAGCACGTGCTGGGCGACCTGGAGCGCATCGGGCGAGGTCGAATGAAACGCCAGCAGCGCGCGGTCGAAGCCGGCATTCTCATGCGCCTTCGCCACCGTCTCGATATGGGTCGGATTGAACACCAGTCCTTCCCGGACGATGGTCTCGGACGAATTGTTGTTGCTGATGAAGCCGATGAACTCGATCGACATGATCGTCTCCCTGTTGATCCCTAGAGGCCGAGTGCGAGGCGGCCGAGGCCGATGCGCGTGGAATCATCCTGCGGCGTGTGCACGCGGCCGCACAGCACGTCGCGATAATGCCGCTCCAGCGGATTGGCGCGGCTGAGCCCGTGGTTACCGGTCAACGACAGCGCGTCCTCGACGACGGCAACGGCGTTGTTGGTCACGGTCAGCTTGATGACGTTGGATTCACCGGCAGAGAGATCGACGCCATCGTCGAAGTCGCGGGCAGCCGTGTCGATCAAACGTGCGTTGACCGCAAGCCGCGCCTCGATGGCCCCGACGATCTCCTGCGCGCGGGCTAAGGTCGCCAGCGGCGCGCCGAGGCTGGCAGGCACGCGCTGCTTCAGGAAATTGATCAGCCAGTCGCGCGCGGCGCGGGCAACGCCGTCGTAGATCGCGGCGATGAAGACGGTGTGCACAGTCTGCTGCGTAACGTCGAGCGTGCGCCAGTCCGCCGGCTTGCGCAAATCGACCTCGGCGTCGAGCGGGACCACGACGTCGTCGAAGATGACGTCGTGGCTGCCGCTGGCGCGCAGGCCGTGATGGTCCCAGGTCTGGACGATGCGCGTGCCCGGCAGGCCCGCCGGCACCAGGAACTGGCCGACGCGCGGCTCCGCCTCGTCGGTGCGCGCCCAGACCAGGTACCATTTCAGGATCGGCGATCCCGTCGAGTAGATCTTGTGGCCGGAGAGGCGCCAGCCGGTTTCGGTGCGCCGCGCGATCGTCGCCGGCAACCCTCCGCGCGCAGGCGAGCCGAGCTCCGGCTCCACGCGCAGGGCGTTGATGAGCGCGATGCCCTCAACACTTTCGCGCGCGAGCTTGCGCGACAGTCGCGCCGGCCAGTTCGGACTGCGCGCCATCACGAGATGATTGATGTAGTGCATCGACAGCACCAGCGCGGTCGACGGATCGGCCTTGCCGAGAATGCCGAGCACGCGCGCGGCATAGCGCGCGCCGGCACCGGCGCCGCCATGAACCGCCGGCACCGTCAGAGACAGCAAGCCTGCCTCCGAGAGCTCGCGAAAATTCTCGAAGGGAAAGCTGCCGAGCCGGTCGTGCTCGGCCGCGCGCGCCGCAAAGCTTGTGGCAAGCGTCGCTGCGCGGGCGATGTAGTCGGGCTCGCTGTGAGCCGTGCGGCCCTTGGCTATGGAGGTCACCATGTGGCATCTAACCCCAACAGCCCGAGGATCTGGCGACGCAGGTCGGCCAGATACGGATCGCCGCGATGGCGCGGATACGGACGGTCGACGCGGATATCGGCCTTCACCCGCGCGGGACGATCGCTGAACACGATGACGCGGTTGGCGAGCACCAGCGCCTCCTCCGCATCATGCGTCACCAGCAGTGTGGTAAACCCCTTGCGCTGCCAGAGCGCGACGAGCTCGGCCTGCATGGTGATACGGGTCAGCGAGTCCAGTTTTCCCAGAGGCTCGTCCAGGATCAGGATCTTGGGATCGTTGACCAGCGCCCGCGCCAGCGCGACGCGCTGCGCCATGCCGCCGGAGAGCTGGTGCGGATAGGCGTTGCGGAACGGCGAAAGCCCGACGAGGTCAAGCGCGTCATCGACGCGCTGGCGCTGGCTCCTCAAAATGCCCTGGGCCTCAA
The DNA here is from genome assembly GCF_020194055.1 of Bradyrhizobium sp. NBAIM03. NCBI lineage: Bacteria > Pseudomonadati > Pseudomonadota > Alphaproteobacteria > Hyphomicrobiales > Nitrobacteraceae > Bradyrhizobium > Bradyrhizobium sp. NBAIM03. The sequence goes on along the minus strand of NZ_JADYVS010000028.1, from coordinate 104,216 downwards.
GGCCAAGGGCGACGTTGTCCCAGACCGACCGCCAAGGAAACAGGGTCGGATCCTGGAACACGACGACGCGCGAGGGATGCGGGTTCCTGATGCGCTCCTCGTCCTCCCGCAGCCTTCCCGCCTTCGGCTTGTCGAGGCCGGCGATCAGCCGCAGCAAGGTCGACTTGCCGCAGCCGGACGGGCCGAGCAGCGCGACGAACTCGCCGGGCTCGACCGAGATGCTGACGTCGCTCAGCACCGGCAGCTCGGTCCCATCGATGTCGAAGGCGTGGCTGACCTGCTCGATATCGAGCGCGGCGCCGGTGGCCGGATGCGTGACCGCTTCGGCGAGAGCTGTGGCTACCATTTGACGGTCCCCTTCTGCCAGACCAGAAGGCGATCGCGGATCGCAAACAGCAGCGTGATTGCGCCGGAGCAGAGCAGCGACATCACGATCAGCGCTGCATACATGTTGGCGTAGGCGGCCCAGCCCAGCGCCCATTGCAGGTACCAGCCGAGCCCGGCCTTGACGCCGATCATCTCGGCGACGACGAGCACGGCAAAGGACGAGCCGAGCCCCATGAACAGGCCGACGAACACGTGCGGCAACGCGGCCGGGATCGCGACCTTCAGCACCAGGAACGAAGGCTTTGCCCCCAGCGTGCGCGCGACGTCGTAATAGGCGTTGCTGACGCTCGCGACGCCCGACCAGGTCAGCACGGTAACCGGGAAGCCCGTTGCCAGCGCGATCAGGAAGGTCGAGGCGCTCCAGCTCGACGGAAAGGTGAAGAAGGCGATCGGTAGCCAGGCGGTCGCCGGCAGTGGGCCGATGAAGCGCAGCACCGGATGCACCCAATAACCGACCGCGCGCGACCAGCCGATCGAGACGCCGGTTAGAAAGCCAATCGTGGCGCCGATCAGATAGCCGCCGAGCTGGAGCTTGATCGAGGCAAGGACGCTGTCGAGCAGCTTCGGCAGATCGTCGGTATAGACCTCGATGATCGCCTGCGGCGGCGGGAAGAACGGCAGCGGCAGCCAGGCGAATTTTGCCGTCGCGACCTCCCACACCGTCAGGAACACCCCGAGCGCGACCAGCCATGGCGCGCGCTTGTGCAGCGCCTGTCCTGCCGATCCCAGATAGTCGGCCCCGACGGTGCCGAACAGCGCGAGCGCCGCGATGATGAAGGCGGCGATGCCGAGTGAATGCGTGCGCGACCAATCGCCGACATCCTGCCACCACAGGCAGGACAGGCCGAGGGCGATCCAGGCGACGCTGGCGAGAACGCCGGCGCCGGACTCCCGGATCCAGCTCGCCAGCAGCGGCACGCGCGAGGTGCGCGGCGCGCCCGAGGCAAGGCCGTCAGACAGCGAATACGTCGACATAGATGCGCTCCGCGAATTTGGCGGTGTCGGTGCTCTGCTTGAAGACCTGCACGCTCTTGAGGTCGTCGGCGTAGGCCTTGAGCTCGCGCTTCAAGATCTCGCCGACGGGATGATGATGGTGGGTGTGGTAGCGCACCATGCCCTCGATATCGGCGAGCGTCGCCGCCTTCGGCGCATAGGGCTGGAACGATTTCGCCGCGAGCGTCGCATTCTGCGCGGTGAACATCGCAGCATCGAGCAGCGCCTGGGTGATGGCGCGCGCGACTTGAGGCTCTTCGCGCACGAGCGAGCCGCGCAGGCCGAGGATGCAGCAGCTCTTCTCGCGGTACTCCCCATCGAGATTTGAGGCGACCTCCTTGTACTGTGTGTCCTTGAGCCAGAGATAGGCGAGCGGATCGGACGACAGGAACGCCTGCACCTCGCCCTTCTCCACGGCAACGTTGAGCAGATTGCCGGGATAGGCGCGCCAGTCGACGTCCTTCACCGGATCGATGCCGAGTTTGGCCAATTGGATCGAGAAGAAGTTCTTGTCGGGACCGGCGAGATCGCCGACCGCGACGATCTTGCCCTTGAGGTCGGTCAGCTTCGAGACGCCGGAATCGGTGCGCGACAGCACCCGCATGCAGCCGCCATGGGTGCCCGCGGCGATCTTGACGTCAAAACCCTGCTCCAGCGGCTTCAGCCAGCGCAGCGCCATGCCGAGACCGGCATCGCTTTTGCCTGTCGCGATGGCCTCGAGCAGCTGGTCGGTCGAGCCGGAATAGTTGACGAGCTCGACGTCGAGATTATGCTTCTTGAAGAAGCCGTGCTCGATCGCGACCGGCACCGGCGCGAGGCAGACGGCGCCGGCATTCCACGACAGCTTCAGCTTGCGCGGCGCGCCAGTGAGCGCGGGTGCGTCAGAGGCCGTGCGGCACAGCGGAAACTCGGAGAAGTCGACACCCGGCACGATCGCGGGCGGTGCGAAGGCCTGCGCACCCAGCGCGCCGAGCGGCGCCGCGAAAGCGGCGGCAAGCCCTGCCTGAAGCATGTGGCGCCGGTCGAGTTTCGATCCGCTGCGCTGGTTGTCGTTGTTCATCAGCCCCTGGCTCCTGCGCTGGCGCGGCTCCGCCTCGTGCGCAACGGGTCGCGTTGCGCATGTTCCGTGCGGAGCTGCGTTGAGAGAAAATTGTTCCGTCGGCGCTTCCCGCGCCACGTTGATGCGATGCGCAAATCATGCGGCGCGTTCGCGGCATCGTCAATGAAATGGATTTTCGAATGTTGCGCGCAGGAAAGTCATTTCTCTCCACCCGCGCATGCGGGAGCGATGAAAGGATTTTCGCAGATGCATGGGCGCTCAAGTTCAAGCGCGACGCCCTTGACTGCCGCGTCCTTGTCCAGTTCGGCCGTGCACGCTGTGTATTCTCGAAAGCAGCGCTCCGCTGAAACGTCATTGCCTGAAGCGCGCACAATACGGTTGGCCATTTCATTGACGGCGTACCGCGCGCTCATAGACTTGATCGTCTCGCTGCATCGTTTGCTCACCCCTCGTGAGCGACGCAACAAGACGGATCCAATGAGCATCAACTCTCACGACCATTCCATCACGCGCCGGCTCGCCACATCGCTGCTCGCCGCCGCCATCATGCTATCGACCGCTGCCTCATCCCTCGCCGCCGACATTGTCGTGCTGCGCGTCGGCGACCAGAAGGGCGGCAACCGCTCGCTGCTCGAAATCTCCGGCTATGCGAAGGACCTGCCCTACAGAATCGAATGGTCGGAATTCCCGGCGGCCGCGCCGATCCTCGAAGCGCTCAATGCCGGTGCGCTCGACGTCGGCTACACCGGCGATCTCTCGTTCCTCTCGGTCTATGCCGCGGGCGCGCCGATCAAGGCGATCGGCGGCACGCGCTCGGATGCGAAGACGCAGGCCATCCTGGTACCCCAGGATTCGCCGATCAAATCGGCGGCCGACCTCAAGGGCAAGCGCCTCGCCGGCACACGCGGCGGCTGGGGCCAGTTCCTGATCGATGCGACGCTGGAGAAGGCAGCGATCAAGCTGGAGGATGCGACCTTCGCGCCGCTCGGCCCGGTGGATGCCAAGGTCGCGCTGCTCGCCGGCTCGATCGACGCCTGGGCGGTATGGGAGCCCTACGTCTCGTTCGCGACGTTGAAGGACAAGGCTCGCGTCATCGCCAACGGCGAAGGGCTGACGCCGACCATCACCTTCATCGTGGCCTCCGACAAGGCCATCGCCACCAAGCGCGCGGCGGTGCAGGACCTGGTGCAGCGCTTGAACAAGGCGCGGCTGTGGTCGCTCGATCATCTCGGCGAGTACGCCAAGAACACGGCCGAACTGACAAAACTGCCGGAGGACGTGCTGCTGTCGGCCTACACCTCGCAGCGCACCAGCCCGATCGTGATCGACGAGAACGTGGTCAAGGAGGTGCAGGAAGCCTCCGACCGCGCGACGCGCTACGGCATCCTGCCGAAGAAGCTCGACGTCAGCAAAGCCGTCGAGCGCAGCTTCACGGCTGCGGCCGTGGGATCGAATTAGGCGACGGCGGGATGCGCAGGCTTCGCCTCAGGCCAGGGCCATTGCATCTCGCCGCGATCCTGCTCATGCATGTTGCATGCATGAGCCTGATCGTGTGGCTGTCATTCTAGCCGCGCGGTGCTCACCAATAGGCGCGGTAGTAGGGACGGGGATAAACACCGAACGGGCGGTGATAAACCCGGTACGGCCGGTAATAGCCATAGCTGTAATACGGACGGTACGGCCGATAATATCGCGGATAGACCGGTGCGTAGCCGTAGCCGCCGTAATAGGCGGGGGCGTAACCATAGCCGTAGCCCGGATATCCATAGCCGTAGCCGCCATAATAGGGCCGGCCATAATAGCCGTAGCCGTAAGGAGACCCCGCGGCGATGGCGCCGCCGATGAGCGCGCCGGCTGCGAGACCGCCGAGGGCAAAGCCCCAGCCGCTGCCGCGCCAATGCACCGGTGTGACATTGTCACCGGCCGCAGCCTTCATCGTCGCAACGTTGGTCGGCATCGGGGCCGCCGTGGCCTGCCCGATCTGGGCCACCATGACCACCCCGGCCAATGAACAGGCAATCGCCGTCTTCCAGATCCTCATCGTCCTACTCCCTGTCTGACCTTTCGCTTGGAAAAAGGATCGCAGCGTCATGATCGGACATCCTTGCGCCAAGTCAAAGCATTGAATTTCAAAGCCTGGAGTTTGCGTGCACCGCACAAGACGCTTGCCTCCGTTCTGATCAACCGGTGCCCGGCGACGTCATCGCCTGTGACAGCCGAGCGACGGTGGCTGAGGCCCGATCACCCCGGCAAGGCATTAAGCTTCCCGTGCATTCGCAACCAACAACCACCTTCACGATTTACTATTCGTGCCGTTACTATCGGTTCCAATGTGCGCGGCCGGGAGGCTTCTCGCGAGCGCCAGAGTTGTGGGAGGATCACATGAGTGCCGCGAGACCCGAGCCGCTTGCCCGTCAGGCGCTGGCGTTTGTCCTGGCCGGAGGACGCGGCAGCCGCCTGCTGGAGCTGACCGACCGCCGCGCCAAGCCGGCGGTCTATTTCGGCGGAAAGTCCCGCATCATCGATTTCGCGCTGTCGAACGCGGTGAACTCCGGCATCCGCCGTATCGCGGTGGCGACCCAATACAAGGCGCACAGCCTGATCCGGCACCTTCAGATGGGCTGGAACTTCTTCCGCCCCGAACGCAACGAGAGTTTTGACATCCTGCCCGCCAGCCAGCGCGTCTCCGAGAGCATGTGGTATGTCGGCACGGCGGACGCGGTGTACCAGAACATCGACATCATCGAATCCCACGCCTGCCGCTTCATCGTCGTGCTGGCCGGAGACCACATCTACAAAATGGACTACGAGGTGATGCTGCGCCAGCACGTCGAGAGCGGCGCCGACGTCACCGTCGGCTGCCTGGAAATGCCGCGGACCGAATCTTCCGGTTTCGGCATCATGCATATCGACGAGAACGGCTGGATCCAGGAGTTCCTGGAGAAGCCGAAGGATCCGCCGCCGATGCCGGGCAAGCCGGACGTCTCGCTCGCCAGCATGGGCATCTACGTGTTCGACGCGAAATTCCTGTTCGACCAGCTCAAGCGCGATGCCGAGGACCCGAACTCGAACCACGATTTCGGCAAGGACATCATTCCCTACCTAGTCAAGAACGGCCGCGCGATGGCGCACCAGTACTCGACCTCCTGCGTCCGCTCGGGCAGCGACACTCGCGCCTATTGGCGCGACGTCGGCACGGTCGACGCCTATTGGGCCGCCAATATCGACCTTACCGACGTGGTGCCCGAGCTCGACCTGTTCGACCGCGCCTGGCCGATCTGGTCCTATGCCGAGATCACGCCGCCGGCGAAATTCGTCCATGACGAGGAGAGCCGGCGCGGCCAGGCGGTGAGCTCGCTGGTCTCCGGCGGCTGCATCATCTCCGGCGCCTCGCTGCGCCGCTCGCTGCTGTTCACCGGCGTGCGCATCAACTCCTACGCCAATGTCGAGAATGCCGTGATCATGCCTTACGTGAGTGTCGGCCGCGGCGCCCGCTTGAGGAACGTCGTGATCGACCGCGGCGTCGAGATCCCGGAAGGGCTCGTCGTCGGCGAGGATCCCGAGTTCGACGGAAAGCGCTTCCGCACCACCGAGCAGGGCATCTCGCTGATCACCCAGCCGATGATCGACAGGCTCAATACATGACGCCTGTTCGCGTCCTCGCGGTCGCCTCTGAAGTCTATCCCCTCGTCAAGACCGGCGGCCTCGCAGATGTTGCGGGCGCGCTGCCGGTTGCGCTGAAGGCGCATGGCGTCGAGATGCGCACCTTGCTGCCGGGCTATCCCGACGTGATGCGCCTTTTGTCCGGCACAGAGGAACTGCGGCGCTGGCCCGATTATTTCGGCGGTCCCGGCCGGCTGCTGGCGGGTTCGCATGCCGGGCTCGATCTGTTCGTGCTGGACGTGCCGCATCTCTATGCGCGGCCAGGCAACCCCTATGTCACCACTGACGGCGTCGACTGGGCAGACAACGGCGTGCGCTTCGCCGCGCTGTCGCGCGTGGCGGCCGATATCGGCCACGGCCTCGTGCCGGCCTTCGTGCCCGATGTCGTGCATGCCCACGACTGGCAGGCGGGGCTCGCGCCGGCCTATCTGCACTACGACAATCGTCCCCGACCCGGCACCGTGATGACCATCCACAACATGGCCTACCAGGGCAAGTTCGCCCCTGAGCTGATCGGATCGATCGGCCTGCCCTGGCATGCCTTCAACGTCAACGAACTGGAATATTTCGGCGGCATCAGCTTCTTGAAGGCCGGCTTGAGCCTTGCCGATCGCATCACCACGGTATCGCCGACCTACGCGAAGGAAATCCAGAGCGACGAAGGCGGCATGGGCCTCGGCGGCCTGCTTCGTGAACGATCGAGCGTGCTGAGCGGCATCCTCAACGGCATCGACACCGAGGTCTGGAATCCGCAAACCGATCCGCACATCGCCTACCGCTTCGGCGCGGAAGACCTGACATTCCGGGCCGCGAATAAGGCGGTGCTGCAGCAGCAGTTCAATCTCGATTCCTCGGACGAAGCGCCACTGCTCGGCGTCATCAGCCGCCTGTCGTGGCAGAAGGGGCTCGATCTCCTGATGGAGGCCATCCCGACCATCCTGCGCGAAGGCATGCAGCTCGCGCTGCTCGGCAGCGGCGACCGCGATCTGCAGGATGGCTACCAGGCCGCGGCCCGCGCCAATCCGGGCCGGATCGGCGTCGTGATCGGCTATGACGAAATCCTGGCGCATCTGATCCAGGCCGGCTCGGACGCGCTGATCGTGCCGTCCCGCTTCGAGCCGTGCGGCCTGACCCAGCTCTGCGCGCTGCGCTATGGCGCGGTGCCGATCGTCTCGCGCGTCGGCGGCCTCGAAGACACCATCGTCGATATCGGCGAGGCCGACGCGTCCGGCCACGATGCCACCGGCTTCAAATTCGCCCCCGTGACGGCGGATGCCCTCGCCGGCACGCTGCGCAAGGCCAACACCGCCTTCCACGACAAGCTGACCTGGCGCCGCCTGCAACGCAGCGGCCTTGCGACCGACGTCTCCTGGCGTAATCGCGCCGGCGACTATGCCTCGCTGTACCGCGATCTCATGGCGGCGCGCGCGTGAGGCAGAGCCGAATCCATGCTATAGAGCCGACATGGACCCCTTCGCGATCAAGCTGCTCGGCTTTGCCGCCGCCACCTGCACCACCGTCGCCTACGCGCCGCAGTTCATCAAGGTCTGGAAGACCCGCTCGGCGCGCGACATTTCTCTCGGCATGTTTCTGGTCATGATGCTGGGCCTCGCGCTCTGGCTCATCTACGGCCTGCTTTCAGGCGATGCCCCCCTGGTCGCGGCGAACGCCGTCACCATGGTTCTCGCCGGCGGCATTCTGGTGATGAAGCTGAGATATGGGTGAGGCTTTCTTCGCCTCTCCCCGCTTGCGGGACGACGGAGAAGAGATCATTACCCAAACACATACGAGGCCATCGCCACATGCGCGACCTCGTCGACGAAGACGCGCCGTCCGACGTCGCTTCCCGCAGCACCGGCCGCCACCATCAGCGGCAGCAGATGATCCTCGCGCGGATGCGCAAGGCGTGCGCTCGGCGCGTTCTCCCAATCGACCAGCATGGCATTGCGGCGCGCCGCATCGGGGTTGCTGATCGCCTCGTTCAGATAGGCCTCGAAATCATACGAGACGGGCTTGGACTCCGGACGGTTGAAGCCGCGCATGTTGTGATAGGTCAGGCCGCTGCCGACGATCAGGATGCCTTCGTCGCGCAAGGATGCGATCGCCTGCCCCACCTTGACGTGCTCGGCCGCGTCATAGCTGGACTTCAGCGACAGCAGCACGATCGGCATGTCGGCATTCGGATACATCAGCCCGAGCGGAACGAACGTGCCGTGATCGAAACCCTGGTCGGGATCTTCGCGGCAATCGAGGCCGGCATGCGTGAGCAGCGCCTTCACTTGCGCGGCAAGCTCGGGCTTGCCCGGCGCCGGATATTTGATGTGGTAGGTATGCTCGGGGAAACCGTAATAATCGTAGACCATCGGTGGATGCGGCGAGGTCGACACCGTGAAGGCGTCGGCTTCCCAATGCCCGGTGATGACCAGCACGGCCTTCGGCCTCTCGGGCAGAAGCTGCGGCAAGTTCGCGAACGCCTCGGCGGTCTTGGCATATTGCACCCGCCTGTCCTCCATGAAGGGCCAGGGGCCGCCGCCATGCGACAGGAACAGGGTCGGAAGTCGCGTCATCGGCTCGTCTCGTTGACAACAGGCACGTGCGAGCGGTCCGCACGATCGGCGATGAGCATAGGCAAAGCGGCATGGTTAGCAAGTCGTTAACGATTTGCCGCCCAGAATCCCCGCTGGGCCGAAGCAGTCGGCCTGAAGACAAGTGAGACGTACGATGAGGAAGTTTGCGCTGGGGGACGTCGTCAACAGTGACAAGGGCCGCCGCGGTGTCGTCCGCGCCGCCTTCAAGTCGCGGGATGGCCAGCAGTTCTATGCCGTCGAGAAGGACGGCGCGATGGATTATCTGGAGGAAGACCGGCTCAGCCCGGCGCCGCGCGTCGAGCTCGCGGCTTAAATCCGCTTCATCTCCTGCCCTCATTTGCGAGCCGGTCGAGACGATCCGCGATCGGATCGTCGCCGCTCGCGATGCCGTCGTTCGTGATCAGCAGCAGGCGATCGCCGCTGGCTGCGTCCCAGCGTGGCAGGTCGGGACCATGTAGGTCGGGACCATTGGGATCGCCACTTCGGGCGAAGTTTGTCCAATAGGCGCGCATGCGGCCTGCGACCTCGCGGTCGCGCCGCGACAGGATGCCCGCACCGGGCACGCCTTCCGCACCGAAGATGAACTGCAGCTCGCGCCCGTGGCCGACGTCCGGATTGGCGCGCCTGGCCTCCGGCACATAGGCGAAGCGGTAGCGAAAGGTCGGCGCGCCGCCTGCCGCGTGCAGACGTGCCAGCAGCCGCACCGGCTCGGAAAAGACCTTGTCGGTGTAAATTCTTGCCGCGAGATCCGAAGGACTGGCGAGATCGGGATAGAGCTTGCGCAATTCGCCGTCGCCCGCGCCCGGCGGCGCAAGCTCCCCCTTGATCGCGGTCTCGTTCTCCAGGCCGGTCTCGTCCTCGTTCGAGCCGATGATTAGGGGAATGCGGCTCTGGCGTCCGGCCGCAAAGCCCGCGGCGAGGTCCTCGGTCGCGAGACGTCCATCCATCATCGGTGCAAAGCTGTGCGGCGATGTCTCCAGCAATTGTTTCTCGGCGGCCAGCAGGCGCCGCGGCTCGACCGCGCGCAGATCCGTCTTCGGCGAAAGCGCGGCCACGAAGAGCCGGCCGATGGCCTCCGCCTCTTCCGCCGAACGCAGGCGCGCGCGGCCGGGCACCGATTGCAGAATGGCCTTGTGGAACAGATTGCGCGCTTGCGCGGACAGCATCAGCAGTGCAATCGATGTCGCGCCTGCATCGCTGCCGAACAGCGTGACGTTATCAGGATCGCCGCCGAAGGCCGCGATGTTGTCGTGCACCCAGTGCAGCGCGGCGATCTGGTCCATCAGGCCGAAATTGCCGGAGCCGGCGTCCGACAGCGCGGGATGCGAGAGCCAGCCGAGCACGCCGAGGCGATAATTCACGGTGACCACGATGAGGCCCGCCTGCGCCAGCTTGGCGCCAACGAACAGCGCATCGTTCGCGGTGCCCGTGACGAACGCGCCGCCATGGATGAACACCATCACCGGCAACGGGCCGTCGACCCCGAAAGGACGAAACACGTTCAGCGTCAGGCAATCCTCGCTCGCCGCCGGCAGCGCCGGCTGAAGGCACGGCGCGCCGTAATCGTAGGCGGTGCGCATCTCCGAGCTTTCGGTCGTCGGCTGCGGCGGTTGCCAGCGCAACGCGCCGAGCGGCGGCGCCGCGTAAGCCAGCCCCTTGAACGAGGCCACCTCGCCTTCCACGGCACCGAGCATCTGCCCTTCACGGGTCAGCGCGAATGGAAACTGCCCGACCGGCTGGGCGACGGCCGAGCCGGCGCCACACAAGACTGCAATAGCCGCAACGAATGCAAGCAGGGCCCGCATCTTCGCAACGATCTCGATGAAGGGTTTTGGCAGGTTATGTCCGAAGCCGTCGGCGAGGCAACCCTCGCGCGCCTTGAGCCTAACCGCCTTTGCCAATCAGCTCCGCGAGCGCGTGGCGCGCGACGATGCCGAGCTCGCCGAGCGTGGAGTGTCCCGCCCGCGCCGCCTCGATCAGGCGCTCGGCGATGAACCTGCGGCTGTCGTGATCGCCGCCATGCGGCAGTTGCCGGCACGTCTGCTCGAGGACGACGTCCATGTTCGCTTTGGTGCGTTCACTCAACTCTGTCATGACGCCCGGGCGGTACGCGTGGCTTGTAAGCGCAAGCATACACAGAAGGACGATGGCTGATTACCCCGGGCGATCACGGCCATTGTGCATCGCGGTGCGTGTGGTGCCGCAAGATTCGCGCGGTCACGAAGCCGCCGCAAACGACCACCCTAAGATTGCACTTGCTCTAATGACAAGCTGAGCCTGCGGCGATAGCCTGCCGCCAAAACAAGACATCCGGGAGGAATACCATGCCTGACGCAATGGTTGCCACACGTGCCTCCGATGGGCGCGGAACCGCTCAGCAGGTCGATGTTGCCGTGGTCGGCGCCGGATTTGCCGGCCTCTACCTTCTCCATCGCCTGCGCAAGACGGGGTTCTCGGCAGTCGGGCTCGACGAGGCCGGCGATGTCGGCGGCACCTGGTATTGGAACCGCTATCCTGGCGCGCGCTGCGACATCCAGACCATCGACTACAGCTACACGTTCGATCCGGAGCTCGAGACCGCCTGGACCTGGTCGGAGAAATACGCGACCCAGCCCGAGATCCTGCGTTACCTCGGCTTCGTCGCCGATCGCTACGATCTGCGCCGCGATATCCGTTTCAAGACCAAGGTCACCGAAGCCAGATGGGACGAAGCGTCCGGGCGCTGGCTCATCACCACGGACAATGGGCCACCCGTCTCCTGCCGCCATTACATCATGGCGACCGGTTGCCTCTCCGCGCCAAAGCCGCCGGAGATCGACGGCGTCAAGGACTTCAAGGGCGAGGTCTATTTCACCGGGCGCTGGCCGCATGACGGCGTCGATCTCACCGGAAAACGCGTCGCCGTGATCGGCACGGGCTCCTCGGCGATCCAGTCGATCCCTGTGATCGCCGAGCAGGCTGCGCATCTGACGGTGTTCCAGCGCACACCGAATTTCGCGTTGCCGGCGCACAACGGCCCTGCGCCCGCGGACCGCATGAGCCTGTTGCAGAGCGACCGCGCGGCCTATCGCGAGCAGGCGCGGCAGTCGATGGCCGGCGTGCCCTATCCGCAGCAGACGGTCGTGAGCTGGCAGCTCAGCGATGCCGAGCGCCGCGAGCGGTTCGAGCGCGCCTGGGCCGCCGGCGACCTCGTCCACATCCTGACGCAGCTCTGGGCCGACCAGGCCGTCGACGTCGACGGCAACAAGATCGTCCAGGATCTGATCCGCGAGAAGATCCGCGCCGCCGTCAACGATCCTGAGACCGCCGCGGCGCTGATGCCGGACGACCATCCGTTCGGCGCAAAGCGCCCCTGCCTCGAGACCAATTATTACGCAACCTACAACCGGCCGAACGTCACGCTGGTCAATCTGCGCAAGGAGCCGATCAAGGCGATCACCGCGAGCGGCATTTCCACGAACGGCCGCAGCTTCGACGTCGACGTCATCGTCTTCGCAACCGGCTTCGACGCCATGACCGGCGCGATCCGTGCCGTGCATCCGATCACCGGGCGCGGTGGCAAGTCGCTGTCCGATGTCTGGGCGCAGGGGCCGCAGACCTATCTCGGCCTCACGGTCGAGGGCTTCCCGAACTTCTTCATGATCACCGGACCCGGAAGCCCGTCGGTGCTGTCGAACATGGCGGTGTCGATCGAGCAGCATGTCGACTGGGTGGTCGATCGCCTTGCGTCGCTGCGCGATGCCGGCTTCACCACGATCGAGCCGACCGAGACGGCGCAGGCCGGCTGGAACAGGCACATGGCCGACTGCTCGATGCTGACGCTGCACCGGCTCGCCAACACCTGGTACACCGGCGCCAACGTGCCCGGCAAGGTGCAGGGGCTGATGCCCTATACCGGCGGCGTCGGCCCTTATCGCAGCATCTGCGACGAGGTGGTCAGCCGCGGCATGCTCGGCTTCAAGCTCACCGGCCCCGATGGCGCCGTCCAATGCAACGACGGCGAGGTGGTGCGCCTGCAGCCGGACGTGCGGCTGGTGCTGAACCTGCTCGCCTCGCTCAACCTGCCGCCGATCGAGTCGATGGGCGCGCTCGGCGCCCGCGCCTTCGTCAACGAGTTCAACAAGGGCCGCCCCGCGGGTCGGCCGATCGGCGAGATCGTCGACGGCACCCTGCCCGTCGCCGACGGCGCGCTGCCCTACCGCGTCTACAAGCCGGCGACGCCGGGACCGCACCCGGTCGTGGTCTATTTCCATGGCGGCGGCTGGGTGCTCGGCGACGAGCAATCGGACGAGCCGTTCTGCCGCGACATGGTGCGGCGGACCGGCATGATGTTCGTCAGCGTCGGCTATCGTCACGCACCGGAGCATCGCTTCCCGACCGCCGCCGAAGACGGCTATGCGGCCACGCGCTGGATCGCCGAGCACGCCGCCGAGCTCGGCGGCAGGCCGGGCCCGGTGCTGGTCGCCGGCTGGAGCGCCGGCGGCAACATTGCGGCCGTCACCTGCCAGCTCGCGCGCGACCGCGGCGGGCCCTCGATCGCCGGCCAGCTTCTGGTCTGCCCGGTCACCGACTGCAGCTTCGATCGGCCCTCCTACAACGAAAACGGGACCGCCTACTTCCTGACGCGCTCTCTGATGTACTGGTTCTGGGACCTCTATTGCTCGCCGGCGGACCGCACCGACCCGCGGGTCGCCCCGCTGCGCGGCAAGGTTGCCGGCCTGCCGCCGGCCCTCGTGGTCACCTGCGAGTTCGATCCGCTGCGCGACGAGGGCATCGCCTATGCCGAGGCAATGGCCGCAGCGGGCGTGCCGGTCGAGCAATTGAAGGCGCGCGGCCACTTCCACTCGTCCTTTGCGATGGTGGACGTGGTGATCACAGGCGTGTCGGGACGGGTGCAGATGGCGGAGGCCTTGCGGCGCTTCGCCGGACTGCCGCCCAAGGTCGGCAGCAGTGACGGTCAAGGAGATGGTCACCCCAGCCCGCGGCACGAGATCGCGGCGGCGGCGAGCTGACTCAGCCACGAGGCGGCCGGGAACCTTTTCCCGGCTGCCGCGTTGGCTGACCTGTGGCATTGAGATGCAGCGACAGATGTATGGGCCCCGGCACGCGAGCACGTGTGCTGGGGTCGTGTTTTGCGTGAGGCAGGGCGATGGGGGACGTGGTCGGGGATTCAAAGGTCAATTTCGGCGCGCTTGCGGTGCTGCATAAATGGCCATCACTTGCCAATCAGCGCCAGCCTGACCGGGAGCCCTACCAGCTCATCGAAGGCACGCTCGACGATTGCATCTCGGCTTTCATGCAGAAACCGGCGACGACCCGGCACCTCTACGAGATCCGCACCGTAGCGCAGCCGCCGCTCGTCACCGAGATCCTCTCCCCCGAACACGTCCTCGAGCTGTCGCGCTTGAGAGAATTTCTCTGACGCCCTTCACAAGCGTGCGAGCAGGAACCTTCTTCCGGTTCTTCCCGTTGTCAGGGATCAAAGCAATGACGTGAGCGCCTCGAGATGTTTGACGCCGGCGTATCATCACCGATCGTGCCTTACGGAGCGGACCAGACCCTGTTCGTGGTGGTTGATCGCCGTGACGAGGCGACCGAAATCCGCATCGAGCGCAGCGATCTCGACACCACGATCGGCGAGCTCGTCGCCGGCTGCTTCAATGACCCGATCAAGGTGATCTCGTTCAACACGCTCGAGCACTGGATGAAGGATATCTCGTGCGACGTCGCCGGCGAGATCCGCGCACGCTGCGACATCTATGGAATAGAGCTCCCCGATTATCTCAGCGACTTCATCGAAAGCCATTCCCAAAGCGCGATGAAATGAAGCTCACTTGCCGAAAAGGACGGAGGTGCGCTCCCTCCCTGCTTGCGGGAATGACTATCGCATTTGGGAGTTTTTCTCTGCGGCCATCCTTCGAGACGCCCGCTTTGGGCGGGCTCCTCAGGATGAGGGCGGAGTGCGCGGCAGCAGTTCCAACGAGCACTGATGCTGATTAGCCTCATCCTGAGGAGGCGCGTCAGCGCCGTCTCGAAGGACGAGGCGTGCGCGCAGGCCGCCGCCACAAGTCATATCCGATAGCCCTGCGCTTGCGGGAGAGGGAGTGCACCTCCCTTGTAGCAATCGAACCTGATCGCATCGTGCTTTAGTTGCGGCGGCGTTTGCCGGCGATGACCTCGATCTCGCGGCGGCGTTCGCCCGCGAAGGTCAGCAGCTTTTCGATCGTCAGCGTATCCGTGATCCGTTTGGCGAGCCGCTCGGCACGCGCAGCCTGATCTTCGAGATGCTGGATCGTGTTCAAGCGTCGCCTCCCCCAAAGCCCCGAATTGTGCGGACAGCCATGGTGCTTGAGAAGCCGCTAACAGCCGGTTAAGCGCGCCCGCACGGTCGCGACGCGTGGCGCCCTATTGCACGACTTCAAGCCTGACATTGGTAATGCCCTTGTCGACCATGCCGAGCGCCTCGGCGGCCGACGGCGAGATGTCGACCACGCGTCCGCGCACGAAGGGCCCGCGATCGTTGACCCTGACCGTAACGAAACGGCCGGAGGAGGTCTCGGTAACGCGCAGCTTGGTGCCGAACGGCAGGGTGGGATGCGCCGCGGTCAATTCGTTCCTGTCGAACTTCTCGCCGCTCGCGGTCTGCGTATCCGAATAGAAGCTGGCGATGCCGTGCGAAGCGGTTTGCTTTGCGTCGCGGGCGGGGACGCGCGCCCGGCTGATCGGGCGTGGATGCAGCGCCGCCACCCGGTGCGGGCGCTCGACCGCGGCTTGCCGGGTCGTTCCGGCGAGATCGGCTTTCTGACGGCCGACCGGCGATTGCGAGCAGGCAGCGAGCGATGCGGCGCCCAAGACCGCGAGCAATAACCGGCTCGAGCTCGCCAGCGACATCCGGGCAGTTTCGGCACTTGCAATGCGAGACATGATGCGCCCTCCGAACAACCCCAAGTTTCGGTGGGCAATGAGGGCAGAACCTTGTCGGAACAAAAGCGGCTCTGGGGCCGCCTTCGTTTCGCGCCAGCTGTGGCGATTCCACCACAGTGACCTGTTCAGAATCGGGACAGATCGGTGAAGGATGCAGCCCGATACGGCCCGCGAGCCGCGCGTTTCGGCGCGGCCCCATCCCTAGTACTTCGGCTCGTACATCTGCGACTGGACCAGAGCCTTCACGTCGTTGGGCGCGGGTCCGTCGGCGAGCGCGCGTTGATAGGCCACATCCGCAACCGCCGCCGCGATGCGCACGGAGACCTCGCGGATGCGCGGCAGTGCCGGATAGAGGCTGCCCTGAGCGAGGTCCTCCTTGCCGACGCAATCGGCGAGCGCGTGGGCCGCCGCCATGAACATCTCGTCGGTCACGAGGCGCGAGCGGCTGGCGATGACGCCGAGGCCGACGCCCGGGAAGATGTAGGAATTGTTGCCCTGGCGCGGCACGAAGCTGCGGCCGTTGAGCTTGACCGGATCATACGGACTGCCGCAGGCGAACAGCGCGCGTCCCTCCGTGTAGCGATAGGCATCCTCCGCCGAGCACTCGGCTTTCGAGGTGGGGTTGGAGAGCGCGAACACGATCGGCTGCTCGTTGAGCTCGGCCATCGCCTTGAGCACGTCGGGCGTGAAGGCGCCGCCGACCGCGGCGACGCCGATGATCGCCGTCGGCTTCAGCGTCTTGATGGCGGTGAGGAAGTCGGCGATCGGCGCCTGACTGGCATGGGCATAGCGGAGCTTATGGCCAGAAAGGCCTTCACGGCCGCTGACGACGAGACCGCGGGAATCCACCAGCCAGTTGCGGCGAAGCGCGTCCGCCTCGGACGCGCCTTCCGCCATCATGGCGGAGACCACGAGGTCGGCGATGCCGGTCGCCGCCTCGCCCGCGCCGAGGAACAGGATCTTCTGATCCTTCAGCTTGCCGCCGGAGATGCGCAGAGCCGAGAACAGGCCGGCGAGCGCCACCGCCGCGGTGCCCTGGATGTCGTCGTTGAAGACGCAAGCCTCGTCGCGATATTTGTGCAGCAGCTTGAACGCCGAATGATTGGCGAAGTCCTCGAACTGGATCAGCACGCCCGGGAACGTCTTGCGCGCGGCTTGCATGAACTCGTCGACGAAGCTGTCATAGGCCTCGCCCGTCAACCGCCGCTCGCGCAGGCCGAGATAATAGGGATCGTTCAACAGCTCTTCGTTGTTGGTGCCGACATCGAGCACGATCGGCAAGCACGCTTCCGGATGCACGCCGGCGCAGGCCGAATAGAGCGATAGCTTGCCGACCGGGATGCCCATCCCGTTGGCACCGAGATCGCCAAGTCCCAAAATGCGCTCGCCGTCGGTGACGACGATCAGCCTGGCCTGGTAGGGCCAGTTCTTCAGGATCTCCGCGATCTGGCCGCGGTCGCGCGAGGAGATGAACATGCCACGCGGCCGCTGGAAGATCAGGCCGTATTTCTGGCAGGCAAGCCCGACCGTCGGGGTGTAGATGATCGGCTGGATCTCGTCGATATTGTCGACGACGACGCGGAAGAACAGCGCCTCGTTGCGGTCATGCAGCGCGTTCAGGGCAACATATTTTTCCAGGTCCGTCGGCAGCGTGCGCAGATTGGTGAGCACGCGCTGAGCCTGGGTCTCCATCGTCAGCACGCAGGGCGGCAACAGGCCGCGCAAGCCGAGTGCGGCGCGCTCTGCTTCCGTGAAGGCCGTGCCCTTGTTGAGCAGGGGGTCGCGCAGCAGCGTCATGCCGTGCGCGGTGTCGGATGATGTCGAATGGGCGCTGACCCGAGCAGGTCTATTCACGATTCCCCCAAGGAGTTTCTTATTGAACCACAGCCATTGTCGGCCAGCGTTCAGTCGAGATCAAGGAGACTCCGGCCGCGATCGTGATCTCGCACCGCAGCAGATTTTGCAAACGCCTGGCACTTGCGCGCGAAAAGGTTTAACGCGCCAACCGGGGCGCGCGTTGGCGGACCCGCAAATAAAGGCAGGCCGGAATTTGGGACTGCTTATCCCGCCGCCCGCCGGGGCGTCAGATTGGCAGCGCTGTCCGCCGGCGGCGCGATGTGCATCAGGATGGTCTGCACCGGCGATGCGACCTCGATCCCGTTCTGCTGGAAGCGCAGCTTCATGCGGCGGTTGAATTCGCGCTGGACCGGCCAGCGGCCGGCCTCGGTGCAGCGGATCTGCCCGACGATCGACACCATCGCGCCATCGACCTTGTCGACGCCCCACAGCTCGAGGTCGCCGCGGATGAGCGCGCGGAAGTCCGCTTCACGGCGCATCTCATCGACGATATCCTTGAGGATCTGGCCGGCGCGGTCGGTGTCTTCCTTGTAGGCGACGTTGACGCTGACCGAAGCGTTGCCGGCGCCGCGGCTGGCATTGGTGATGGTCGTGACTGCGCTGAACGGCACGATGTGCACGGCGCCGTCGCCCGCGCGCAGACGGATGGTGCGGATCGAGACGTTCTCGACGACGCCCGACAACCCCGACACGCTGACGCTGTCGCCGACCTGCACCGTATTCTCCAGCAGCAGGAACAGGCCGGTGATGAGATCCTGCACCAGCTTCTGCGAGCCGAAGCCGATCGCAATGCCGACGATGCCGGCGCCCGCCAGCAGCGGCGCGACGTTGACGCCGATCTCGCTGAGCGCGGTGAGGCCGACGATTGTCGCGATCAGGCAGAGCAGCGCTGTGCGCAGCATCGGCTGGAAGGTGCGCAACCGCGCGGCGCGGGCATAGTGCCCGTCCCGCGACAGCGTATTGATCTGGCGGTCTAGGAGCGCATTGCTGGCTTCCCAGATCGCCGCGGCGATGAGCACGGCAAGGCCAATGGTCACCACGGCCGAGATCAGCCGGCTGCCGATCTGGCCGCCATAGAACCAGACGATCGCGTCCACGCCCCAGACCTCGAGCACCGCCACGAAACCGATGAAGGCGATCACGCCGGATACGATCCTGCGGAGCAGCGGCAGATAGCGGTTGGCACGGATCTCGAGGCCGGGAAAGCGCTGGAGGATCTCCGGCTTGATGCGGAAACCGCGATCGATCAGGCTCAGCGTCAGCATGATGACGACACGTGCGACCAGCGCCACTGCGATGGTGCCGACGAAATATTGCAGCAGCAGCGAATAGCCGTTGCGGATGTTGAGCGCCCACACCGCCCAGAGCGCGAGGTCGAGCGCGATGGCAAGATAGTGCCAGCCGCCGGCGACGCGGTTGCGCAAACGAGCCGCGATCCCCTGCCGCTCGGCCGGGGCGCGGATGGCATCGGCGACCTGGCGGCGGCATTGCAGGACGATGACGGCGATGAAGAGGTGCACGACCAGCATCACCATGCGCAGCAGCGCGGCGTAGCCGGCGCGGTGCAGGCCGAGCAGCAGCGCCACATTGGCAAAGGCGATGCCGGAGACGCCGACGCCGACGATGCGGCGTGCCCAGATCTCGACATAGGCGGCGGTCTCCGCGCGCACCGGAAACAAGCCGAACGGCCCCGCCAGCGCCCGGACCAGGCAGATGAGCCCGCGCGAGAACGCATAGGCGTTGACGACGGCGAGGATCACGAGGCGGACGGTTGTCGGTTCTCGAATCTCCGTCCCGAGCAGCGCGGTGGCGACGCCGACGAAGACGAGCACGGGAAGCAGCTCGAGCACGAAACGCCCGAGCACGAAGGGCAGGCGCAGCATGATCTGCCAGACCCGCGCAAGGCTGTGGCGTCGCTCCTGCATTTCAGGTGCAGGCGTAACGTCGGCGACTGACGATGGCGGATCGGCAAGCGGGCACGCGGGTGCCGGCAGGCGCGCGGTTTGCGGCACGCGTCCCTCCAGGAACGCGACCGGCCGGCGGATCAGGCGGAAGATCACCCATTCGGCCAAGAGGGCGCAGCCGAGCACCAGCGCCAGCTTCCAGGCGATCTCGATCAGAAGATTGTAAGCCGCGGGATCGTTCGCGGTGCGCACGATCCAGTAGTAGAACGCCGGAAAGTGCGTGAGCGTCCGCGCGATGCCGGCGATCTCACGCGAGATTTCGCCGATCTCCTCCGAGACCGTCAGCATGAGCTGCGCACCGAGGCCGTCGGCCGAAAGCGGGATCGGCGAATTCGGCTGCGGCGCGGCCTGTTGCGGACCAGACGCGTTGGCGATTGCACGGAGCGTATCGATCATCTGCGCGCGCTTCTTGTCGTCCTGAAGCGTGTCCAACGCACGCTTCGCCTCGTCAGGCGATAGCGCCGCGGCACCGTTCGCGGACGGCGCATCGGCGCGGGCGCAGGAGAGAGAAGAGATTGCAAGGAAAAGAGCGGCGAGAAGCGCCGGGACAAGCTTTTGCGACACGCAGATTCCCTGGAAAAGTGAATGTGCTCGCAGGTAGCGTGACCGCCCCCGCCGAAGCACATCCGTCATGTCGGATCGGCGCTACTCGCCCCCCGCCTGTGTCGGAAGTTGGCCTTTGGGACGACATTCTCTTGGCATTTGCCGCAGCGCAGGATCGGGAGCTGACGTCCCGTCAGCGCGCGCAAAGACCGTTTGCGGATCAACCAGCAGGATTGAGACGAGCGGGGTGTCAAAAAAATTGGTGCGGCGGCCTTCACGGCCATCCGACACGACTAAAATACAGCGCCGGGAAGGTAGGGGCTTTGCCTCACTGATGCAGCCCGCTAAACCTTGTCCCGGCGTGCCGTTCGCGGTTTCCGCCGCTATGCGATAGTCCGAACGAGCTCCATCGCAATTACCGCGGCTGGATTTGCGGAGGTGGTGTCATAGACCTCCCCTTGCTCATGAGGTGGACGTTGCGCGTCGCTTGTTTGCGACCGCTATGATGCTCCTCCTGCGTCGCAAAACTGTCAAGCGGGATCAATGATCTGACGATCACATTTGACGATCCGAGTTCCGCCGTGCAAATCGCTTCCGCGCGAAGTGAGGGATTTCCGAAGGCAGCCGGTATGGTGACATCATGCCCCTGTTTTGCCCGACGATGCAAACGAATTTCGTAAAATCCGCATCGCGGATGATGAAGGCCGATAAGCCATTGATTCCGCTATGCCCGGCTACTGTGCATGGGGTTGTTTTCGCACTTTTGGTCGATGGCCACCCGGCCATCTAGAGAAACATCTCCGCGAGGTCGACCGTCGAGGCCTTTCCGATCTGGTCGAAGTTTCGCGCCAGCCAGTTGCGCGCCGCCGCGCGGCCCTCATCGCGCAGGCGGCACAACAGGCTCCATTCGGGGTGGAACTGCGTGGCCGTGCCGAGCTGCGACATCAGCGCGTCGTTGCCGATCCAATGCATGTACATGCGGCTGTGCCTGTTGCTGTCGAGCTCGCCGTCGTCGATCAGCCGGGTGGCGAAGGCGATCGCGCGCATCTCGCGCATCAAGGACGAATTGAAGCTGATCTCGTTGATGCGGTGCAGGACATCGGCGGCACTGGCCGGCAGCTCGTCACGCCGGATCGCCGTCACCTGCACGATGACGACGTCGTGGCTGCCCTTGCGGTAGATCAACGGATAGATCGCGGGATTGCCGAGATAGCCGCCGTCCCAGTAATGCTCGCCATCGATCTCGACAGCCTGAAAATAGGGCGGCAGGCATGCCGAGGCGAGCACGGTTTCCGCCGTCAGCAGCGGGCTCTGGAATACCTTGATCTTGCCGGTGCGGACGTTGGTGGCGTTCAGAAACAGCTGCGGCGCCTCCGGCGAGGAATTGAGCCGGTCGAAATCGATCACGCGCTGCAGCAGCGCGCGGAGCGGATTGAAATGAAAGGGATTGAGCAGGTTCGGCGGCAGCGTATGCGTCAGCGTATGGATGAAGGCATGGACCGGATGATATTCCGGCGGCAGCTTCAGGGCCTGGATCCACTGGTTCAGCGGCGACATCAGATCGTACGCCATGTCCATGCGCGACACTTCGTACCAGAACGCGTGCAGGCTCTCCCGCGCGGCCTCCGCGCCTCCATGCGCCATGCCGGAGGCCATCGCCACCGCATTCATCGCGCCGGCACTGGTCGCGCTGATCGCCTCGATCGCGAGCCTGCCGTCCTCGAGCACCTGGTCGAGCACGCCCCACACGAAGGCGCCGTGCGCACCGCCGCCCTGGAGCGCGAAGTTGACGTT
The DNA here is from genome assembly GCF_020194055.1 of Bradyrhizobium sp. NBAIM03. Classification (NCBI taxonomy): domain Bacteria; kingdom Pseudomonadati; phylum Pseudomonadota; class Alphaproteobacteria; order Hyphomicrobiales; family Nitrobacteraceae; genus Bradyrhizobium; species Bradyrhizobium sp. NBAIM03. Next base: position 82,443 of record NZ_JADYVS010000028.1, on the reverse strand, counting down.
CTTGCAGTTCGTGGTCCCGCCGGCTGTCACTTTGCTTGCCTCTTGCCTCCCGTGCCTTCTTTCTCCAGCGCCTTGCGCACCTGCTTGAACTCCTCCAGCGAGGCCCTGTCGGCGCGGGGGAAGCGCAGGTCGAGCTTTTCCAGCTCGGCATTGATCACCGAGCCGATCACGACGCGGGCGAACCATTTGTGGTCGGCGGGCACGACATACCAGGGCGCATGGGACGTCGCCGTGTGCCGGACGATGTCCTGGTAGACCGCCTGGTAGCGCGGCCACAGCGCGCGCTCCCTGATGTCGTCCATGGAGAACTTCCACTGCTTGGCCGGATCGTCCAGCCGCGCGAGGAAACGCTCGCGCTGCTCTTCCTTGGACAGGTTGAGAAAGAACTTCAGCACCACGGTGCCGTTGCGGCAGAGATAGCGCTCGAAGGCGGAGATGTCCTCGAACCGCTCCTTCCAGATGTTCTTGGTGACGAGCTTCGGCGGCAGCTTCTGCTTGGCGAGAATCTCGGGATGCACGCGCGTCACCAGGCATTCCTCGTAATGCGAGCGGTTGAAGATGCCGATATGGCCGCGCTCGGGCAGCGCGACCGCATGACGCCAGAGGAAGTCGTGGTCGAGCTCCTTGCTGCTCGGCGCCTTGAAGGCCGTGACCTCGCAGCCCTGCGGATTGATGCCCTCGAAGATCGCCTTGATCGCAGAATCCTTGCCGCCGGCGTCCATCGCCTGGAATACGATCAGGAGCGACCAGCGGTCCTGCGCGTAGAGCTTCTCCTGAAACGCGATCAGCCGCTTCTTGTTGGCATCGAGGATCGCCTGCGCCTTCTCCTTGTCGAGATCGCCCTTCTCGTCGGTCTTGTGGTCCTTGAGGTGAAACTTGCCCGAGCCATCGTAGCGAAACGGCGTGATGTAGCGGTCAAGCTCCTGGGCGAGCGACTTGGACGGCTTTTTGCTCATGAGCGCGGGGCACCTTGCGTTGCAACTTCAATCGGTCGAGCAAGCTACCAAGGATGCCCTTGGGAAGGAATATGATGAAAAGCACGAGCAGCACGCCGTAGACGAGATTGTCCCAGCCGACCGCCTTGGTGCCGAAACCGATGCGCAGCGTTTCCGCCAGCAGGATGGTGATGATGGCGCCGACGGTCGGACCGAGCGAGACGAACAGCCCGCCGACGATCGCGGCGAACACCATCTGCAGCGAGACCGCGATGCCGCTGACCGTGTCGGGCGTGATGAACATCTGGTACTGGCAGTAGATCGCGCCCGCCAGCGCCGTCATCAGCGCGCTGAGCAGCGTGATCTTCAGCTTCTCGGCGGTGACGTCGACGCCGGCCGCGGCGGCGGCATCCTCGTCCTCGGAGATCGCCTCCAGCGCATAACGCGCCATGCTGCGGTCGACCCAGTGCCAGACCACGATGCCGAACAGCCAGACCGCAAGCGCGATCAAGTACCAGGTGGTCTTGTCGTCGAATTGCAGCGCCAGCAGCCTGTTGCCGGACGCGCGGTTCGGGGTGTAGCCGAGCGAGCCGCCGGTATAGTCGCGCGTCGCGGTGATGACCTGGAGCACGATGCCTGACAGCGCCAGCGTCACCAGCACGAAATAATGCCCTGTGATACGAAAGCGGAAGCAGGGATAGCCGACGATCATCGCCAGCGCGCCGGCCGCCGCCATGCTGATGGGAATGCCGATCCAGGGCGACAATCCTGCGTGATTCCACAACAGCGCCGTAACGTAAGCGCCGATCCCCATGAAGCCGCCATGGCCGAGCGAGACGAGGCCGAACCTCCCCATCATCGACCAGGACGTATAGGCGAACGACCAGATCAGGATCAGCACCAGGATGTGCAGATGATAGGGATCGCGATAGACGAAGGGCAGCGCGACCAGCGCCGCCAGCCCCACGCCCCATGCAGCAAGCCGCCCCTGCCCCATCATCGGCGCCTCGCAAGCAGGCCCGCGGGCCGGATGAACATCATGACGATGAAGAACGCGAAGGCCAGCACATAGCCCCATTCGAGGTCGGAGAACAGGCCCCCGAGCGAGATGATCTCGGCGAACACGAAGGCGGCGATGAACCCGCCGATGAAATTGCCGAGGCCGCCGAGCACGCAGATCAGGAAGGTGATCGGCCCGAAGGACAGACCGACGAAGGGATGCACGTCGTATTGCAGCACCAGGAGGCAGGCGGCGAGGCCGGCGAGCGCGCCGCCGAGCGCCGACGTGATCAAGTAGATCCGCTTGGTGTCGACGCCCATCAGCGCCATGATCTGCCGGTCCTGTGAGATGGCGCGGATCGCAGTGCCGGTGAAGGTGCGCGTCATGAACAGATAGACCGCGACCATGCCGACCAGCGCGGCGGCGAACGAAAGCAGTCGTGCGTAGCTGAAATTCATGTCGCCGAAGGCGAGCACCGGCAGGCGGATGCCGAGATTGCGGAAGTCGATGCCGAAGGCCACGGTGGCAAAGCTCTGCAGCACGAACAGCACCCCGCCGGTCGCGAGCAGTTGGTTGATCGGTGGCGCGGTCAGCAGCGGCGCAATGACGAGGTAGTGCAGCGCCGCACCAAGCACGGCGACCAGCAGGATAGTGAGCGGGGCAGCGACGAAATAGCTGACGCCGTAATACTGCACCATGAAATACATGCCGTACATGCCGATCATGACGAGCTCGGCGTAGCAGATCCAGGTCACGTCGATGACGCCGAAGATCAGGTTGAGCCCCAGCGCAAGCAGCGCCAGCACGCCGCCGAGCAGGATGCCGTTGATGACGGCCTCCAGCAGGTAGATGTCGAATACGTCCAGGAACGCCTGCATGCCCATCACACCCCGAGATAAGCTTCCTTGACCGTGTCGCTCGCCAGCATCTCGGCCGAGGTGCCGGAGGCGCGGATCGTGCCCGCCTCGATAAGATAGGCGCGGTCGACCACCTTCAGCACCTGCTGCACGTTCTGCTCGACGATCAGCACCGTCAGCCCGCTGGCACGGATCCGCTTCACCAACTCGAACACCTGCTGCACCACCACCGGCGCGAGCCCCGCCGAGGGTTCGTCGAGCAGCAACAGTTTCGGATTGGACATCATCGCGCGGCCGATGGCGCACATCTGCTGCTCGCCGCCGGACATGGTTCCGGCCATCTGGTGACGGCGTTCCTTCAGGCGGGGGAACAGGTCGAACACCACCTCCAGCCGCTCGGCGTAGTGGTCCCGCGCCTCCTTCATGAAGGCGCCCATCTTGAGATTGTCGTCGACCGTGAGCTGCGGAAACAGCCGCCGGTTCTCCGGCACATGCGCAATGCCGAGGCTGACGATCTTGTGCGACGGCGTCGCGACGAGGTCGACGCCCTCCATCCTGATCGATCCGCGCGAGGGACGGATCAGGCCGGAGATGACGCGCATCAGGGTGGTCTTGCCGGCGCCGTTGGGGCCGATGACGCCGACGGCTTCGCCGGCCTTCACGTCGAGGTTGACGTCGAACAGCGCCTGGAAGGTGCCATAGCCGGCATTGAGGCCGCGAAGCTCCAGCATCACCTAGCCCCCTGCGCGGCGGCGCGCTTCGGCGGCCGCGGCCTGCGTGGTCTCGGCGTCGGTGCCGAGATAGACCTCGATGACGCGCGGATCGCCCGCGACCGCGCTCGGCAGGCCTTCCGAGATCTTCTCGCCGTGATCGAGCACCATGACGCGGTCGACCACGCGCATCAGGACGCCCATGATGTGCTCGACCCAGATGATGGTGATGCCGAGCTCGTCGCGGATGTTGCGCAGCATGTCCGCAGCCTGGTCCATCTCGGCCTCGTCGAGACCGCCGAGGCTCTCGTCGGCGAGCAATAGCTTTGGCGCGGTGGCGAGCGCCTTCGCCAGCTCCAGCTTCTTCAGCCCCGCTGCGCCAAGCCCATCGACGCTAGCATGGCGATCGGTCGGCAGGCCGACCATCGCCAGCGACCGCTCGGCCGCCTCCTCCGCCTTGGCGCGGCTGTGGCGGCCCTGGCCGTAGAAGCCGGCAAGCGCGACGTTCTCGAAAATGCTGAGGCGGCGGAACGGCCGCGGGATCTGAAAGGTTCGCCCGATGCCGCTGTTGATGATCCGGTGCGGCGCAAGGCCCGCAATCTCGTGCCCGGCGAACACGATCGATCCGGAGGTCGGCGCCAGCGTGCCGGACAGCATGTTGAAGATCGTGCTCTTGCCCGAGCCGTTGGGACCGATCAGGCCGAGGATCTCGCCCTGATCGACCCGGAACGAGACGTTGTTCACGGCGGTGAAGCCGCCAAACCGCTTCACCAATCCGCTGACTTCCAACACCGCAGAACCCCGCTATTGGTTGCTGTAGGTGGTGCCCTTGGGCAGCGGCAGCACGGCCTCGCGCTGCGCCTGGCTCTTGGGCCACACCACATAGGACTTGTCGTCGACGTATTGGATCACGACCGGGAACGAGCGCTCGTTCTGGCCGGCCATTGGCGAGCCCTCGCCGTGGAATTTGACGCCGAAGCCGAGCATGGTGCCGCCTTCGGGTATGTCGGTGTCCAGTGCTGCCTTGCGCAGGGAATCGGGATCTACGCCGCCATATTTCTTGATCGCTCGCGGCAGCACGTCGTTCAGGAACAAATAGGTGTTGGACGCAGCCATGCCGACATGGGCCGAACGGATGGCGACACCCGGCTTGCGCTTGTCGAACTCCTCGCCGACCGCCTTGATGATCGGCGGCAGCTTCGGATCCATGCTCTTCTGGTTGGCGAGCCAGATCGAGATCGGATCGGTGTTGAAGACATAGTTTACGTCGGCGCCCAGGCCTTCCTTCAGCTTCTCATAGACCCCGTAGCCGGCGCCGTGTCCTACCAGTGCGCCGAACTTCAGCCCTTGTTCGCGGGCTTGCCGGAGCAACAGGGTGATGTCGGGATTATAGCCGGTATGGAACACCACATCCGGCTTGGCCCGCTTCAGCTTGGTGACCAACGCAGACAGATCCGGGGCCGTCGCCGAATAGCCCTCTCTGAGCACGATGTTGAAACCGGCCTTCTTGGCACCGGCCTCGTTGCCTTTGGCAACGTCGACGCCGTAGGCGCCGTCCTCGTGGATGATGGCGACCCGCAGGTCCTTCGGGTCCTTGCCCAGCTTTTCCTTCGCGTTCTGCGCGATGAAGTCCATCGTCATCATGCCGAACTGGTCGCCGGAGGCCTGCGGTCGAAACACGTATTTGTAGTTCTTGTTCTCCAGCACCGCCGACGAAATGCAGGTCGTGATCCACATGAACTTCTTCAGCTGCTCGACCCGCGCGGCCACCGGCACGCATTGCGCCGAGGAGAAGAAGCCGAGCAGCATGTCGACCTTTTCCTGCTCGATCAAACGGATCGCTTCATTGATGGCGATATCCGGCTTGCTCTGAGCATCGGCATAGATCGCCTCGATCTTGTAGCCTTCGACGTCTTTCGCGCTGTACTGATCCAGCATGATCCTTGCGCCGGTATATTGCAGCTCCGAACCGCCGCCGGCGAGCGGGCCGGTCAGATCGTAGATGACGCCGATCTTGAGCTTTTTCTCTTGAGCCTTGTCTTGGGCCGCGGCAGACACCGCCAAGCCCGTCGCTGATATCGCGACCAACAGCCCACGTACCAAGCGGGCAGCCATGCGCAGGCGCATCAAAACCTCCCTGGACGATTTGTGCATTGCATTCTTGGTGCAATTCTTCGGCCCATCACATGGGCTGCGCGCGGCGATGTCAAGCCTCGCGCATCAGCGCGCTGCGAACTGCTGCTCGACGAAGGCCGTGACAAATCGCGGCATGGACGGCCTGAGATCGCTGGTCCCGCGCACGAGATGAATGGCGGACAGCTCCGGCTCGATCTCGCGCGCAAGGTTGGCTTCGATCCTGGCGCGGGCCGCATCGCCCGGCATGTCCAGGTTGATGACCTGCAACATTGCGATCGTGGGGCCGGTAACCACGCAATGCCAGCCGGGCTGGATCCGATAATCGGCCGCGGTCAGGCCGGTCTCCTCGCCGAGCTCGCGGACGACGCTGCCGGGGATGTCGAGCGCGCCGTCCCTGACGTCGTCGAGATCAGGCGTTCCCGAGGGGAAATAGATGCGGCCCGCATTGGCGGTGTGGGGCGCCATCTCGCCCATGATGAAGGTGCCGTCGGAGGCGCGCAACGCGCCCATGCCAAAGCCGTTGAACACGGCCTTGTCGGGAAAGCCCCAGTCGCGCCAGGCGAGAAAGCTTGCGAAATCGGTCTCGAAATAGGTCGCCCTCAGGTAACCGTCACTGAACACAGCGTCGCGCCCGAGCAGGATGCGGCCGTTCCAGATCTTCGGCCGCTCGCGCTGCTTCTCGGCGAAATGCGCCGCGATCTCGGCGCGGCGCTCCTCGGCGAACGGCCAGACGATCGGCCGCACGGCAAGATCGAGCGTCGCGACGCGATGAATGACCGGAGACTTCATGACGGGTCGGTTACCACGCCTTCGCGTCGGCTATTTGACGCTCCCGGTGGTCTTCTTGGCCTGCTCGACGAATTTGTTGGTGAAGGTCTTGCTGACGTCGATCTTGGCGTTCGCCACCTCGGGCGAGCCGACGCTGAACACTGCAAGCACGGCGTCGGCACCCTTCGGGTCCATCTTGCCGGTCTCGGAATACATCGGGATCGTATTCTTCAGTGCGGCAAGATAGAGATCCTTGTTCTTGCCGACGGTCTGCTCGGGCATCTTCGCCATGATCTCCTCCGGCGTATGCGAATGGATCCAGGCGAGCGTGGCGAGGATCGCATTGGTGAGCGCCTGCGCCTCCTTCTCATGGCCGTTGATCCAGGCCACGGTCGAATACAGCGCGCCGCCCGGATATTCGCCGCCGAACGTCTCCAGCGTATCCTTCTGGGTACGGGTGTCCGAGAGGATACGCAGATCCTTGTGGCTGCCCTGCAGCACGGTCACGGACGGATCGAGCATCACTGCCGCGTCGATCTGGCCCTGCTCCATTGCGGCCACCGCAGTGGCGCCGAGGCCCACCCCGATGACGGCGGCGCTGGTGGGATCGAGCCCGTTCTTCTTGAGCATGTATTTCAGGAAGAAGTCGGTGGAGGAGCCGGGCGCACTGACGCCGACCTTCTTGCCGGCGAGATCCTTGACCGACTTGATGTCGTTGGTGCGCGAGGGCGCGACCACCAGAACGAGGCCGGGATAGCGGTCATAGACCACGAAGGATTGCAGCTCCTGCTTCTTGGCGGCGAGATTGACGCAATGGTCGAAATAGCCGGAGACCACGTCGGCGCTGCCGCCGAGCACGGCTTTGAGCGCATCCGAGCCGCCCTTGAGGTCGACGAGCTCGACACTGACGCCGGCCTTCTCGTATTCGCCGAGCTGCTTGGCCAATACCGTCGGCAGATAGCACAGGCAGGAGCCGCCGCCGACCGCGATGGTGACCTTGCTTTGCGCCGCGGCAAGCGAGGTGGTGAGCGTCAGCGCGAGCAGTGCGCCGGCGAGCCTGGCAATCGTGTTCTTCATTGGTTTCCTCCGTTCGGCCGCCGGCACCATAGAGCAGCGGGCCTGGCTTGAGAAGCTCCGCCTGAGCGGGCTGGCCATCAGCCCCTCGGCGCAATAGCGGTGCCCAACACACGTCCGCGATCGCATCGACGCGATCAAATAGACCTGCTTCCTACCCCCGCCCGTCCGACGCGGCCGGCCGCCACACCAGGAGGCGCCGCTCCACCAAGGTGACGCCGAAATCGATCAGGATGACGAAGGCCGACAGCACGAACATGCCGGCGAACACGCCGGCGACATCGAAGATGCCCTCGGCCTGCTGGATCAGATAGCCGAGCCCGGCCGCCGATCCCAGATATTCGCCGACCACCGCGCCGACCACGGCGAAGCCGACGGAGGTATGAAGCGACGAGAACATCCACGACAGCGCCGACGGCCAATAGACATGCTGCATCAGCTGCCGCTCGCTCATGCCGAGCATGCGGCCGTTGTCGAGCACGGTCCGGCTGACCTCCTTGACGCCCTGATAGACGTTGAAGAAGACAATGAAGAACACCAGGGTGACGCCGAGCGCGACCTTGGACCAGATGCCGAGCCCGAGCCACAGCGCGAAGATCGGCGCCAGCACGACACGCGGCAGGGCGTTGACCATCTTCACATAGGGGTCGAACACCGCGGCGACCAACGGCTGGCGCGCGAACCAGAAGCCGACCAGGACGCCGCCAAGCGATCCGATCACGAAGGCGAGGATCGATTCCGCGAGGGTGATGCCGAGGTGCTTCCAGATCACGCCGGAGGCGAACCATTTCACGATCTGGCTGAACACGTCCAACGGGTTGGAAAAGAAGAACGGCGGCAGCAGGATCTTGCCGAACACGGGAACGGTCGACAGCACCTGCCACAGCACCAAGCCGACGACAGCGACCAGGATCTGCAGCGCAAACAGCGTCGTGCGCGACATCAGACCACCTCCGCCGCCTGCGTGGACTGTGCGTACCCCTTCATCACCTCGTCCTTCAGCACGCTCCATATCTCGCGATGGAGAGCATGGAATTCCTTGTCGAGGCGCACCTCGAAAATGTCGCGCGGGCGCGCCAGGCCGACGCGCCAGTCGCCGATGATGCGCGAGGATGGCCCCGCCGACATGATCACGACGCGGTCGGCGAGCGCGATGGCCTCTTCGAGATCGTGGGTGACGAACAGCACGGCCTTGCGGTCGGCACTCCACAGATCGAGCAGCAGATTGCCCATGACCTGGCGCGTCTGCGCATCGAGCGGCCCGAACGGCTCATCCATCAACAGGATCTTCGGATCGCGGATCAGCACCTGCGCCAGCGCCACGCGCTTGCGCTGGCCGCCCGAAAGCATGTGCGGATAGCGGTTCGCGAAGGCGCCGAGGCCGACGGCGGTCAGCCATTTCTGCGCCTGCGACAAGGCTTCAGCGCGCGGCGTGCCCTTTACCTCGAGTCCGATCGCGACATTGTCGAGCGCAGTCTTCCAGGGGAACAGCGCATCAGCCTGGAACAAATAGCCGGCATCCCGATTCAGCCCCGCCAATGGCTGGTCGAAAATCCTGACGCTGCCCGCGGCGGGCTTGAGCAGGCCCGCCGCGACGTTGAGCAGCGTCGATTTTCCGCACCCTGTGGGCCCGACAATGGCGACAAACTCGCCCTGTGCCACCGCGAGATGGGCCTTCTCCACCGCCGTATAGACCCGGCCGTCACCCAGCCGGAACGCAACCTTGGCATCTTCCAGCGCCACTGCCGTGGGCGTCGTCATGTGCTTCCTCCAACTCAGGCCGATGCCTTAGCCGCTCGTGCGGCCAAGTTCAATCAAGCCGCCAAGCGTGCTACGCATGGGGACTTGCCGTGCTCTCACCCTCCCCTGGAGGGGGAGGGTCGGTGCGCATGAAGCGAAGCGGAATGCGAACCGGGGTGGGGTGACGGTTTCTCCGCGTCGAATACTGCCCGCGTCGACAGATCACCCCACCCCGCTCGCGCTGCGCGCGATCGACCCTCCCCCTCGGGGAGGGTAAGAGAAAAGAGAGCTCTCCCACGATGTCTTCCAAGCTGGCGATCAGCTACCAGCGCGTCACCAAGCGCTTCGGCTCCCTTGCAGCCGTCGATAACGTGTCGCTCGACGTCGCGGCGGGCGAGTTTGTGGCGATCGTCGGCGGCTCGGGCTCGGGCAAGACCACGCTGCTGCGGCTCGCCAACCGGCTGATCGAGACCGATAGCGGCACCATCACCGTCGAAGGCGAGGACGTGCGGAATGTCGATCCGGTCGCGCTTCGGCGCCGGGTCGGCTACGTCTTCCAGAGCGGCGGGCTGTTTCCGCATCTGAGCGTCGCCGACAATATCGGCATCACGCCGAAGCTGCTCGGCGAGCCGGCTGCGGCCGTTGCAGGCCGCGTCGACGAGCTGCTGGAGCTCGTGCAGCTCGACCGCGCAACGCATCGCGACCGGCTGCCCGAGGCGCTCTCCGGCGGCGAGCGCCAGCGCGTCGGCGTGGCGCGGGCGCTCGCGGCAAGGCCCCGCATCGTGCTGATGGACGAGCCGTTCGGCGCGCTCGATCCCCTCACCCGCGATGCGCTCGGTGACGATTATCGCGCGCTGCACCGCAAGCTCGGCCTGACCACCGTGATGATCACCCATGACATGACCGAGGCGATCCTGCTCGCCGACCGCATCGCAGTGATGCGCGGGGGACGATTGCTCGCACAGGGTACGGCTGCGGAGCTCTCGAGCAGCAGCGACGATTACGTGCTCGAGCTGTTGCGTACCCCGCGGCGCCAGGTCGAGCGGCTGAATGCGTTGCTGCCGATGGGCGGTGCGGCATGAGCCTCTTCACCGATCCGCGCTGGGGCGAGGCGCTGTCGCATCTGCCGGACTACCTCGGCAACCATGTGCGGGTGAGCCTCGCCGCCCTCGCGCTTGGCCTCGCCGTGAGCCTGCCGCTGGCGATCCTGACGCGCAACCGTCCGGCGCCACGCGGCATCCTGCTCGCGTTGGCCAGCATCGTGCAGACCGTACCCGGGCTGGCGCTGCTCGCGCTGTTCTATCCACTGCTGCTGCTGGCTGCTTCCGTCACGCTGGCCTGGTTCGGCGTATCTTTCTCCGCGTTCGGCTTCCTGCCGGCGATGCTGGCACTGGCGCTCTATTCGATGCTGCCGGTGCTGCGCAACGGCATCACCGGCCTCAACGGCATCGATCCCGCGCTGATCGAGGCTGCCGAGGGCGTCGGCATGACCGCGCGGCAATCGCTGCTGATCGTCGAGCTGCCGCTCGCGCTACCGGTGATGATGGCCGGCATCCGCACCGCGGCGGTGTGGGTGATCGGCACCGCGACGCTGTCGACGCCGATCGGGCAGACCAGTCTCGGCAATTACATCTTTGCCGGCCTCCAGACCCAGAACTGGGTCTTCGTGCTGTTCGGCTGCGTGGCTTCCGCTCTCCTCGCGCTCGCAGTCGACCAGTTGCTTGGGCTGATCGAGAGCGGCCTGCGCCGCCGCAGCCGTGTGCGCAGCGGTCTCGGGGCGCTCGGAATCGCGGCCCTGGTTGCAGCAACGCTGGTGCCGACCATGGGGCGCTCGTCGTCAGGCTATATGGTTGGCGCCAAGACCTTCGCCGAGCAATATGTCCTGTCGGCATTGATGAGGGACCGCCTCGAGGCGGCGGGCCTCTCGGCGGCCGCACGCTCCGGCCTCGGCTCCAGTGTGATCTTCGGGGCGCTGAAGGCCGGCGACATCGATCTCTATGTCGACTATTCCGGCACGCTCTGGGCCAACCAGCTGCATCGCACCGACATCAAGCCGCGCGCAGAACTGGTGGCGGAATTGAAGACGGCGCTCGCCAAGGACGACATCACCCTGCTCGGCGAGCTCGGCTTCGAGAACGCCTATGCGCTGGTGATGCCAAGACGACGTGCCGATGCGCTCGGCATCCGAACCGTCGCCGATCTCGCCGCACATTCGGCCACGCTGTCGATTGCCGGCGACTACGAGTTCTTCTCGCGGCCCGAATGGGCTGCCCTGCAAAAGGCCTATGGGCTGCAGTTCCGCGCCCAGCGCCAGATGCAGCCGGACTTCATGTATGCGGCCGTTGCCAGCGGCGAGGTCGACGTCATCGCTGGCTACACCAGCGACGGCTTGATCGCCAAATACGAGCTCACAGCGCTCGACGATCCCAAACGCGCGATCCCGCCCTACGACGCCATCCTGCTGCTTGCGCCGAACCGCGCCGGTGACGCGCGACTGCAGGCGGCGCTCAAGCCATTGCTCGGCAAGATCGACATCGCCACCATGCGCGAGGCGAACCTGCGCGCCAGCGGCAATGATGCGAATTCATCGCCCGATGCGGTGGCGAGGTGGCTGTGGGAGAAGGTGGGCGGGCGATAAGGTGAGACTTCGTAGGGTGGGCAAAGGCGCGTAAGCGCCGCGCCCACGGTCTCTGAGTGTGAGAGGTGGTGGGCACGCTTCCGCCTTCGCTCTCCGAGCTACGGCGGACAAGTCGCTTTGGCCACCCTACGGATTCTCAGGATGACGGTAAGGGCTACAGCCCCCGGATCATCCCCGCGTCGATCAGCAGCCGGTTCAGCCGCCGCGCCTCGGCGCCATCCTTGCAGCCGTAAAAGATGCCTTTGCAGCGGAGCATGATCTCCCTCTGCTCGGCAAAGGACGGGTCGAGCGGGATGCCGGCGGCTTCCTGAACCACCAGCGGCAGATAGGGACCATCGATCGTGTCCATCACGGCCTGACTTCCAACCGGCTCGAAATTGATGGCGTCGATGGCGTAATAGGTCGCGTAGAGGCGCGCATCGTAGGCGTCGAGCTTCTTGCCGATCGCGCCCTCGTCGAGCCCGGGCTCCAGGATAGCAGCCGCAAACTCCGGCTGATGATCGCCGTAGCGAACGATCAGGAATGGCTCGCCGGGAAAGGTCCTCTTCAAACCGGCAACGAACGCCTTGTACTGCTCTGCGCTCATGGTCTGGCGGCGCAGATATTCATCGATGGACGGCACATTGCCCGGCGCGCGCCAATTCGGCAGCAGATCGGGACGGAAGCGGGTCTCCCAGGGGAAGTGGTTGGCACCGAGATAGATGAAGGCGAACAGCGGCTTGTTCGGCGGCTGCTGGCCGATCAGCTGAAGCGCCTTGTCGTAGAAGAAGCTGTCGGGCTCGACACCCTTGGCGCCCAGATCCTTGGAATCGAGGAAGCGCTCGATTCCCGTCGTCATCTGGAAGCTGCGCGCGCCCATGAAGCCGCCATGGGCGGGATAGAGCGACAGCGTGTCATAGCCGCAGCGGCGCAGCGCCAGCGGCAGGCCGCGCTCGACCCGGTTCGAGGCGATGCGGGTGACGAAATAGGCGAAGCGGCCGAATGAACGCGAGGAAAGCCCTGCGAGCACGTTATACTCGGTGAACCAGCTCGGCCCGCCATTGCTCTCGGCGAGGAACGTGCGCTGCTTGCCGTCCCACGATTTGAAATAGTCGCCATAGCGCGGCGGCACCTTGATGCCCTGGGCGGCGCGGATGTCGAAGCTCGATTCATCATGGATCATGATGATGTTGGGCCGGCGGCCAGCCGGGTGGCAGGCATCGACCAGCGGCATGTTGAGCCGCTCGCCGGTCGAAGCAGACGCCTCCATGAAGCCGTATTGCGCAAAATCGGAGACGGCCGTGACGCCCGAGCGGAAGAATTTCGAGAGATAGCCGTCGTCGTAATAGCCGCGCCAGGCCTCGTCCGGGTGATAGAGCGAATAGCAGACCAGGGCGGCAAGGCAGGCGAGCTTGCAGGCGAGCGCCGGCAGGCGGCGGATGCGGAACGGATCGAGCCACCACAGCGCATACATCAGCGGCAGCGTGACCAGACCGGCCAGGATCACCGACCAGCGTAAGTTCGGGAAGATCGTGAACAGGAACGCGACGGAGTCGCGGTCGATCATCATCAGGTCGATGAAGTTGACCGTCATCTGCACGACGTCGTGCTTGAGCCGCGACAGCAGCACCAGCACGACCACCATGGTCAGCGACAGCGCACCCGACAGCGCGGGGCGACGCAGCAGCGTGATCCAGAAGAAGTTGAGGATGCCCCAGGCCAGCGCGAAGGACAGGCGCGAGCCGAAATCGGTCTCGGTCTCGTACATCAGGGCGAGTGCCGCCAGATGCGGCGCTGCAACCGCGAGCAGCCGCCAGATGCCGAGCGCGGCGACGCTCGCCAGCACGGCCGTCGTGGCAGAAGGACCTGGATTGGGCGCGGACGCCATCGACGACACGCAACTTCTGGTCCGGCGCGGTGATGCCAAGCCTGGCTGGCCGACCCAAAAACAGCCAGGGCGTCCGGAGCAGCCGGAAGCCTGCACCGTGTCATAAAACTGTAACGGAATGATCAAGGAGAGGCAACGCGCGGCGCGGTCCGACCTTCGCTTAATGTTAGCGGGCTGCGCCGTACGGCATCGACCAGAGCCGCTGGCCCGCTAGGGCTTTGCGATACCTGCGATGAACAGGTCGATCACCCCCTCCGCCATCCGCTCGATCTCGCCCTCCCCGACGCCCCAGCGCGGGAAATGGCCGTCGAGATTCATCCGAGCGAAACCGTAGACGAGGGCGCGCCCGGCGACCTGGATACGCTTGAGGTCGGCCGACCGCAGCAGGCCTTGCTCTGCCGCGTCGACCAGCATCTGCTCCGTTAGCGCGATCAGCTCGGCGTTGTCTCGTGTCAGGTCCGGCGAGCTGCCATGGGCAAAATAGCGCCCGGTCGAGATGATCTCGAAATGCGCGGGATTGCGCATGGCCCAACGCAAATAGGCGAGACCGAAGGCGCGGAAGCGGGCGAGCGGGTCGGCGGCCGGAGCCTCGCGCAGCGCCGCATCGATCTCGGCGCGAAAGCGCCGCTGCGCCTCCTCGGCCGCGGCCGCCATGAGCGCATCGCGGTTGGGAAAGTGTCGGAACGGCGCCCCCGGCGACACCGCGGCCCGGCGCGCGGCCTCCCGCACCGAGACTTCGGCGCCTTCCGCTGCGAGTTGCAGCGCAGCATCGATCAACACGCGGCGGAGGTCGCCGTGATGGTACGGCCGGGCTTCCGTGGCAGGGCGGCGGACACGCGGCTTGGACGGCTGACGAACAGGCATGGATCCTTCTAGCCTCACCCGAACGTGAATGTAAGCAATGATTACACCGTTGACGGCGCATTCACGCCGAATGTAATCGATGATTGCATAGAGAGGGAGGTCGCCATGTCCGAACGTCGAAGCTGGCTCGAAGGGTGGCGGCTGCTGGCCGTTCTCTGCGTGAGCCTCGTCGCACTCAGCCTATGGATCGCCTCGATGCGGCAGTTCGAGGTCGAGGGCGTTCGCACGGTGATCCGCTTCACGGCGCGAAGCTCGCTCCTGTTGTTCTGCCTCGCGTTCAGCGCCGCGGCGCTGGCGCGGCTGTGGCCCAATGCCTGGACGCGCTGGCAGAAGCGCAACCGTCGCTATCTGGGCCTCAGCTTCGCGGCCTCCCACGCCATCCACGCGGCGGCGATCATGACGTTTGCCGGGATGGATCCGGCCGGATTTGCCGAGGCCACCTCGGCAGCCTCCTACGTCTTCGGCGGCATCGGCTACGGCTTCATCATCGCAATGGGCGCGACATCGTTCGACCGCACCGCCGCACTGATCGGCCCGCGCGCCTGGCGGGCCCTGCACCTTGTGGGCGGCTATTACCTCTGGCTCCAGTTCATGGTCTCGTTCGGCAAGCGCGTGCCGACGATGCCGCTCTATGCCGCCTTCCTGCTTCCGCTGCTCATCGTGCTGGCGCTGCGCATGATCGCGATGGCCCGCGATCCGCGTGGGCAGACCGTCCCGGCGGGCTGATGCGACGCCGTATTTGGCAGGAGCCGAGCCGCTCAACTGCGCTTCAGGCCGGGGAAAGAATGAGAGAGCGATGTCTCGCCGAGACGAAAAGAGCGAGACCGCTGTTTGCGATCTCGCTCGACCATAGCCGCCAAGGTCCAAGATTTGGCTTGGCGAGCGAAGCTTGAATTTCGCTCGTCATTCCGGGGCGCGCGCTGAGCGCGAACCCGGAATGACGGCGCAGACGTCAGTTCTTGCTCTTGTCGACCAGCGCGCCCTTCTTGATCCAGGGCATCATGTCGCGCAGCTTCGCGCCGACTTCCTCGATCGGGTGCTCGGCGAGCTTGGCGCGGGTCGCCTTGAACGAGGTCTGGTTGACCTTGTTCTCGAGCATCCAGTCGCGGGCGAACTTGCCGCCCTGGATGTCGGCCAGAACCTTGCGCATCTCCTTCTTGGTCTCGTCGGTGATGATGCGCGGGCCGGTGACGTACTCGCCGTACTCGGCGGTGTTGGAGATCGAGTAGTTCATGTTGGCGATGCCGCCTTCATAGATCAGGTCGACGATCAGCTTCACTTCGTGCAGGCACTCGAAATAGGCCATCTCCGGCGCATAGCCGGCTTCGACCAGGGTCTCGTAGCCGCCCTTGATCAGCTCGACCAGGCCACCGCAGAGCACCACCTGCTCGCCGAACAGGTCGGTCTCGCACTCTTCCTTGAACGTGGTCTCGATGATGCCGGCGCGGCCGCCGCCGATGGCGGAGGCGTAGGACAGGCCGAGGTCGTGGGCGTTGCCCGAGACGTCCTTCGCAATTGCGATCAGGCAGGGCACGCCGCCGCCGCGCTGATATTCCGAGCGCACGGTGTGGCCGGGGCCCTTCGGCGCGATCATCAGCACGTCGAGGTCGGCACGCGGATCGAGCAGGTTGAAGTGAACGTTGAGGCCGTGCGCGAACACCAGGGCAGCGCCCTTCTTCATGTTGTCGTGCAGGTGCTCGCGGTAGATGTCGCCCTGGAGCTCGTCCGGGGTCAGCATCATGACGAGGTCGGCCCATTTGGCAGCTTCCGCAACTTCCAGCACCTTGAAGCCGGCGGCTTCCGCCTTCTTCGCCGAAGCCGAACCCTTGCGCAGCGCAATGGCGACTTCCTTTACGCCGGAATCCTTCAGGTTGAGCGCATGGGCGTGACCCTGGCTGCCGTAGCCGACGATGGCGACCTTCTTGCCCTTGATCAGGTTCAGGTCGGCGTCGCGATCGTAATAAACACGCATAGGTCGTTTCCTCGTTCAGGGCCGAAATCGGCCAATGGTCAGTGTCCGAAGGGTGAAATTTGCGGATTTCGGGGGCTGTCTAGAGCATTTTCAGCCCTGAGGGAAACCCGTTTCTGCATGGAAATCCGCGACATCATGCATCCATGAAAACGGGGTAGAGGGAGGCCAGCAGCAGGATCGCCATCAGGATGTTGAAGGCGCGGACCAGCCGCTCGGAAGTCAGAACCGGCCGCAATGCGGTACCGAATAGCGCCCAGACTACCGTCGAGACCGTGCCGACGACGAGGCTGATCACGGTCTGAATGGCGATGTTGAGCGGGAATTGGGCGATCGCCGCATAGGCAGTGATGGTGCCGATCACGATCACCCAACCCTTGGCATTGATCCACTGGAACATGGCCGCGCCCCAGAAGGTCATGGGGCCGCGGCCATTCTCCTCGCCCGGCTTGGCCGGACCGGCCATGGCGATCACAGCGGCGAGATAGATCAGATAGGCGGCACCGGCATATTTCAGGATGGTCTGGAGGATCGGATAGGCCAGGAACACGGAGCCGAGCCCGAGGCCGACCGCGGCGACCATGAAGGCGAAACCGAGCACGATGCCGACGATGTGCGGGATGGTGCGCCGGAAGCCGTAGGTCAGGCCGGAGGACAGCAGCATGATGTTGTTCGGCCCGGGCGTGAAATACATCACGACCATGAAGACGAGGAAGGCGTAGAGCAGCGAGTACGTCATCATCACCCTCACGCAGTCTTCGGTAGAACTTGCGGGCGCTTCGCCAGCACCATCACGGCGATCCCAAAGATCACGGTCAGCATGCCGGCGAGGCGCAGCGGCCCGAACCGTTCGCCGAACACGATGCTGGAGGCCGCCGAGCCCACGAACGGCACCAGCAGTGCGAACGGCACCACTTGTGCAGCCGGATAGTCGCGCAAGAGGCGGCCCCATAGCCAATAGGCGATGCTGGTGGAAATGCCGCCGAGCATCAGCATGCAGAGCGCCGATGTGAGCGACATGTGCGTCAGCGACGTCCAGGTCGGCGCCGGACCGTTGGCGATCAGCGCCAGCACGAACAGCGGCACGGCCGAGGCGAGGCAGAGCCAGGCGAAGAGATCGAACATCGGCACGCCGCGGGCGCCGCGCAGCAACAGATTGCCGATGGCGAAGCTGAGCGGCGAGACCATCAGAACCGCGAAGGCGCCGACGCTGAAATCATAGCCGACGGTGCCGCAGATCATCAAAAGGCCCGCCGCGGCAACGACGATCCCCAGAGTCTGCACCGGCGTCGGCCGCTCACCGAACGCGAGCGCGGCAAAGCCGATCGTGAACAGCGCCTGGCTCTGCACCACGACGGAGGTCAAACCCACCGGCACGCCGTGGGCGATACCATAGGCCTGAGACAGGAACTGGCCGAGGAACAGCGTGAAGCTGATCGCGATCAGCAGTGACCAGGCGACCTTCGGCTTGGAAATGAACAGGCACGGCACCGCGGCGATGGTGAAGCGTAACGCCGTCATCAACTCCGGCGACAGCTCGTCGAGCGCGATCCGGCTCGCCACGAAGGCAAGCCCCCAGATGATCGCCACCATGACGGCGATGAGGATGTCGGCCGGCTTCATTGTTGTTTCCGGTTCTGCTTTGTCTCGCAGCCCTGTTTGTTGTTCTGGTCTAGCCTTGCTCGCCGGCTTTCGGTTTCCGCAGCAGATACGTGCCGTGCATCGGCGCGTGGTAGTCGGCCGCGACCAGGGTGAAGCCGACGTCGGTCAGCATCCGCTCCATCACCCAGCCGAAGGTGGAATATTCATCGCGCATGTGAGTCACCACGCCCTCGCGGGAGAAATCGTGGTTCTTGATCTGGAAGTCGGCCCATTGCTCGACGTCACGCTCGATCGCGTCGGGCATCGATGAGTAAACGATGTCGCGGAGAAAAAATGTCGCCCCGGGCTTGAGCGCGCGAAAAATCCGCGACATCGCCACCGCCTTCCAGAAATCCGGCAGGTGGTGCAGCGTGAACTCGCTGACGATGAGATCGTAGGATTCCGGCCGGTAGGCGAAGCTCAGCAGGCCGGCGGATTGGGTGCGCACAGGCGCCTTGCGGTCGCGGGCGTAGATCTCGGCGAGCGCCAGCATGGCCGGGGAAATGTCGATGGCGTCGACGTCGGCCCCCATCAACGCCGCTTCGGTGGCGAGCACGCCGTTGCCGCAGCCGATATCGGCGATGCGCCAGCCGCGCTGGACCCCGAGCATCTTCAGCGCGGCGCGCGCGCGCAGATCAGCATCGTCATGGTTGTCGTAGATCGAGGCCACAGCGGGCTCGATCCCCATCCGGTTCCGCTCGTTGTAGTACCAGTCGCGCGCCAACATGGCTCACATCCCTTCAGGCCCGCGACCTATCGCGGCAACACCCGTGCGCGACACCTCGACGAGGCCGAGCGGGCGCATCAGATCGATATATTGATTGATCTTGTCCGTATTGCCTGTGATCTCGAACACAAAGCTCTCGGTGGTGGCGTCGATCACACGGGCGCGGAACGCATCCGCCAGCCTGAGCGCCTCGACCCGATGCTCGCCCTGCCCGCGCACCTTGACCATCGCCAACTCGCGCTCGATCGAGCGCTTGGTCTGGGTCATGTCGACGACCTGGTACACCGGGATCATGCGGTCGAGCTGGTTCTTGATCTGCGCGATCACCATCGGCGTGCCCGTGGTGACGATGGTGATCCGCGACAGATGCTTCTGGGCCTCGGTCTCCGAGACCGTGAGGCTCTCGATGTTGTAGCCGCGCCCCGAGAACAGGCCGATGACGCGCGCGAGCACGCCCGGCTCGTTCTGCACGAGCACCGCAAGCGTATGCGTCTCGTTGGGATCGTGACGGTCCTCGATGAAATAGGCGGATGCGGGCTGGTTCATTGTCGTCCCCTCTTGTCTCTCCGTCACGCCGTCGCCGGCGCGTCCGTCCCGACCCAACGGCGGAACAGATCGAAATCGATATTGCCGCCGGACAGCACGAGACCGACGCGCTTGCCCTTCAGCTTGCTCTTTTCCTGCAGCGCCGCCGCCAGCGCGGCAGCACCGGCGCCTTCGGCGAGATTGTGCGTGTCGGTCCAATAGGCGCGGATCGCGAGCGCGATCTCACCGTCCGTAACCTGGACGATGCGCGAGGCGCCCTTGCAAACAAGCGCAACAGCTTCCGCGTCCGGAAAGCGTGTCGCCACGCCATCGGCCAGCGTGTCACTGGTCTCGGTCGTTACGACCTTGCCGGCCGCGAACGAAAGTGCATATGACGGCGCCTCGGTCGATTGCACACCGATGATCTCCGTCTTCAGGCCCAGCAAGTCGCGCACCAGGATGCAGGCGCTGATACCGGAGCCCTGCCCGATCGGAACGTAGAGCACGTCGAGATCGGGCACCGCGCGGAACAGTTCCAGTGCGTAGGTCGCCACCCCCAGCACGAGGTCAGGGTGGAACGACGGCACCATGTGCAGGCCTTCGAACTGCGCGCGGCGCCCGGCTTCTTCGCGCGCCAGCTGGAAATCGTCGCCGTGCTCGACCAGATCGGCGCCGAACGCGCGCATGGCATGGTTCTTCTCAACCGAATTGCCTTTTGGCACGTAGATCACGGCGGGCACGCCGTGACGCCGCGCCGCGAAAGCAAGACTTTGGCCATGATTGCCGCGGGTGGCCGAGATGATGCCCGGCACGTTCGGCCGCTCTCGCTTCAGCCGATCGAGATAGACCAGGCCGCCACGCACCTTGAAGGCGCCGGTCGGCGTGTGGTTCTCGTGCTTGACCACTACCGCGGTGCCGAGCCGGCGGCTGAGCAACGGCCAAGCATGCGCTGGCGTCGCCGGCACCGCCTGCCCCACGATCGCATGTGCGCGCTCGAGTTCGTTCAGGTCGAACATGGCGTCACACCAACGCCTTGCCGCCGGCGAATGCCTTCGCAGTCGCCTCGTCGTTGGCCTGCTCCGGCAGCAGCATCTCGTTGTGGGCCTTGCCGGAGGGGATCATCGGGAAGCAGTTTTCGAGCGCCGCGACGCGGCAGTCGAACAGCACCGGGCGCTTGACCGAGATCATCTCCTTGATGGCGCCATCGAGATCGGCCGGCTTGTGCACCTGAAGCCCGACGGCGCCGTAGGCCTCCGCGAGCTTGACGAAATCCGGCAGCGCTTCGGAATAGGAATGCGACAACCGGTTGCCGTGCAACAGCTGCTGCCACTGGCGCACCATGCCCATGTACTGGTTGTTCAGGATGAAGATCTTGATCGGCAGCTCGTACTGAACCGCCGTCGACATCTCCTGCATCGTCATCTGCACCGAGGCATCGCCGGCAATGTCGATGACGAGGCTGTCGGGATGGGCCACCTGAACGCCGACCGCGGCCGGCAGGCCGTAGCCCATGGTGCCGAGACCGCCCGAGGTCATCCAGCGATGCGGCTCCTCGAAGCCGTAGAACTGCGCCGCCCACATCTGATGCTGGCCGACCTCGGTCGTGATGTAGGTATCCTTGCCGCGCGTCTGCTCGAACAAGGCCTGGATCGCGTGTTGCGGCAGGATGACGTCGCTGCTCTTCTTGTAATAGAGCGAGTTGCGGGCGCGCCATTGCGCAATCTGCTGCCACCACGACTTGATGTCGGGCTTCTTCGCCTCCGCCTTGAACACCTGGAGGATGTCGCCGAGGACGTTGCCGCAATCGCCGATGATCGGCACGTCGACGCGGATGTTCTTGTTGATCGAGGACGGATCGATGTCGATGTGGATCTTCTTCGAGCCGGGTGAAAACGCATCGACGCGGCCGGTGATGCGGTCGTCGAAGCGCGCGCCGACGCACAGCATGACGTCGCAATCATGCATGGTCATGTTGGCCTCATAGGTGCCGTGCATGCCGAGCATGCCGAGCCAGTTCTTGCCCGACGCCGGATAGGCGCCGAGGCCCATCAGCGTCGAGGTGATCGGGAAGCCGGTGACCTCAACCAGCTCGCGCAACAGGTGGGTCGCCTCGGAGCCGGAATTGATGACGCCGCCGCCGCTGTAGATCACGGGACGCTTGGCGTTCGCGAGCAGCGATACCGCCTTGCGGATCTGCGTCGCATCGCCCTTCACGCGCGGCGCGTAAGAGCGGTGCACGTCGGACTTGCGCGGGGGATGGTAGGTGCCGGTGGCGAACTGCACGTCCTTGGGAACGTCGACCAGCACCGGGCCCGGACGGCCCGAGGTGGCGACGTAGAAGGCCTCATGCAGCACCTTGGCGAGATCGTTGACGTCGCGCACCAGCCAATTGTGCTTGGTGCAGGGACGCGTGATACCGACGGTGTCGCATTCCTGGAACGCGTCGTTGCCGATCAGATGCGTCGGCACCTGGCCGGAGATACAGACCAGCGGAATGGAGTCCATCAGCGCATCCGTCAGCGGCGTCACCATGTTGGTGGCGCCGGGGCCGGAGGTCACGAGCGCAACGCCCGGCTTGCCGGTGGAACGCGCATAGCCCTCGGCGGCATGGCCCGCGCCCTGTTCGTGGCGGACCAGGATGTGCTGGACCTCGCTCTGCTGGAAGATCTCGTCATAGATCGGAAGCACCGCGCCGCCGGGATAGCCGAAAATGTCGGTCACGCCGTGATCGATGAGTGCGCGGACGATCATCGCGGCGCCCGTCATCTGGTTCGGATCGTGGCTCTTGTCGCTCATTGGCTTGCTCCGGATGCGCTGTTGTCAGCGGCTTCGTTCGTGTCGGGTTCGGGAAATAAAAAAGGCCCCGAAGAGGGCCCATGCACACCGCCTGTCATGTGGATGGCAGCTAGCCACCCCCGGCGGTGTGCCTGGGTACGACGGCGATAAGGAGTTTGGTAATAATGTTACGCATGGCGGCGCTCGGCTTCCCAAAGGTTGCGCGAAACATAGCGGCCAAACCTTGGATGTCAAGGCAATGCGGCCGTTCCCGCGCGATTTCGGCAGTGTAGCGGTGTTCCCCGGGTTCGGCGAGAGGTAAATTCGGGAACCCGGCACAAAAGCGCGTCAGTCGGTGCGCCGTTCCGTCGGCACGGCCGCGGCGAGCCATCCGCTCGCTTGCTCCGGCCTCACCCATTCGAAGTCCGGCAGCTGGTGCCGGAACCAGGTGAATTG
Source organism: Bradyrhizobium sp. NBAIM03 (assembly GCF_020194055.1). Taxonomy (NCBI): domain Bacteria; kingdom Pseudomonadati; phylum Pseudomonadota; class Alphaproteobacteria; order Hyphomicrobiales; family Nitrobacteraceae; genus Bradyrhizobium; species Bradyrhizobium sp. NBAIM03. Next base: position 59,761 of record NZ_JADYVS010000028.1, on the reverse strand, counting down.
CCGCTTGGCGTAATGGCGCGTATCGGCGCGGCCAATGCTGGCGGCCTCCTCCAGGCTGAGCTCGCCGCGCAGGTGCCGGATCAAGGATGGCACGCCATGGGCCTTCATGGCCGGCAGCAGCGGATCGAGATGCCTGGCGGCGAGCCGCTCGACCTCCTCGAGCGCGCCGGCGCCCAGCATGGCATCGAAACGGGCATCGATGCGGGCATAGAGCTCGTCACGCTCGGGTGCGAGGAAGACCGCGCGAAATCTGTCCTTGGGCAGCAGCGGTGGCTGTCCCTCCCGCTGCCAATCGAGCAGCGAACGGCCGGTTGCCTCGATCACCTCGAGCGCGCGGGCAATGCGGGTGCGGTCGCGCAGGTTCAATCGCTCGGCCGCGCGCGGATCGCGGACTGCGAGTTCCGCGTGCAGCGCTTCGACGCCGTTCCGTTCCAGCCGCGCGCGCACATCCTCGCGCAGCTCGGCGGGGATCGGCGGCACCGCGGAGAGACCTGTGGTCAGCGCCTTGAAATAGAGCCCGGTGCCGCCAATGATGATCGGCAGCTGTCGCTGCGCCCTCGCCTCGTCGAGCGCCTTCGCCGCATCGCTTACCCAGGCACCGGCCGAGAAATTCACGGCGGCATCGACGTGGCCATAGAGACGATGCGGCGCGAGCGCCTCGTCCGCCGCGGTCGGCCGCGCCGTGATGATGCGGAGGTCACGATAGACCTGCATGGAATCGGCATTGATGACGACGCCGCCGGCGGCACGCGCAAGCTCCAGCGCCAGCGCCGACTTGCCGCTGGCGGTCGGGCCTGCGATAAGCACGGCCTTGCTGGAATACCCCTCGCTCACGAAAACCTCAAATGTCCCTCGTCGCCACGCTGATCTGCAACCCTGACAATCCCGCGCTCGACTCGACCATCGTCGATGGCGCCCGCGCCGTGCTGCCGCAGGCGGCGCCCGCGCACTGGCTGTTCGACAGGGTTGCGGTCGACATCCCCTTCGGCGCGGACAGTAACCTCGAAGGCGACCGCAACGCCATCGAGCAGCGGCTCCGCGAGCTCCGCGGCGATTTGCCCATCGACATCGTCGTGCAGCCTGTCGGCTTCCGGCGCAAGAAGCTTTTTCTCGCCGACATGGACTCCACCATGATCGGCCAGGAATGCATCGACGAGCTCGCCGATTTTGTCGGGGTCAAGGCGCATGTCGCTGCCATCACCGAGCGTGCGATGCGCGGCGAGATCGAGTTCGAGCCGGCGCTGCGCGAGCGCGTCGCGCTGCTCAAGGACCTGCCCGCCAGCGCGGTCGACGAGGTCCTGGCCAAGCGCATCACGCTGACGCCGGGCGGCCGCGAGCTGGTCGCCACCATGCGCGCGAACGGCGCCTATACCTGCCTCGTCTCCGGCGGCTTTACATTGTTCACGCGCGCGGTCGCCGCCAAGATCGGTTTCCAGGAGAACCGCGCCAACGAGCTCGTCGTGCGCGACGGCAAGTTCACCGGCGAAGTGAAGGAGCCGATCCTGGGCCGCGCGGCGAAGCTCGCCACCTTGGTGGACCTGATGGAATCGTTCGATCTCGACGACATCGACTCGGTCGTGGTCGGCGACGGCGCCAACGACCTTGCGATGATCCAGGCCGCGGGTCTGGGTGTCGCCTATCACGCCAAGCCGGCGGTGGCGGCCGCCGCGGCCGCGCGGATCGATCACGGCGATCTCACTGCGCTGCTGTATGCGCAGGGGTATCGGCGGGACGAGTTCGTGGAGGGGTAAAGCCTCCCCTCTCTCTGTCATCGCCCGCGAAGGCGGGCGATCCAGTATTCCAGAGACAGCGAAGCTAGAACCGAGAAGCCGCGGCGTACTGGATGCCCCGCCTTCGCGGGGCATGACAGTTGAATGTGGCGCGAACAGCGCCCACTACTGCACGCTCAGCGCGACGAACCGCAGCTCGCCCTCGCCGTTCGAGACCAGCAGCAGCACCGATTTCTTGCCGTCCTTCTTGAGCTGATCGACCCGCTTCTGGATGTCGGCGCCGCTCGACACCGCCTCCTGCGCCACCTCGACGATGACGTCGCCGGCGGACAGACGCTTATCGGCGGCGTCCGAATTGGTGTCGACATTGGTGACGACCACGCCCTTGACGCTGTCCTTGATCTTGTAGCGCGTGCGCAGATCCTTGCTCAGTGTAGCAAGATCGAGGCCCAGCGCTTTCTGCGTCACCGGCTTCTCCGGCGCCGGCTCGTCGGTCTTCACCGCGGCCTGCACCTTGTCGGGATCCTGGAGGCGGCCGAGCGTGACCTTCTTGATCTCTTCCTTGCCCTTGCGGATGATGACGACGTCGACCTCCTTGCCGACCGCGGTGTCGGCGACGACGCGGGACAGATCCTTCGGGTCCTTGACGTCCTTGCCGTCGAACTTGACGACGACGTCGCCGGGCTCGATGCCGGCGGGCTTGGCCGGGCCCTTGTCGTCGACACCGGCGACCAGCGCGCCCCGCGCGGGCTTGATGTTGAGGCTTTCGGCGATCTCGTCGGTGACGCTCTGGATGCGCACGCCGAGCCAGCCGCGGCGCAGCTCGCCGAACTGGCGGAGCTGGTCGACGACGCCCACCACCGTCTTCGACGGCACGGCAAAGCCGATGCCAATGGAGCCGCCGGACGGCGAGATGATCAGCGTGTTGACGCCGATGACGTCGCCGTCGAGATTGAACAGCGGGCCGCCGGAATTGCCGCGGTTGATGGATGCGTCGGTCTGGATGTAGCTGTCGTACGGCCCGGAGGAGATGTCACGGTTCTTGGCCGAGACGATGCCGGCAGTCACCGTGCCTCCCAGGCTGAAGGGATTGCCGATTGCGACCACCCAGTCGCCGAGGCGCAGCTTGTCGCTATCGCCGAACTTGACCGCGACCAACGGCTTCGTCGGCTTGATCCTGAGCACAGCGAGATCGGTCTTCTTGTCGACGCCGACCAGCTCGGCCTTGATCTTGGTGCCGTCGTTGAGGATGACGTGGATCTCGTCGGCGTCCGCAATGACGTGGTTGTTGGTGACGACGACGCCCGCGGTGTCGATGATGAAACCGCTTCCGAGCGAATTGGTCTTGCGCGGCGCGCTGTTCTCGCCGCCCTTGCTGCCGCCGCCGGGCCCTCGGCGGTTCTTGAAGAAATCGTCGAAGAACTCTTCGAAGGGTGAACCGGGCGGCAGCTGCGGCATCGAGTTGCTGCCCCCGCCCTTGGCTTCGACGTTCTGCGAGGTCGAGATGTTGACGACCGCGTCGATCACCTTCTCGGCGACGTCGGCGATGCCATCCGGTCCACGCGCATGAGCCGGCGCGCCAAACGCGCCGCAAGCACCGATGGCGAGCGCAACCAGCCCAAGTCGAACACCAAATCGCGCGCGGCGGCGCGAGCGGGACGGGGCAATGGTGGCAGCAGTCATTGTGATCTCCAGGCAAAAGGGATTCGGCGCCAGACTGCGCTCGAACGGGGGCACGGCGCAAGCGCGGAGCTTAACGGGCCTCAAGAGCCCGATAATACGGCGAAAACCAGTCTGGCGCCTTCACTTTGGCGTTGAGCCGAAGGCCTAAATCGGGCGCCGCATAACCCAGATCAGGACCAGGCCGGCCACGGCCGAGCCGATCCCGACCGCCCGCAGGATGTTGTCCGGCGTGGCGATGGCGCTTTTCATGGCTTTGCGCATCCAGTTTGGACTGGCCGCGAACATCAAGCCTTCGAGGACGAACAGGATGCCTAGGCCGATGAGGAAGTCGGCGAACGCAATGGACCTCATCGGAATGGAACCTCCCGCTATGCTGTTCTTGTCTGGACGAAGGGCGGCGAAATCCGCCGCCCTTTGTCTGGCTTACGGCTTCGCCTGCGTCTCGGTTGGCGTCCTGCCGGAGGGGCTACCGAAGTACCGGAAGAAATCCGACTCCGGCCGGAGCAGGAAGCGGGTATCGTTCGCACGCAACCCGTTCTCATAGGCCGTCATCGACCGGTAGAAGGCGAAGAAGTCGGCGTCCTTGCCGTAGGCTTCTGCAAACAGGCGGTTGCGTTCGGCATCGCCCGCACCACGGGTCTGCTCAGCCTGCGAATTGGCCTCAGCGATGATGACGGTCGCCTCGCGGTCGGCCCTGGACCTGATCTCCTGGGCCTTCTGCCCACCCTGTGCCCGGAACTCGGCGGCCTCGCGCTCACGCTCGGTCTTCATGCGCAGGTAGACCGCCTGGCTGTTCTGCTCCGGCAGGTCGGCGCGGCGGATCCGGACGTCGACGACCTGAATGCCGTAGCCATCGGCCTCGCGGTCGAGCTGGTCGCGAATGCGCAGCATCAGCTTCTCGCGGTCGTCGCGCACCACGTTGATGAAGGTCACCTCGCCGAGCACGCGGCGCAGCGCCGCGTTCAGGAGCGTTGTGAGCTGGATATTGGCGGCCTGGATCGAGCCGACGCTCTGATAGAAGCGCAGTGCGTCCTTGATGCGGTAGCGCGCGAAGGCGTCGACCACGAGCCGCTTCTGGTCGGAGGCGATCGCCTCCTGCGACGGGTTCTCCAGATCGAGAATCCGCTTGTCGATGTTGATCACCGAGTTCCAGGGCGCCTTGAAGTGCAGGCCGGGCGCGGTGACGACGTCGACCGGCCTGCCGAACTGGAGCACGATCGTCTGCTCGGTCTGCTGCACGGTAAACAACGACATATAGCCGACGATCACGACGAACAGGATGGCGAGCAGCGTGACAAAACCTGTGACCGGAGACTTCATCGGGTGCCTCCGCTCGACTGCGGACCAGTCGTAGGTGTCCGCTTTGGCGCCAGTTCGGGAAGCGGCAGATAGGGCACGACGCCCTGGCCCGAGGGGCCACCGTCATAGACGAGCTTGTCAGCCCCGCCGAGCACGCGCTCCATCGTCTCCAGGTAGATCCGTTCACGCGTCACGTCGGGCGCCTTCTTGTATTCCTCGTAAACTTTCAGGAAGCGTGCACTCTGGCCCTTGGCCTCGGCGACAGCCTGTTCCCTGTAACCTTCGGCATCCTGCTGGATCTTGGCCGCGCGCCCACGCGCCTGGGGGACAACCTGGTTGGCATAGGTCTGCGCTTCGTTCTGCAGCTGCTCCTGATTGGCGCGGGCCGCCTGGACGTCGCGGAAGGCGTCGATCACCTGCGCGGGCGGATCGACCTTCTGCATCTGCACCTGGGTGATCTGAATGCCGGCACCATAGCTGTCCAAAGTCCTCTGGATCAGCTCGTGCACGTTCTGCTCTGTGACGTTGCGCGCTCCGGTTAGGATCGGCTGGATCTGAGACCGGCCGATCACCTCGCGCATCGCACTCTCGGCGACCGCCTTCACGGTACCCTCGGGGTTTTGGATGTTGAAGAGGAAATCACCGACACCGTCCGGCTTGATGCGCCAGAGCACGGTGAAATCGACGTCGACGATGTTCTCGTCGCCGGTCAGCATCAGGCTCTCTTCCGGCACGTCCCGAATGGAGCGGCCGCGCCGCGCCGGATCCTCGATCACCGTCATGCCGATCGAGGTGGTGTTGACGCGCAGCGCCTTCGGCAGCAGCACGGTCTCGATCGGATAAGGCAGATGATAGTTCAGGCCCGGCTGCACGGTGCGGACGTGCTTGCCGAAACGCATCACCACGCCGAGCTCTTCGGACTGCACGCGGAAGAAGCCCGACAGCAGCCAGAATGCGACGATCAGCAGAATGATCAGCGTGATGCCGACGCCGGAGAAATAACCGCCCGGCATGATCTGCTGGAGGCGGTCCTGGCCGCGCCGCAGAAGGTCTTCCAGATCCGGCGGCCTCGGCCCGACCGGTTGCGGGCCTGAGCCCCACGGTCCCTTTGGACCCGAGCCCCACGGGCCACCGCCCTGATTCTTCCACGGCATTCGACGTTCTCCTCGGCAGGGTGGAATTGCCACCGCCCGCTTTGTCCGGTCCGGCTTTATAGGGGACAGGCAAGTCCCTTACAACGCAGCCCTGACCGTCTTCCGAGCTATGCTCGGGCACGAAAAAGTCAATGTAAACATTGGCAAAAGCGGTTAATGGCCGCGCCGCCGACGATATGTCACATAGGACAGGTCGGCGCTGTCGTCGGGGCCGGCCGGATGGCGGATGCGTTCGACCTCGTCCCATTCCGCCTTGTCGATTTCAAAATGCGTGTCCCCTTCTGGGCGCGCGTGCACTTCGGTGATCTCGAGACGATCGGCACGACCGAGCCATTGCCGGTAGATCTCGGCGCCGCCGATCACCGCGATCTCAGTGACCGAACGCCGCAGAGCGTCGCCGCGCGCGACTGCCTCCGCATCCGCTGGCGATGTCGTGACGATGGCCCCATTGGCGCGATAGGCCGGATCGCGCGTGACCACGATGTTGGTGCGGCCCGGCAGCGGCCGGCGCAGGGTCTCGAAGGTCTTGCGGCCCATTATCACAGGCTTGCCGATCGTCAGCGCCTTGAAGCGCGCCATATCGGACTTCAATCGCCACGGCATCGCATTACCCGCGCCGATGACGCCATTCTCTGCGATGGCGACGACGAAGACGATCTCCATCAGGCCGAGCTCCCGGCAAGCTGGGTCAGCGCAGGCCCGGTGACCCGGCACAGCGTCCAGTCGTCCATCATGACCGCGCCGATCGATTTGTAGAACGCGATCGAGGGTGCGTTCCAGTCGAGGACCGCCCATTGCAGGCGCGACCAGCCGTTGTCGACGCATTCCCTGGCGAGATAGGCCAGCAGCGCCTTGCCGAGGCCCTTGCCCCGATGCGACGGCCGCACATAGAGATCTTCGAGATAGATGCCGTGACGGCCGCTGAAGGTGGAGAAATTGAGAAACCACACCGCGAAGCCGACCGGCTCACGGTTCCACTCCGCGATCGCGCAATAGAGCTGCGGCCTCTCGCCGAACAGCGCGTCGGCGATGTCAGCCTCGGTCGCTTCGACCTCGTGCGACAGCTTTTCGTACTCGGCGAGCTCGCGGATGAAGGAGAGAACGAGCCCGGCTTCCTCGGGCCGTGCACGGCGGATGGTGAGCGACATAGGGCGCTAGACCGCCACTTCCGCCTTGATGTGCGGATGCGGATCGTAGCCGACGAGCTCGAAGTCTTCGTAGCGGAAGGAGAAGATGTCCTTTACCTCAGGATTGATCCGCATCACCGGGAGCGTGCGCGGCGCACGGCTGAGCTGCAGCCTCGCCTGCTCCAGATGGTTGGAATAGAGATGAGTGTCGCCGAGCGAGTGCACGAAGTCGCCGGGCTTCAGGCCTGTGACCTGCGCGACCATCATGGTGAGCAGCGCGTAAGAGGCGATGTTGAAGGGCACGCCGAGAAACACGTCGGCCGAGCGCTGATAGAGCTGGCAGGACAGCTTGCCGTTCGCGACATAGAACTGGAACAGCAGGTGGCAGGGCGGCAGCGCCATCTTCTCGACGTCGGCCGGATTCCAGGCGGTGACGATCAGGCGGCGGGAATCAGGCGTGCGCTTGATCATGTCGATGACATTGGCGATCTGGTCGATGCTGCGCCCGTCGGCCGTGGGCCAGGAGCGCCATTGATGGCCGTAGACCGGGCCGAGATCGCCATTGGCGTCCGCCCACTCGTCCCAAATGGTGACGCCGTTGTCGCGCAGATATTTGATGTTGGTGTCGCCCTTCAGGAACCAGAGCAGTTCATGCACGATCGCCTTCAGCGGCAGCCGCTTGGTCGTCAGCATCGGGAAGCCGGCCGACAAATTGAAGCGCATCTGGTGGCCGAACACCGAGAGCGTGCCGGTGCCGGTCCGGTCGGTCTTCTCGGCGCCGTCGGAAAGAATCCGCTCGAGCAGGTCCTGATACTGGTGCATGTTGCGACTGAGCCTTTGGGGAGGCGGCGAACTTAACGACACCCCCGGCGTTACGACAGCGGCGATTCGCTGTCGCCGTCGATTATACCCGGAAAAGTGAGTGTTCCCGGCACAAACGGCAAGGGGCGGAACTCAGCGTTCCGCCCCCTCGCCTAGCGCCTTGATCGCCTTCGCTTAATTCGCCGGCTTGAGCACCGGGCTCCACTTCGCGATCTCGCTCTTGACGAGGGTCGCCAGCGCCTCCTGGGTTCGGTCCTTCGGCGCGGGGATGACGCTGCCGAGCTCGAGCAGGCGCTTCTTCACCGTCTCGTCGTCGAGCGCCTTGACGGCGGCGGCGTTCACGCTTGCCACGATCGCGGGCGAGGTTCCCTTGGGCGCGAACATCGCGTTCCAGGCCTGAGCCTGGAATGCCGGCAGGCCGGCTTCCGCCGTGGTCGGCACGTTCGGCAGCGACGGGTTTCGTTCGGCCGTGGCGATCGCATAGGCCTTGATGGTGCCGGCATTGATCTGCGGGACGGCGTTGACGATCTGGTCGCACATGTAGTCGACCTGACCCGCCACCAGCGCGTTCATCGCAGGTCCCGTGCCGTTGAACGGCACGCCGACGGGCTTGATGTCGAGGATGGAGTGGAGGAGTTCGCACGAGACGTGCGAAACCGAACCGACGCCTGCATGCGCGGCATTCACCTTCTCGGCATTCGCCTTCACATAGGTGACGAACTCCTTGAGATCCTTCGGCGGAAAGTCCTTGCGCGCCAGGATCAGGATCGGCGTGCCGGCCAGCAATGCGATCGGCTCGAAGTCCTTCTCGGGGTGATAGGCCAGCTTCGGATAGAGCGGCACGGAGGCGGCATGCGTGCCCATATGCCCGGTGATCAGCGTATAGCCATCGTTGGCCGCACGCGCGGCACGCGTCGTGGCGGTGGTGCCGCCGGCACCGACCACGTTCTCGATGATGATGCTCTGCCCCAGCGTTTGCGCCATGTGCCCGGTGACGATGCGTGAGATCACGTCAGTCGGCCCGCCGGCTGCGAACGGGACGATCACGGTAATGTTGCGCGTCGGATAGGTCTGCGCCTCAGCCGTTGCGATGAAGGCGCCCAGCGATGCTATCGCTGCTGCACATGCGCCTGTAAGCGCGCGAATGAACGTCATGGCGATCCTCCCTTTGGACACAATAAAATGCCGGCCCAAAGGCCGGCATTTCCATTTCACAAAGCCGTAACACAAGTCGATTCGACTTCCGAATGCGGCGCGCCGACGCAGGACCGAGCCGACTCGGCGCGCACGACCTCAGTTCTCGGACTCGGTGAACACCTCGTCGCGCTTGGCGCGCAATACAGGTAGCACCGTAAGGACGAGCAGGCTTGCCGCGACCGCAAGCAGCACCGCCGACAACGGGCGCGTCAGGAACACGCTCCAGTCGCCACGCGAGATCAGCAGCGCCCGGCGCAGGTTCTCCTCCATCAGCGGTCCTAGCACCATGCCGAGCAGCAACGGCGCCGGCTCGAAATCGTGCTTGATCAGCCAATAGCCGACGAGACCGAAGACGCCCGCGAGGATGACGTCGACCGGCGCGTTGTTCACCGAATAGATGCCGATCGCGCAGAAGATCACGATCGAGGGGAACATCAGCCGATAGGGCACGCGCAACAGCCGCACCCAGATTCCGACCAGCGGCAGGTTGATGATGATCAGCATCAGATTGCCGATCCACATCGAAGCGATCATGCCCCAGACCAGATCCGGCTGCTTCTGCATCACCTGCGGACCGGGCACGATGCCGTGGATGGTCATCGCGCCCACCATCAGTGCCATCACCGCGTTCGGCGGGATGCCGAGGGTGAGCAGCGGAATGAACGAGGTCTGTGCCGCGGCATTGTTGGCACTCTCTGGCCCCGCCACGCCCTCGATCGCGCCGCGGCCGAACCGGGACGGGGTCTTTGAGAGCTTCTTCTCGAGCGTGTAGGCCGCGAAGGACGCGATCACCGCGCCGCCGCCGGGCAGGATGCCGAGGATCGAGCCGAGCACGGTGCCGCGCAGGATCGGCGGCGTCGCATCGCCGAGGTCCTTCCTGGTGGGCATCAGTCCGGTGATCTTCTGCTGCACCAGATCGCGGTTCATTTCGGCGCCGTGGTCGAGGTTGCGGATGATCTCGGCAAAGCCGAACACGCCCATCGCCACGGTCGCAAAGCCGAGACCGTCGGCGAGCTCGGGAATGTTAAAGGCCATGCGCGAGGCGCCGGTCTCGATGTCCGAACCGACCATTGAGAGCAGCAGTCCGAACACGATCATCGCAATCGCCTTCAGCACCGAGCCCTTGGCCAGCACCACCGCGAAGATCAGGCCGAGCACCATCAGCGAGAAATATTCGGCCGGACCGAACGCCAGCGCGAGTTTCGTCAGCGGTGCGCCGAGTAGTGCGATCAGGATGGTCGCAACGCAGCCGGCGAAGAACGAGCCGATCGCGGCGATCGCGAGCGCCGGACCGGCGCGGCCCTGCTTGGCCATCTGGTGACCGTCGATGGCGGTCACGACCGATGTCGCCTCACCGGGTATGTTGACCAGGATCGACGTGGTCGAGCCGCCATATTGCGCGCCGTAATAGATGCCGGCGAGCATGATCAGCGCGCCGACCGGCGGCAGCCCGAAAGTGATCGGCAGCAGCATCGCGACGGTGGCGATGGTGCCGATGCCAGGGAGAACGCCGACCAGCGTTCCGACCAGGGCGCCGATCAGGCACATCAACAGGTTGATCGGGGTGAACGCGACGGCGAAGCCGTGAGCAAGATTGGCAAAGATATCCATCACGCCCTCACTGGATCAGGAAACGCGGATACATCGGCATCGGCAGCCCGAGCACATAGGGAAACAGGATTGCGCAGCCGACCGTCAGGCAGGCGCCGACGATCACCGCTTCCAGCCAGCGCGTCTCGTGCGAGCCCGTCGCCGCGATCATGAAGCTCGAGAAGGCCGTGACAACGAGACCGAGGGACCGGATCGACAGGGCGAAGAACAGGATCGCCGCCACCACGAACAGCGGCCCGCGCCAGGAATAATGCGCAAGCGCCGGTCCCGCCGTGATCAGGCCGGTCAAGGCGATGCCGGCAGACAGGGCAACCAGCAGCCCGCCGAACATACGTGGCGCAGTGCCCGCACCGAAGGAGAAGCCACGCATGCCCTGCAAATCGCTCGATGCCCACAGCGCAAACAGGGCAACGGCCATCAGCACGACGCCGCCGACATAATCTTGCGCCGAGCGGATGGTCATAAACAGCGTGAGGATCGCCACCGCAAACAGCGGATAGGAATAGATCAGCGCCAGCAGCACCTCGGACGACATCTTCTTGGCGCCGCCGCCGAATGATCCGAAGAGGGCGCTCGGCGCGCCGGCCAGCAGCGCCGTCGCATGACCGGTGACGACCGCCGCCGGACCGCGGCCGGTCCCCCAGCCGAAAATCGTCCCGATCGACCAGATCAATTCGAAAATCTGCGGCGCAATCGCCAGCAGACAAAAGCCGAGCGCCACCCGGGTGTTTCGGGTGGCCGTCGCTGAGTGGCCCATCGTGTCGGCCATGCCTGTCTCCTCCGCGACCTGTAAGTCACGAGCACGGTTGTTCTAAATCGGCTGGAACTGGATACCCGCCCGGATCACTGCCTAGCGATTTTCATCAGACAATGCCAGCAAAACCCAACACGCCGCGGTAAGCAAAAGCCAGAGGGGATTGATGCGCGAGATGGACGCGACCACTGCAACCATCGCGGTCAGACGCAGTGTAGCAATTGCTGGATCGGCCCGATTAACGTCACGATAAGCGTTCGGACCTGGCAAGTCCTGCGAGGTCGGACCGGTGTCCTGGTCGGCCTCTGGTGCTTCGCCTCAACCGCGGTGCAGTGGGTCTCGCGCACTGCCGGCGCAGCGGCGACGGCGAAGAGCGAGATCGGGCCGAAGTGGAGATCAGCGCCTAGTCGGCTTGCGGCTCGTCACGCTGCTACTTTCCGCCGCAGGAAATTGAACGTCGCTGAGACTGACATTGTCCGTTCGCTGGAGCAGCAGCGTTTCATTATGCGCAAGGATTCGGCACATCGGGCTGGCGACCTCTGGCAAAGGCCAGAGCCGCGATAGGCCCGGCACTCCGAAGCCTATCCAAAGGGAACCGCGGGATCGCGCCTCCAACCCTCTGTTTTTCGAAAGCTTTGCCCCCTATATTGGGGGTGCCGGTTCGCCGGCTATGGAAATAAACGGTCGTCGCAATAAACCATTCGGACCCGGGGGCGGTACCCGGCGCCTCCACCAAAGCCCACCATCGGGCGTGCCCGAAGCTGGGCTTTGGCGGGGGCGAAATAGGATCGACGAGGGCGTAAAGGGCGTACTTTTTCCCGGTATTGTTCCGCCGTTATCGGGCTACTGCAATAGTTGCCAACGACAACTTTGCTCCGGTTGCTCAGGCTGCGTAACGCAGTTTGAAAGACCACTCTAAAGTCCTAGCGGGTTAAGCTCCGCTAGGCGGGGTTCGGAGGCACCTGGCAACAGAAGCCTCCACTTTACTCTTTGATTCTTCCCCGGCGGGGACTCCTGCTCGCCCGTCAGGCGCGGTACTATTGCGACTTGGCGAGTCGGATCGGCAGGGTTCGGCTGCTTGGATGCAACAGGACCACCATGGCGACCGATCATATCCGATACGATGTGCTGGCCCGCGATGCGCTGCGCGGCGTGCTGCGGAAGGTGCTGACCGATGCCGCAGCCCATGGCCTGCCGGGCGAGCATCATTTCTTCATCACCTTCGTGTCCAAGGCCGAAGGCGTGAAGCTGTCGCCGCGGCTGCTCGCACAATATCCGGAGGAGATGACGATCATCCTCCAGCACCAGTTCTGGGACCTGACCGTGCTCGAGGACCGTTTCGAGGTCGGCCTGTCCTTTGGCGGCATTCCGGAGCGGCTCGTGGTGCCGTTCAGTGCCATCAAGAGCTTCCTCGATCCGTCCGTGAAGTTCGGCCTCCAGTTCGACACCTCCGACGTCGCCGAGGTCGCGCCGGACAATCTGCCGGCAGCGCCGGCGCCATCGGCCGTATCGGTCCCGACACCTGCCGCGGAGAAGCCGGAAGCTGCCGACGAGCCGCCGCCGCCGAGTCAGGGCGGCGCCGAGGTCGTGCGGCTCGATCGTTTCCGCAAGAAATGATCTAGGTTGGGCGCAGAGCCATCGCGCCCGGCCAACTGTCTATATAGAAGAGCACATGAACAGGCCGCGCGGCGTTTCGCGCGGCAGAATGGATGTGCTCATGGCCAAAGCGTCCCACTCGAAGACTGCCCGCCCCGCAACCCGCACCGAGACCGACAGCTTCGGTCCCATCGAGGTCGCCGCCGACCGCTATTGGGGGGCGCAGACCGAGCGCTCGCGCCAGAATTTCCGCATCGGCACCGACCGCATGCCGATCTCACTCGTGCATGCACTCGGCATGGTCAAGCTCGCCGCCGCGCAGTCCAATCTCGAGCTCGGCCTGCTCGACCGGCGCCGTGCCAACGCCATCATCCGCGCCGCGCGCGAGGTGATCGAAGGCAGACTGGACGACCATTTTCCGCTTGTCGTCTGGCAGACCGGCTCGGGCACCCAGAGCAACATGAACCTCAACGAGGTGATCGCCAACCGCGCCAACGAGCTGCTCGGCGGCGAGCTCGGCGCCAAGAAGCCGGTGCATCCCAACGATCACGTCAACATGAGCCAGTCGTCGAACGACTCCTTCCCGACCGCGATGCACATCGCGGCGGCAAGCCGCATCAATGCCGATCTCGTCCCTGCCCTCGGCGAGCTGCTGCGCGCTCTGCGCAAGAAGGAGAGGGAGTTTTCGAAGATCGTGAAGATCGGCCGCACCCATACCCAGGATGCGACGCCGCTGACGCTCGGTCAGGAATTCTCCGGCTATGCCGCGCAGGTCGAAAGCGGCATCGCCCGGCTCAAGATCGCGGTGAAGGACCTCTATCCGCTGGCGCAGGGCGGCACAGCCGTCGGCACCGGTCTCAACTCGAAGCCGCGCTTTGCCAAGCTGTTCGCAAAGCACGTTGCCGGGATTACGAAGCTCCCCTTCACCAGCGCCGCCAACAAATTCGAGGCGCTGGCCTCGAACGATGCCTATGTGCTGGCGCACGGCGCCATCAATTCGGTCGCGACCGGCCTGTTCAAGATCGCCAATGACATCCGCCTGCTCGGCTCCGGCCCGCGCTCGGGCCTCGGCGAATTGATCCTGCCGGAGAACGAGCCCGGCTCCTCGATCATGCCGGGCAAGGTCAACCCGACCCAGTGCGAGGCGATGACCATGGTGTGCTGCCAGGTGTTCGGCAATCACACCGCGATCACGGTCGCCGGCAGCCAGGGTCATTTCGAGCTCAACGTCTACAAGCCGGTGCTGGCCTACAACATGCTGCATTCGATCCGCCTGATGGCGGATGCCGCGCGCTCCTTCACCGAGCATTGCGTCAGCGGCATCCGCGCCGACGAGAAGCGCATCAAGGAGCTGATGCAGCGCTCGCTGATGCTGGTGACGGCGCTGGCTCCGAAGATCGGCTACGACAACGCCGCCAAGGTGGCCAAGACGGCGCACGCCAACGGCACCACGCTGAAGGAGGAGGCGCTGCGGCTCGGCTTCGTCTCGGCCGACGAGTTCGACCGCCTGGTGCGCGCTGAGAAGATGATCAGCCCGGGATGATTCCGAATTCCGATAGCCATCCGTAATGATACGGACGCTCGGCGCCCAAAAATATGCGGTTTTGGGGGCGGGATTTGATTACCGTCAATGTTGCGGCGGGGCGGCGTGTTACGCAGCTCCACTGCCCTCGACGGGGCGAAATTCATCGTTTGATGGCCCAAGGGCCGATTGACGAGGACGAGCGAATGGCGATCAAGTCTTCTGCGGCGCAATGTGGCGCCCTGTTTCTGAATGTTTCATCCTGCCTGAAGAGGAGCGGATGATGGAGACGCGGCATGGGGAACGTCATCAACCTGAATCGTTTCAGGAAGCGCGTCGAGCGGGAAGCCTCGGCGAAGCAGGCGGACGCCAACCGGGCGAAGTTCGGGCGCACGAAGGCGGAACGGTCGTCCGAGGCGAAGCTGGCGGACCAGGCCAAGGAGAATCTGGACCAGCACCGGATCGATCGCGAGGAGCAGCCATGAAGTCGCCGGTGGTGAAACGATCGATCGTCGTCGCCGGCCACAAGACCAGCGTCAGCCTGGAAGAGGCGTTCTGGAACGGCATGAAAGAGATCTCCGGCCTGCGCAACATGACGTTGTCCGAGCTGGTCGGCGAGATCGACAACAACCGCCAGCAGGGCAATCTGTCGTCGGCGATCCGTCTCTTCGTCCTGGACTACTTCAAGAGCCGCGCCATGGCCGCCCAGCCGGATAAGGTCCCGGCCCAGTAGCCGTCGAGGGGCGCCCACGACGGCGCCCCGGCCTCTGCACATTTAAAATCGCTCTAAGGTGCAGCTTCGGCGGGCGGGCACGCTTGACCTCAATGCCCGACGTTGAAAATACAGGGCATGACCGATACCACTGATACGCGTTCGCACATGCCGCTGGGTCTGGCCCAGCGCGGCTATACCGGCGTCATCCAACACCTTGCCGCCAAAGAGGCTGGCTCGGCGCTTTCGGACGTCGAGCTCGAGAGCCGCCTGATCGAACTCGGCTTCGTCGAGGGCGCCCGGGTCGAGATCCTGCATGAGGGGTTGGTCGGGCGTGATCCGATCGCGGTGCGGGTCGATAGCACCACGATCGCGGTCCGCCGTCGCGAAGCCATGGCCATCATCGTCGCCTGACGCGCGACCGCAATCTGCCCCGCAGGCCCTTGATCCCATGGAAGCACCGCTGCTGCATCTCGCCCTGGTCGGCACGCCCAACAGCGGCAAGACCTCGCTGTTCAACGCGCTGACCGGCAGCCGGCAGAAGGTCGCGAACTATCCCGGCGTCACGGTCGAGCGCAAGGAAGGCTTCTTCGTCACCCCGCTCGGCCGCCAGGTCTCCGTGGTCGACCTGCCCGGCACCTATTCGCTGCGCGGCCGCAGCCCGGACGAAGAGATCACCCGCGACTTCGTGCTCGGCAAGGCCTCCGGCGAGACCCTGCCCGATCTCGTGCTGTGCGTCGCCGATTCCACCAATCTGCGCCTGACCATCCGCCTGCTGCTGGAGCTGAAGCGCACCGGGCGGCCGATGATCCTCGTGCTCAACATGTTCGACATTGCAAGCCGCCGCGGCATCACTGTCGACGTCGCGCGGCTCGCCAAGGAGCTCGGCGTGCCCGTGGTCACCTCGATCGCGGTGCGCAAGGGCGGCACGGCCGACCTGCTCAAGCTGACCGACGAGATTTCCGCGGAGCTCGCCGCCGAGCCGGTGGAGAACAGCTGGCGCGCGCTCGGCGTCTCCGAGCTGCGCGCCACCCAACGCGAGGCCGATCGCATCATCGCCGACTGCGTCAGCCTGCCTGCTCGCCCCGACACCTGGACCGCACGGATCGACGCGATCGTGCTGCATCCGGTCGGCGGGCTGATCGTGCTCGCGCTGATCCTGTTCGTGATGTTCCAGGCGGTGTTCGCCTGGGCGCAGCCGGCGATGGAGCTGCTGAAGTCCGGGTTCGACTCGCTCGGCGAACTGGTGCAGGCCACCCTGCCCGACGGCTTGCTGCAAAGCTTCCTGCAGAACGGCGTGATCTCCGGCGTCGGCAGCGTCATCGTGTTCCTGCCGCAGATCATCCTCATCTTCCTGTTCATCCTGCTCCTGGAAGATTTCGGCTACATGGCGCGCGCGGCGTTCCTGATGGACCGCATCATGGGCGGCGCCGGCCTGCACGGCCGCGCCTTCATTCCGCTGTTGTCGAGCTTTGCCTGCGCCATTCCCGGCATCATGGCGACGCGCGTCATCGACAACAAGCGCGACCGGCTGACCACGATCCTGATCGCGCCGCTGATGACCTGCTCGGCGCGCATTCCGGTCTATACGCTGATCATCTCCGCCTTCATCCCGGCCAGAGACGTCTGGGGCTTCATCAACCTGCAGGGCCTCGTGATGTTCGGCCTCTATGCCGCCGGCATCATCAGCGCGCTGTTGGTCTCGTTCGTGATCAAGTTCTTCATGCTGCGCGACTTTGTGCCGGCGCCGTTCATGTTGGAGCTGCCGGACTACAAGATGCCGCGGCTGAAATCCATCGTGATCGGCATCTACACCCGCGCCAAGATGTTCTTGCAGCGCGCCGGCACCACGATCTTCTCGATGATGGTGCTGATCTGGTTCCTGGCCTCCTTCCCGCAGCCGCCCGCGGGCGCGACCGGGCCGGCCATCGAGTTCAGCCTGGCGGCGATGATCGGCAAGGCGCTCGAGCCCCTGCTCGCCCCCGTCGGCTTCAACTGGCAGATCGCGGTGGCGTTGATCCCGGGCATGGCGGCGCGCGAGGTCGCGGTCGCGGCGCTCGGCACCGTCTATGCGATCGAGGGCGGCAACGAAGCGGTCGAGCAGATCGGCCAGGTGCTGGCGACAAAATGGTCGCTCGCCACCGCGCTGTCGATGCTGGCCTGGTACATCTTCGCCCCGCAATGCGCCTCCACGCTCGCCGTGATCCGGCGCGAGACCGGCAGCTGGGCCTGGATGGGCGCCACCTTCGCCTACATGCTTGTGCTGGCCTATGCGGCGAGCCTCGTGACGTACAACGTCGCCGTCGCGCTGGGGGCGGGGTAGCCCTTCCAAAACGAAACTGCGAAAACAACCCCATGCACAGTAGACCGGGGGTCGTGAAATCAATGAGTTACGCGCAAGGCAACGATCCGGCCGTCGCCCGTTGACCCGTCGGGCAAAACAGGGGCATGACGTCACGATCAGCCCGCAGCGATAGCAGCATGAACGACGACACGCCTCGGAAGCGGCGATCTGTCGCCGTGGACCATTTCACCACCGACCGCCTGACCGCCGAACGGTTGCGCGAGGATCACCTCGCCGACCTCGTCGCGCTGCATCGCGACGCCGAGGTCTCCCGCTATCTCGGCGGGGTGCGGACGCCCGAGGTCACGAGGGCTTATCTCGCAACCAACATGGCCCATTGGGACCAGCACGGCTTCGGACTCTGGACGCTGCGAACGAAGGACGGGGGCCTTCGCCGGACGGGCGGGCATTCGGCACATTCTCGTGGACGATGTCGACGAGGTCGAAATCGCCTACGCGTTCAAGCGCGAATTCTGGGGCCAAGGATTTGCCAGCGAGATCGCGACCGCGCTGACGGACATCGGGCTGTCACAGCTCGCACTGCCGTCTCTCATCGGCATTGTGTATGTCGGGAACGGTGCATCGCGGCGCGTGCTGGAGAAGTCGAACTACCAGCTCGAGCGAAGCACGAACCGTCACGGCGAGGACGTCGTGATCTACCGCATCCGGCAGTGAGGGCAGCAGCGGGATGGACCGCGAGCGGACCGTTTGTGTTCATTTTTGAACCGACACCATCCACGCGTCGGCACAGTCTGAGCGGCAACGAAGCGGTCGCCTGACCGCCCGAAGCGCCTCGGGACGGGAACTCAGGCCCGGCATCGGAGTTCCTTAGACGGACCTTTTCAGTCATCCGGCTCCGGCATGCGCCTGGAGCGCATGGAGCTTTGGGAAGATACGCGTAAGGGGGGTTCATGACCGGTCAATCCTCCGCTGCCCCAGGCAGCGACTTCAAGGATTTGCCGCGGGTGTCAACCGGCAGCGAAGGGCTGGACGACATCCTTGGCGGCGGCCTCGATGCCAACCGGATGTATCTCTACGAAGGCCGGCCGGGCACAGGCAAGACTACGATTGCGCTCCAATTCCTTCTTCGGGGCGTGCGCGACGGCGAACGCGTTCTCTACGTTTCGCTCTCCGAGACCAAGAGCGAGCTCACAGTGGTGGCACAGCGGCACGGCTGGTCGCTGGACGGCGTCGATATCTTCGAGCTCGTTCCACCGGAAACGACGCTTGATCCCGAGCGGGAGCTGACGGTTTTTCATCCCGCCGAGATGGAGCTGAGCGAGACCACAGGTCTGATCTTCAAGGAAGTCGAAAGGATCAATCCCACCCGCGTGGTGCTCGACAGCCTGTCCGAATTGCGCCTGCTGGCGCAGAACCCGCTTCGCTACAGGCGCCAGGTTCTGGCCCTGAAGCACTTCTTCACCAATCGCAACTGCACCGTGGTTCTGCTCGACGATCTGTCATCCTCCCAGGATGATCTGCAACTGCATTCGATCGCGCACGGCGTGGTGATGCTGGAGCAACTCGCCATCGATTACGGTGCCGAGCGGCGGCGGCTTCGCGTGATCAAGATGCGCGGCATCCGTTTCCGGGGCGGCTTCCACGACTTTACCATCACGCAAGGGGGGCTGCGGATCTTTCCCCGGCTCGTCGCAGCCGAACATCACAGATTATTCGATGGTGAGATGGTGACCAGCGGCAACCCCGAGCTCGACCAGCTCCTGGGAGGGGGGCTCGAGCGCGGCACCAACGCTCTTCTCCTCGGCGCGGCCGGCGTCGGCAAGTCGTCAGTTGCGCTAACCTACGCCATCGCGGCGGCGGAACGCGGCGAGCACGCCGTATTCTTCGCCTTCGATGAAGGACGCGGAACGGTTGAGGCACGCGCCAAAGCGCTCGGGCTGCCGCTGGACAAACATCTCGCGTCCGGAAATATCCGCTTTCAGCAGATCGATCCCGCCGAATTGTCGCCGGGTGAGTTCGCGGCAACGCTCCGCCGGAGCGTCGAGGTCGACAATGCCCGCATCATCGTCATCGACAGCCTGAACGGCTATCTGAACGCGATGCCGGATGAACGCTTCCTCGTTCTGCAGATGCATGAACTGCTCAGCTATCTGGCCCAGCAGGGCGTGCTCACCATCCTCATTCTCGCCCAGCATGGGCTTGTCGGTCCCATGGATACGCCGCTCGACCTCAGCTATTTGAGCGATGCAGTGGTGATGCTGCGTTATTTCGAGTTCGCCGGAACGGTTCGGCGCGCCTTGTCGGTCGTCAAGAAGCGAAGCGGCGGCCACGAGCATGGCATCCGCGAATTCCGACTCGGTAGCAACGGAATCAAGCTCGGCCCGCCACTTCATGAGTTCAGCGGCATCTTTTCCGGCAATCCCCGCTATACCGGCACGGCCCTCCCGGAAGGGCCGCTCGAATGAGCGCGCAGCGCGATCACCGCGTTCTCGTCTTCGCCCCGGTGGGCCGCGACGGACCGGCATCGGCCGAACTTTTGCGCAACGCGAACCTCGAGGCGATCAGTTGCCGGGACTTGGCCGAACTCGTCACCGAAATGGCGGCAGGCGTTGGCACCGTATTTCTTGCCGAGGAAGGATTGTTCGGCAAGGACACCGCGGCGCTGGCACAATGGATCGCCGGTCAGCCGCCGTGGTCCGATCTGCCTTTCGTCGTTCTCACCAGCCACCGGGAGCAGCCCTCGGTCATCGCCTGGCGACGCAGTATCGTCGAGCTTCTGCGCAACGTTTCGCTGCTCGAACGGCCGGTTCAACCGATCACGCTGACCAGCACCATCCAATCCGCACTGCGGGCTCGGCGGCGTCAATACGAGATCCGGGCTCTGCTCGAGGCGCGCGAGCAGACGGCCCAGGAGCTCGAGAAGCTGGTGATCGAGCGGACGAAGGCGCTGGAGGAAGCCAACACGCAGCTTCGCCTCGAGATCGAAGAGCGAGCACGCGTGGAGGAAACGCTTCGGCAGGCTCAGAAAATCGAGGCCATCGGCCAGCTCACCGGCGGCGTCGCGCATGACTTCAACAATCTCTTGATGGTGATTTCCGGCGGCCTCGACATGCTCGAACGCCAGACCGATCCGACCCGGCGCCGCCGCCTGATGGACGGGATGATCCAGGCGGCGCAGCGCGGAGCGAGCCTGACCAAGCAGCTTCTGGCATTCTCACGGCGGCAGAAACTCCGGCCGGAGCCTGTCGACGTCGCCGCGCAGATCGGCGGCATGCGTGAACTGCTCGATCGCAGTCTCAGGGGCGACGTCCATGTCGAATTCGACTTTCCGGAGCAGCTTTGGCCGGTGGAGGTCGATCCCGGCGAGCTCGAGCTGGTCATTCTCAACCTGGCCGTCAACGCCCGCGACGCCATGCCCAATGGCGGCACGATCATCGTGCGCGGCGAAAATCTACCCGACCTGAACGATGGGGAGATCGCCGGCGACTATGTCCGCTTGTCCGTCGTCGACACCGGTGTCGGCATGCCCCCGGAGATCATGTCGCGGGTGTTCGAGCCGTTCTTCACGACCAAAGACGTCGGCAAGGGGTCTGGACTGGGGCTCGCACAGGTCCATGGATTTGCGACGCAGTCGCGGGGCACGGTGCGAATTCAATCGAAGGTCGGCCGAGGCACGAGCATCGAGCTGTACCTGCCGCGATCCTTCGAGACTCCCTCCGACGAGCGACACCTCATCGACCTCACCAGGGTGCGCCCGAAAAAGAGCAATCAGGGCCAGATCCTGCTGGTGGAGGACGATAACGAGGTTGCCGCGCTGGTCAGCGAGATGCTCGGTCAGCTCGGCTACGAGGTCACACGCGCTTCCAGTGCCGCAGCAGCGCTCGGTGCCCTGGCGGACGGCCGTCCCATCGATCTGATCTTCTCCGACATCATGATGCCGGGCGGCATGAACGGGGTCGAGCTTGCGCGCGAGGTCAGGAAGAGACGAAGCGACATACCGATATTGCTGACCAGCGGATATGCCGAAGCCTCGGTCCATGAAGCGGAGAGCGCGGGTATCGAGATCCTGCCCAAGCCCTATCACATCGACGAGCTCGCCGCAGCCCTGGCCGCGGCGAAGTCAGGTCTTCGGCGCGATGCAGGCGCCAAACGCTCCAACTCGTGCTGAGAGTCCCTCCGGACTTCGCTGCGCTCAACTCCGAGCGCGATCTCAGGAGCCTTACCGGAAATATCCCAGCACGAGATCGATATCGGCGCTGCGGGCCGCCGTGCCGTTCAGCTCGGCGTCGATGACGCGGCGGCAGGCGTCCACCGCGGCGTGATCACCGAGGTCGTTGGCGGCTTCCAGCACGAGCCAGGCGGCGTCCACCGAGGCCTTGTCCGAAGCTGCGCCGCCGAGATCGGTGGCGCCGACATTGGCGAGATTCTTCTTGCGAACGGCGGTGCCGAATTGAGGTAACATTGCAGGTACTCCCCTCTCCTCAGTGGACCTGTCAGTGGACTTGAAGTTCGGGCTGACGGCCCGCATCGGCACCCGCGCCGGTCTTGCGCGACTGGTAGAACTTCAGAATGCTGCGCGACGTCTCGATCTTGAGCCGGCCGTACTCGCGCTCGTTGTCCTGGAGCTCGCGCGCCGTGATCAGATGATCCTTGGCGCCGAGGAACAACAGCGACATCGTCGTGTCCCAGGAGAAGTCGAGCGCCTTGCACAGCACCAGGATCATCTCGCGGTTGCGGTCCATCAGCGCGCGCTCGATCACGTCGACCGGCAGCGCCGACAGCAGCGACAGGCCGATCTGCACCTCGTCGAAGCGATGCTGGCGGGCATAGTTCGAGATCGAGTCCTGGTTGAGATTGCCCTGGCGATACTGCGTCGTGACCACGCGCTTGGCGACGAAATAGCTGCGCGAGGACGGGCCGAACTTGGACTGGAGATCGCCGGTGACCTCGGTGACCGAGCTCTGGATCTGCGACATCATCTCGGGCCGCTCGGTCTCGAGGCGGCGGCGGACGTCTTCGGAGGCTTTCGCGATCAGCTGCTGGAAGATGTGGCGCGGCACGTCCTTGCGCAGGCCGAGCTGCTCGGCAAGGATCGAATCGCCCTCGGCGCGGCGGACCATGTGCAAGAGACCCGAGCCGGAGAAGCGCGCGCCCTCGTTCTTGGCGACCGAAGTCACGACCTCCTGGTTGCCGCGCTTGACCAGCACGTCGGTCACGGCTTCGCCGATCGACTGGCGCTGCGAGATCGCCAGCAGATGCGCCTGGCCCTTGGTCATGGCGCTCTGGACCAGCATCTTCTCGTCGATGCGGTTGGAATCGCGTAGCACGGGACCGGCAACCGCGATCTCGTCGTCGAGGGCGAGCCTTTCGATGACGTTGAGCGGGGCGTGATCGCAGGCCGACATCACTTCGGAGAGCTGCGCGCGCGCAGCCACCTCGATCTCGTCGGCGAGCCGGCCGATCACCTCGCCGAACATGCTGATCTCGTCGTCGCTGTAGCGGCCGGTGATCAGGATGTCGGTCGCATGCCACAATGCACGCGCCCGGCTTTCGTCGGTGCCGCGCGCGATCGCGTCGTCCAGATCCTGCAGAAGCGATTTCGCCCCGTTCATCTCGATCACCCCAGTTCTTGGCAGCCCTTGGCGAGCCGTCCCGCCGCTCGCGGCGCGACGCCGAATTCCTCTGGGAACCCACGCTAGAGATGAAACGCGAGAATTCAGTAAAGTCGGCAAATCAGTTTTGCCGACGAAAATTCCGTCAAATGCGAGGGAATGGATTTACTGTTGTGCAAGAGCCGAGAAGCTTTGGGCACTGAAACCTCTCCGCGTCATGGCCGGGCTTGTTCCGGCCATCCACGCCTTGCCGCATGGCACAAAGAACGTGGATGCCCGGGACAAGCCCGGGCATGACGAGCATCGGCAACGGAGCACTTTAGATAGCGCCGTCTACGGATTCTGCGGCGTCAGCACAAGCGGCGGCTTCGGCCTGGGCTTGGCGGGCGGCGGGCCCGGGGCGGGCTTCACGTCGATGGCCGGAGGGAGCGGCGCGAGCTGCTGGCTCGCGAGCGGCGGGCTCGTCAGTGAAGGGCTTGTCAGTGAGGGGCTGGGCGCGGCGGGCGCGGCCTGCGGAGCTTTCGGGGTCGGCGCCACCCTGGGCTTTGCCGGCGCGCGGCGCGGGTCCTGGCCCGGCAGCGGCACGTTGGGTGGCGCCTGCTCGGTCGCTATCTCCGGGGACACCAGCGTCGGCAGCGCAGCGGTGGCCGGCGGCGGCTCGCCGCGCTCGATGGCGTCGAGCCGCCGCGTCTCGCGATCGATCGTGCGCACCGCAAGCCATGACGACAGCGGTGCGAGGTCGATGGTACGGCTCAGCCTGTCGGGCGGGCCTGCCGCAAACAGCTGGATCTCGGGCGGGGCGCCGGAAAGCCCGGTCATGATCGGCGTCAGGCTGGCGCGGATGTCGGCCTGGTCCGCCGGAATGTCGTAGCCGCCGGAGACGATGGCGCGGGCGTTCTTCGCTTCCAGCGGCGTTGCGCCGATGCGCAGGCGGCCGTCGCGGATCGTGAACGGAATCTGCGCCGAGGGCACCGCGATGCGCCCCGCCGACAGCGCGGGCTCGACGAGCTGCCGCAGCCGGTTGTCGTCATTGACCTGGCCGCCGTCGCTGGCGCGGATGGCGATCTCGAACGCACGCGGATTGAGGCCGGCGATCTCGGCGGATTCGAGCGTCACCGTGCCGTTGCCGGCGAGCGCACCGGTCAAGGCCGCGACGCTGCGGCCCTGGCTGGTCAGCGCCATCTGCACCGAGGCGCGCCCCTTGGGCAGGGCAAGGTCGCGATAGCGCAGCGCCGCCGCATCGACGTTGCTGAGCTCGATGCGCGCGTTCAGGGCAAGCCCACCCGCGCCATTGCGCGCGTCCAGGCTTGCGGACATGTCGCCGCCGCCGACGCCGCCCTTGAGCGCATCGAATGCGAGCGACTGGCCGTCGCTCCGGATCGTGCCGCCGAAGGGGCGCAGCTCGATGCCGCCGGGCAATGTTCCGCGTAAGGCCTGGAAGGCGATGCGGCCGCGCCAGCCGCTGACCAATCCTGCGCTGAGCGGCTCGCCGGACTCACGACCGGCTGCGCCGACGGCGATTGCGAGCGCCGGCGCCAGATCGAGCGAGTCGAGACCGACCTCGCCGTCGATGCTCTTGTCCTGATCGAGCGTCACCGAAACATGGCCGCGCAGATGCGAGCCCGCGGCATTGCCGTCGAGATCGCCGAAGGTCAGGCGATTGCCGGAGAGCGTGAGGCGGGAGGACAGGCTGACGTTCTGCGCCGACTTGCCGGCCGGGCTGGTCCCGAGCAGCGGCGCCAGATTGGCGTTGCGCACGCGCAGGTTCACGCTCGCCTTCGGTTCGAGCGATTTGGGTTCGAACGATTTGGGTTCGGACGGTTTGGACTCCGACCATTCGACGCTGCCTTGCGCGTCGGCATCGAGCCCGCCGCCGCTGAGCTTTGCGTTCAATTGCGAGGGACGGCGCCAGGCTCCGCTCAACCGTCCTTCGAATTGCGAGGCGCCCTCGCCCGCGGCCACGATGCGGTCGAGCCCCAGCAGTGCCAACAAGGCGCCGGCTTGCGGCGCCGCCACTTTCGCGTCCAGCGTGAAGTCGCTGTTGCGCAGGCGTTCGAGGTCGATACCGCCGATGGCGGCCGCCGGCGTCTGCGCGGCCAGGGTCGCCGTGGTCTTGAGCTGCGGTGCGTCGAGGTCGAGCACGAAGCGGGCATTGCTGCGATCGGCATGCTCGGCGTTCTTGTCGAGGCTGAGATCGAGCTTGAGACGGGTCGCGCCGGGCAAGGACGGGAGCGCATCGAGGCGCGCGCGCAGCGCGGGCGCGAACGGCTCGACCAGCGCGGTGAGCTCGCGCAGCGAATTGGCCGAGGATTTCAGCGCGAGCTTGCCGGTCGTCTTGGTGCGGTCGAAGCTGCCGCTCGCCTCCGAGGTCACGCCGCCGCCCTGGCCGAAGCGCAGCTGCTCCAGCGACAGCGACGCCGGGCTGTAGGCGAGCCTGGCTGCGAACGGCCGCAGCTCCTGGCCGGCGGAGATCGCGCGGCCAATATCGAGCGAGAGCTTTGCCTCTTCCGGCCATTCGCCTTGCGGCCCCGCCAGCGCGCGCACGAAGCTCGTGGCGGCATCGAGGTCGAGCCGGTCGGCCCTGAGGTCCGCATCGATCCGCGAGCCGTTGCTCGCGCCTGTCTGCACGAAGACGATGCGGCCTTCGATCGCGCCGCCATCGATGTCGGCCTTCAGCCTGTCGATGGCGAGATGATTGGCTGCGATGGTGACGTCGCCCGCGAGACGCAGCGGCCGCGTGCTGCGGCGGGTGATCTCGCTGCGGCCCTGCAGCCAGGCAACCAGCGTGTCGGGATCCGGGGATTCAACGCTGAGCCGGCCGCTGAAACTGTCGGCGCCGGGAGCCGCGCCATTGAGCGAGACCTGCGTCATGCCCGGCGCGCGCAGCTCCAGCCGCCGGAAGGTCCAGGACCGGCCGTCGGTCGCAAGCTCGGTCGCGATGTTCTGGAGCGGACGGCCGCCGAGCATGATCTGATCGGCATTGAACTCGATCTGGGCAGGGATCGGCACCTGCGGGATCGCCGCCAGCCCTGCGCGCAGCGCCGGCAGGACGCGCTGCGGATCGGCATCATCCTTGGCGGTCAGCCTGTCGGCATCGACCTGCCGCGCCGACAGCACCGCGCGCAGCAAGGGCGATGCGCCAAACCTGAGATCGCCGACGCCGCCGAGCTTCAGCGCGGTGTCCTCCGGGCCGAAGCTCGCGTCGATCTGGTCGAATTTGGCGCCGGCCGGATCGGCCTTGAGCCTGGTCGCCAGCTTCCAGGGCGTCGGCCCCGCCTCGGCCGCCTTCCTGGCCGCGGGCACGGCGAGAGTCAGCGCGCCCTCGAATTTCGGCTGGCGATTGTCGAAGGCGAGCACGCCCTCGAGATCGGCGAGGATGGCGCGCTCGCCGGGATCGATGTTGAGGTGGAGACGGGTGGCGCTGCCGTCGGCGCTGGGGCCGGAGGAGACGCGGAACGGGTAGCGCACGCCGCGCGCGGTGAAGCTGCCATCGCCCCGCACCGAGCCTGCGAGCGAGCGCACATCGCCGGAGAAGGCGATATCGTTCAATTCCAGCGTCGAGCGGCTGGCGGCATCGTGCAAGGCGATGCGGCCGGTGAGGTTCAGCCGCTCGATGGCGAGGGAGGCCAGGTTGAAGGTGCCGCTCGCGGTGGAGGGCAAATCGACCCGTCCGCGCGCGTCCAGACCAAGATCGACCGCCATGCCGCCGACCGAAAGCTCGGTGGCGCGCCATTCGCCGCGCATCAGGGAGCCGAGGCTGAACTCGACATCGAGCTTGTCGGCGCGCAGGCGGCCGAGATCGTTGTTGCCGCCGAAGGTGACGCCGCGCAGCCGCAGCGTCGGCGCCGGCAACAGCCGCGCATCGAGCTCGCCCGCCACCCGCACCGGCACGCCGATGATCTTGCCGGCCTCCGCCTCGAACTGGGGCCTGAACTGGTTCCAGTCGATGTAGTAAGGCCCGATCAGCGCGGCCAGCAGCGCAATGATGAAGGCAATCGCCAATCCGAGCAGCGTCGTCTGCACGGGTCTCCCCTCGGCCAAACCGGCCTGGGCCGAAGCTGAGAGCCTCAGGCGCGCCGGAACAGCCCCTTATATAGGGGGAAGTATGGCGAAGTCACAGCGACTGTTGCGCGCGGAGGTTAACGCTGAGCGCCCCCTCACCAGCTCGCCGGCAGCCGCCTCAGCCCGCGCAGCACGAAGGTCGGCCGCCATTCCGGGGTCTCGATGTCGTCGATGCGCAAATCCGGCAGCCGCCGCAGCAGCGTGGCGATGGCGATCTCGGCCTCGATCCGCGCCAATTGGGCCCCAAGGCAGAAATGGATGCCGCCGCCGAACGACAGCGGCTTGACGTTCGCCCGGGTGACGTCCAGCCGGTCGGGCCTGTCGGGGTAGACCGCGCCATCGCGGTTGGCCGAGCCGAGCAGGCACAGCACGGTCTCGCCCTTGGGGATCGTCACGCCGCCGAGGTCCTCGATCTCCTCCAGCGTGACGCGCCCGGTCATCTGCACCGAGGAATCATAGCGCAGGAACTCCTCGATCGCGTTCGTCATCAGCTCCGGTTTCGCTTTCAGGAGCGCAAGCTGATCCGGGTTGCGGTGGAGCGCGAGCAGGCCGTTGCCGATCAGGTTGACCGTGGTCTCGTGGCCTGCGCCGAACAGCAGGATGATGTTGGCGGTCAGCTCCTCGTTGGTGAGCTTGTTGCCGTCCTCCTCGGCCTGCACCAGCTGGGTGATGAGGTCGTCGCCGGGATTCTTGCGGCGCAGCTCGAACAGCTGCTGGAAATACATCTGCGCCATCAGGTTGGCGGCGTTGCCCTGGCGGATCTCCTCCGGCGAGAGCGGCACGGGGTCGAGCAGCCGTCCGCCGTCGCGCGAGCTCTTGTAGAACACTTCGCGATGCTCCTCGGGGATGCCGAGCATGTCGCAGATGATGGTGACGGGCAGGCGGAAGGCGAAATCCTCGATCAGGTCCATGTGGCCGCGCTCGATCACGGCATCGATCGCCTGGTCGACGATCTCCTGGATCCGCGGCCGCATGTCCTCGACGCGACGGGCGGTGAAGGCCTTCACGACGAGGCCGCGCAGGCGGGTGTGGTCCGGCGGATCGGCTTGCAGCATCCAGTAGCTCATGCTGCGAAACACCGGCTCCTTCATGATCTCCGGGCCGTAGCGGCGCGTGGTGCGCTCGACGAAATCCTTGCCGAAGCGCTTGTCACGCAGCACGAGACTGACCTCGGCGTGCCGGCTGGCGACGTACTGGCCGAAAGGCGTCACGTGGATCGGATCGACGGTGCGCAGCCGTTCATAATGCGGATAGGGATCGCGGATGAAATCCGGCGAGAGCGGGTTGAACAGCGGTCCGCCAGCGGGTTGCACTTGCTCGTTCATGGTGACCTCGGATCGGTTGCCGCATGACACGCATACGCAAGGCTGCCCACCGCCCGGCGTAACCATCCCTGTAAATTATCAACTCGATACATTGTTGTATCGAGTTGCATTCTGCCCTAAGCTGCGCCGATGTCAAGGTTGAGAACCAGGCCGACCAGGGACGACACGCGCGAGGCGCTGTTCGAGGCGGCCGCGCGCGTGTTCGAGGAGGACGGCATCGGCGGCGCCAGCATCGAGGCAATCGCGGCGGCGGCGGGCTTCACCCGCGGCGCGTTCTATTCGAACTTCAAGAGCAAGGACGAATTGATCATCGCCATGCTCGAGGACCATGTCGCGCAGTCGATCCGGCGCAACATGGACATCCTGGCGCAGCACGACAATCTCGACGATTTCATCGCGGCGCTGAAGACGATGGATCGCAGCCGCCAGGATCCGCTCGGCCGCTCGCCGCTGCTGCACATGGAGATGATCCTGTTCGTCGCGCGCGCCGAAAAGCGCCGCCCGGAGCTTGCCAAGCGCCTGCGCGCGCGGCGCAAGCTGGTCGCCGACATCATCGAAGCGACATCGAAGAGCAACGGGCGCAACGTCAATCTGAACCCGCCCTGGATCGCCTCCGTCGTGCTCGCGCTGGAAGACGGCTTTCGCCTGCACCGGCTGATCGACCCCGAGACGACGCCGGCCGACAGTTTTTTGCGCGCGATCACGGATCTCCGGCGCAGGACGGGACTAGCCTCGGCCTAACGGGTGCCTCCCGCGGGCGGCGCAGCTGCGCCGATAGGCGCCAGCCCTTCTCGCCGCTTTCCGAGACGGATCTGAGCTGTTTCGCCGCCTGCTCGGTGGCAGCTCCTTCTTACTTCTTCTTTCCAGGTCCGAAATCCGGTTGCCAAGCGGCTTCCTTGCGGGACGGGGCCGCGGCGATCACCTTGGCCTTTTCCTTCTTCGGCTTCTTGGCTTCGCGGTTGCCACGTTGCTGGCCCTTGGCCATGTCGCTCTCCCTTGCTGGTTTGAGTTCGTCGAATTCATTCGGCTGCAGGACACGGCCGCGCGGGGTGCAGACCCTGACATCCATGTAGCCTTCGCGCAGCAGCTTTTCCGCGAGACGCAGCGCGACCGTCGCAGTTCCATGACCGAGATTGGAACTGCCGTATTCGTTGGTGCCGCTGACCAGATACGGCACGCGTGTTGTCCTAGCCATTGAGCACCGCAGCGGCGCACACGAGAAGCAGCAGAAACAGCGGAACGATCACCGGCGGCACGATCCATTCCGAGATGCGAACACGCGACATCGAACGCTCCTGCGAACCTTTGGCGGGAGCACACGTGACCCTCAGTCACCGGTCGATGCCGTTGAGAAGCGCGGTGATGGCAACGAGCCTACGCTCACGCCGAACCAATAGCGAGCAGTAAATGCGTCGCGGGCTAGCCTCGCTCCGTGGCAACTAGCGTTCGCCAGCGTGCAGACGATAGTGCTGGCTATTGGCCCGCCAAAGGCGCATGGTCGCAACAGCCGGCACCGGTTGGGGCTTCACTTGCGAAAGGCAGGCGTGCATGACCATCCGTTCGCGGCGAGAGACCGTCGTCTTCAGACATCCGTTCCAAATCCGCGGCGTCGCGCGCATCTTGCCGGCGGGCACCTACGAGGTCGTCACGGATGAGGAGACGATCGACGGCTTGACTTTCGCCGCCTATCGCCGAATTGCCACGATGATCACTGTGCCCGCCGAGGGCGCACGCGGGACCATGGAGGTACTGTCGATCGGTTCTGTCGATCTTGCTGATGCGCAAGCAGCGGACGCGAGCATCGTCAATGAATGACCGGCCGGTCGATCTCGACAAGCACCGTGGCATGGCCGCGCAGAAGGCCACCGACCTGCGCCGCGCGCTGGCCGAGGTCGAGGCCCATCTCAGGGAGCTGCGCGAGCGCGAGGCCGATCTCGAACACCGCATGATGACCGTACCTGCGGCGTCATGGCCGGAGGCCGCGGTGAAGGCGCGTCATCTGCTCAACCTCTATGCTGCGAGTCTTCCGGCAGAGGACACGCGCCACCGCGCGCTCGTGTCGGCGCTGTTCGACGATTTCGCACGCCTGTCCGGGGACGGCTGAGCGGAGCGACGGCCGGCTGCATTCTACGCGCATGCTGGCGCGAGCCAGGAAGCCGACCTGATATGGAGTAGGCCATGACACTGACGAGCGGCCGCTTTATCGGCCATGAATACGAGCGGATGATCGTGCGGTTCTCGATGCATGACGGCGCCCGGGAGATTCCTTGCGCGATTTCGACCTCCGCGATGGACGGTCTCGAGCAGGGCCCGCAAGTCAGGCCCGAGCAGCGGGAAGCCCAATTCGCTCGTCTACGGGATCGCATCGAAGCATGCGCTGCGAACAAGTATCGCGCCACAGAATTCGAAGGTACCCCGCCGGGCATCGTGCTGCGAGGCATCGATTTCAGGCGATAGGATCTCGGCCCCAAGCAAAATAGCCTGCGACCGGAAAGCAGATCGTTGCTACTCCGGCCTTGCCTTGATCTCCGGCAAGGGCGGCTTGCGTTCGAAAGGCTTCTTTTTCGGTGGCGCGGGCAGCAATCCCTCCCTGATCGCCTGCTTGCGAGCCAGCTTGCGAGCGCGGCGAATGGCCTCGGACTTCTCGCGGGTCTTTCTCTCCGACGGCTTTTCGTAGGACCGTCGCTGCTTCATCTCCCGGAAGACGCCCTCGCGCTGCATCTTCTTCTTGAGAACGCGAAGTGCCTGCTCAACATTGTTTTCTCTGACGAGTACGTGCAATTGATCCTCCTGGCTCGGGCTGCGAATGCGACACGTCCTGCAGCGCAGCCAATTGCGCAGGAGCTTCATTGCGATGTGTGAGATAGTGAGCCGCGACATTGGTCGCGGCTTCGGACGAGCCGATCTGCTTGTCACGGCGAGCAGCTTGGTGGCGTCACGTGACCATTGTCGTGCTGCGCTGTCAATCGATAACGCCTTGCTCGCAGATCGATGGACAAGCGCCGCGGAACAGAAGAAGCGCATCGCAGCAAACAAACTGGCTTCGCTCCTTGCAAATGCGCGAAAGTTGTATATATTGAAGTTGTTCGATTAGCCGCTGTGCCTTGTTGAATGCGCCCGCGGGCTCCTTTTCCAAAGACATCGACGAAGTTGAAGGTAACCGCGCGATTGTCGCGCGGGATGCGCTCGCGCGCTTTGGAGAAGAAAATGACGACAGGTACGGTCAAGTGGTTTAACGGCCAAAAGGGCTTCGGTTTCATCCAGCCAAACGACGGTGGCAACGACGTGTTCGTTCACATCAGCGCCGTTGAAAGGGCTGGGCTTGCCGGTCTCGGCGAAGGCCAACAGGTCAACTTCGAGATCAAGACCGACAAGATGCGAGGCAAAGTCAGCGCCGAGAACCTCTCGCTGGCTTGAGATCGTTGCGCCGTTTCACGGATGTACTGAAACGGTCGCTTTGCCCGCTCAATCCCTGGATTGAGCGGGTTTAGTCTTTGCGGATCCGGGTGAACGATGAGCAGCAAGAAGCCGGCAGAGCCGTCACCCGAAAGCATCACACGTTCCGATCGCAAGCGCCTGGCCGCCGAAGAGGGCGCGCGGGCATTGGCGGACGTGGAAAGGCAAGCCATCGAGGTTCGCAAGAACATGGCGCGACTTCGAGAGGCGCGCCAGGCGAGGGAAGCGGCCGATGAAGCTCTTCGATCGACTTTGCCGGCGCCCAAGCTCAAGAAGCGGACAAGGAAGTTGGCGCGATAGCCGTCTTCAACGCCGCCTGCGAAATCTGAAGTGCCGATCCCATGCCGGAGAGTGCAGATCGTGCCTCGCATAAAGCCAGATCACGGAACCATCACATTCTTTCTCGCGTCCGGCGCAAATCGGCAGATGTGCCGGCTTGCAACGACATTCAACACGCAGAAGCAGGCCTTCAGCTATCTACAGAAGCATCGCACGGAGTTCGAGCGCATGGCGCGGGCGCGCCTGGCTTCAGGAGAGCTCGAGGAAGGCATTGTCGTGCTTTCGATGCTCTAGCGTTACACGTGATGAGCGCGAGCACACATTGCGATTTCATCGGCGATCTCATGGCGATCTCAATTGACCAGCCTGACTTTCTCGTAGACGAATGTCGCTGTCAGAACAGGGCCATCCGCATTCCGAACATTGATGGCGAGGCCGTCGCTGCTGGCGAGCGGGTCGCGCTGCTTGACAATGTCGGCAAGAGACAGCGCCGCCTCGATCTCCGCGGCCCGCCGGCTGGCCAGATCGAGACCTTCCTCGTCGACAACGAGCGCTTCACCATCCCAAATATCAAAGTAGAACTGCGACACTAACCCGTCCTCTCGGACCGGTCTCGCCGTTCAGCCTCCCTTGCCAACCGTTCAGCCTTCAGTCGCTCTCGATTGTCGTGGAAGACCCGTTCTGCCTTCTCATAGTCGGTCGCGGGCTTCGTCGCGGTCTGCTTGAAGAGCTTGTTCGCCTCGGTCGTTGCACGCGATTGGGAATGCCTTCGCATTGCTCGTCCTCCTGTCGCTGGTGATTCGAAGTCCGCCGGTGCCGGCGGCTTTGTTGCTCGTCCTATTCCGGGATCGGCTTGCTGCGTCTGAGACACTACTGCGGTGGCGCTGCTTTTCCGGTCTTTTCATTGGGCCCGTGCAGTTTGCAAACAGGACGTGGCGCCTGCCCGCCGGCGGAGCACCAAGCCGCAGGCCGCGAATGCGTTCCTACCGTCCGGCAATATTGCCCAAAGGCGGCTACGCCGACTGCTTCACAGCAGCCCTGTCCGCTACAAGGTCCAGCCGCCCCAGCATCGCCCTCGCCTGCTCGGCGCAATGCTCGATCAGCCAGCGCTCGAAGGCGACCGGCGGCAGGGGCGGCGCGTAGAGGAAGCCCTGGACGATGTCGCAGCCTAGCTCGGCCAGCGTCTTGCGCTGCCCCTCGGTCTCGACCCCCTCGGCGACCACGCTCATGCCGAGGCCCTGGCCGACGCGGACCACGGCGGTGGCGATCGCGAGCGCGCCCGCGTCCTGCTCGATGTCGCGCATGAAACTGCGGTCGATCTTGAGCTCGCGGATCGGCAGATGCGCTAGCCGGCTGAGGCTGGAATAGCCGGTGCCGAAATCGTCCACCGAGAGGCCGACGCCGAGCTCGCGGATCGCGTTCATCGTCTCCAGCGCCGCGGCGCCGTCCTGCATGAACGCGCCTTCGGTGATCTCCAGCATCAGCGCATCCGGCGGCAGATCGTGCTCGGCCAGGATGTCCTTGAGCCGCGCGGCCAGCGTGACGTTGCGGAAATTGATCGGCGACAGATTGACCGAGACGCAGGGGATGTTGAGCCCGGCGCGGCGCCAGCTCGCCATCTGACGGCAGGCCTCGCGCACGGACCACATACCGATCTGCTCGATCAGCCCGCATTCCTCGGCGAGCGGGATGAACTTTGCCGGCGAGACGTCGCCGAGCACGGCATCGCGCCAGCGCGCGAGCGCCTCGACGCCGTGGATCGCACCGTCGCAGCTGCGAATCTGCGGCTGATAGCTGAGGCTCAGCACACCTTCCGCGACGGCGCGGCGCAACGCCGCGATCAGCGCCAGCCGCTGCTCCGCGAGCACGTTCATCTCGGCACTGAAGAGGCGATGCGTCGAGCGTCCGGCCTGCTTGGCCATGTACATGGCGGCGTCCGCCTGCTGCATCAATGTGTCGATGTCGGTGGCGTGATCCGGATAGAGGCTGATTCCGATGCTGGCGGACATCGGCATCAGCTTCGATCCGAGCCGCAACGGTGCGGACAGGGCCTCGGTGATCCCGGCCGCGATGCGCTCAGCGGCCTCGGCATTGCGTTGCGGCAGCAGGATGACGAACTCGTCGCCGCCGAGCCGTCCCAGCATGTCGTCGGGACCGATCTGCTCGCGCAGGCGCTGCGCGAGCAGGATCAAGAGCTCGTCGCCGGCGGCGTGGCCGAGCGTGTCGTTGACGTCCTTGAAATGATCGACGTCAAGGAAGGCGAGCGCGACATGGCCTCCGGTCGGACAGGCATTGATCGCGGTCGTGATCAGGTGGCGCAGCTGCGCGCGGTTCGGCAGGCCGGTGAGCATGTCGTGATAGGCGAGCCGCGCGATTTCGGCGCGCGCCTCCTTGCGCTCGATCGCGAACGCGCCGAGGTTGACGCAGGCATCGACGATCTGGCGGTGCCATCGGCTCGGCGCCCGCGGTTCGCGATAATAGAAACCGAAGGTGCCGATGACCCGGCCGTCCTTGGCCTTGATCGGCGTCGACCAGCAGGCGCGCAAGCCCACTTCGAGCGGCCGCGCCTTGTAGGGCTGCCAGCGCGGATCGGCATCGATGTCGGCGACCAGAACCGGAATGCCGTAGAAGGCTCCGGTTCCGCACGTGCCGACCTCGGGACCGATCGCGATGCCGTCGAGCGAACGGGAATAGTCCTCGGGCAAGCTCGGGCCGCCCAGCGGATGGAGCAAGCCGGCGGCATCGACGTGCAGCAGCGAGCAGACGACGCCGGGCGCGATCTGCTCGACGCGGCGGCACAGCCGATCGGCAATCTCGGTGATCGGCGCCTCGTCGGCGAGCGCCGCCATGATTAGTTGCTGCAACGAGCGCAGCTGCCGGGATTCGGTGATGTCCTCGAGCAGCGCAAAGATGTGCTTGACCCGGCCTTTCTTGTCGCGGAAGGCGTCGATCCGGGCAGAGACCCAGATCTCCTCACCATCCCTGTCGTAGACGAGCACCTCGGCCTCGTCGCGCTGGCCGCCATGCATCAGCCGCTTGACGAGCTTCGCAATCGCCTTGCGATCGGTGTGGCGGCCGGCAATGAGCTCGCCCGCGCGGCGGCCTTCGGCCTCCTCGCTGGTATAGCCGAACAGCGCCGTGAACGCGGAATTGACGTAGACGATGTTCTGCTCGACGTCGGTGATGATCACCACGCGGTTGGTCTGGTCAGAGACCGCGTGGAGAAGTGCGATCCTGGCGCGGCGTTCGGCATCGAGGGTGACGTCGCGCGCGAACACGATGTGATGGGTCGCGCCGTCGGCCGTCGCCGAAGATATCGCGATCTGCGCCTTGATACGGCTGCCGTCGTGCCGCACGAGGCTGATCTCCTCGCGGAAATCTGCGGTCGCACCGGCGCTTAGGCATTTGAGGGTGAGGACGGCGGCATCGCGGCCGAGCACCTCGGCGGCGGCGAATTTCCAGATCCGGTCCGCGGCGGGGTTGAAATGGATGACGCGATGCGCCTCATCGACGATGACGATGCCGTCGTCGGCGCGCTCGAGCGCGGCGCGCAGCACGTCAGGAGTTTCTGTCGCAAGGTGATCGGAGGCGGACATCGTCGGGACCAGCGGCATCGGGAAATGCGGCAATCGGCGAGAGGTTAATGCTCCGATGGTGTCCAAGACGTTTTTGCAGTTCCGTCGCGCCGCGCCAAGAGACGGCATGATTAACGCTTCGCGAAAACGCCGAAGGTATCTTGAAGCGCTCTGGACCTATTCGGATGCCGTTTTGAGCTTGTGCAGCCGGCCGGCCACGGCCCGCACCTTGCCCGGCGCCGCGCGCCAGATCGCGAGCGCCGACACCCCGCTCACGGCCATGGCGAGGGCGAAAGCCAGCGTGTAGTCGCCGGCGCGATCATAGAGAACGCCGGTCAGCCACGGTCCGGCCGCACCGCCCGCCAGCGCCGCGAGCATGATCGTGCCGAAGATGCTGCCCTGGTGCCTGCCTTGGAATATCTCGAACACCACCGCGCCCATGATCGAGGTGAGGCCGTAGCCGAGCGCGCCTTGCGTGAACACCATCAGATAAACCAGCCAGAGCGAAGCCTGATATTTCAGCGCGATCAGCGCGGCGAAGCAGACGACGAAACCCGCACAGCTGATCGCCCACACCCACTCCCTGCCGATGCGGTCGGAGACGTGCCCCAGCACGATCTGGCCGGGAATGCCGAGCAGGCTGACCATTCCGAGCGCCCACACCGCAACGCCGGGGCTGAAGCCGACATCGAGCAGGAATTTGGTCTGGTGCACCTGCACCGCATACCAGATGTACAGGCCGCAGAAATAGCCGAGCCCGATCCACCAGAACCGCGCGGTCGCGACGGCGCGCCGCAGCGTCCAGTCGGTGTTGACCCAGACGTGATCGACGACGTTGGAGACCGGGCTTGCCGCGCCTGCGGCGGGGGCGGCATCGCCGTCCGGCTGGAGCCCGATGTCCTCCGGGCGCTTGTGCAGCAGCAGGTTGATCGGCGCCAGCGCGATCAGGACGAGCAGGCCCATCGCGGTGCAGGCGGTGCGCCAGCCGGTCTGCTCGATCATGTGCTGCACCCATGGCAGCAGCGTCACCGAGCCGATACCGACGCCGGCGAAAGCGATGCCGATGGCGAAGCCGCGCTTGCGGATGAACCAGTTCGGCAGGAACAGCGACTGGCCGGAATAGCCGAGACAGACGCTGCCGGCACCGACCATGACGCCGATGGTGACATAGAGGTGCCACGGCGCGCTGGTCAGCGGCGCCAGCAAAAGGCCGCCGCCCATCAGCACGACCCCGAGCTCCATCACCGCCCGCGGACCCGCGCGGTCCATCAGGCGGCCGATCAGCGGGCTGACCACGCCCGACACAACGAAGCCGAAGGAGAAGGCGCCCGCCGTGACGCCGCGCTCCCAGCCGAACTCGGAGATGATGGGTGGAAAGAACAGCGAAAAGGCGGTGCGCGCGTTGACGCCGATCGCCATGGTGACGAAGGTCACGGCGACCACGATCCAGCCGTAGAAGAACGGAAGCCGCATGTTGTATGCTTGTTTCATCCCTAGACGGTTCTTCGGACCATCCGGGGATGTCCGGGTCAAGCGCTTTTCGCGCATGCCTCGGGCGCGCTCAGGCGGCGTCGAGCCGTGAGGATTTGACCGGCGCGTCGAACAGGATCCGCTCGATCGGATGCGGCCGGCCGAACAGATAGCCTTGCGCGAAATTGACGCCGAGCGCCTTCAGCCGGTCGAACTCCTCGCGCGTCTCGACGCCTTCGGCCGTGACCGACATGTCCAGTCCGCGCGCCAGCGTCACGATCGAGGAGATGATGGCGGAAGAGCGCGGCTGCTGCGTCAGATTGCGAATGAACGACTTGTCGATCTTGATCTTGTCGAACGGGAACGCGGTCAGGTAGCTGAGCGAGGAATAGCCGGTGCCGAAATCATCGAGCGCGAGCTCGACCCCGAGCTGCTTCAGCCGCTCCATGAAGGCATGATTCTCGCTGCCGCGCTCCAGCAGCACGGATTCCGTGATCTCGATCTCGAGCCGCTGCGGCGGCAGGCCGGAATCGGCGAGCGCCGCGCAGATCATGTCGAACAGCTCGGCTTCCTTGAACTGGATGGGCGAAAGATTGACGGCGATCATGAGATCGGCAGGCCAGCCGGCTGCGTCCGCGCAGGCGCGCCGCAGCACGAATTCGCCGAGCGGCACGATCAGCCCGGTCTCCTCCGCAAGCGCAATGAACTGGTCCGGAGGGATCAGGCCGCGCGTCGGATGCCGCCAGCGCACCAGCGCCTCGAAGCCGCGTCGTTCGCCGCTGAGGGCATCGACGAACGGCTGATAGTGCACCTCCAGCTGGCAGCGCGCGATGGCGTCGCGCAGATCTCCTTCCAGCGTGTTGCGGGCCTCCAGCTCGGCCGACATCGCCTCATCATAAACAGTGAAGCAGTTGCGGCCGGCCGATTTCGAGCGATAGAGCGCGAGATCCGCTTTCTTCAGGAGCTGCTCCTGATCGCTGCCATGATCCGGCGCAATTGCGATGCCGATGCTGGTGCCGATCTCGACGCGGTGTCCGGGCAGCAGGAACGGCTCGCTCACGAGCTTGGCGATCCGCGCCGCCAGATCGGTCGAGCAGGCGCGCTGGTGCTCGCCGGCTTGCTGGATGATGGCAAATTCGTCGCCGCCGAGCCGCGCCAGCACGTCGTTGGCGCGCAGCGCGGATTTCAGCCGCTGCGCCACCTGGCGCAGCAGCGCATCGCCGGCCGCGTGGCCGAGGGAATCGTTGACGTTCTTGAAGCGATCGAGGTCGAGCATCAGGATCGCGAAGGGCTCGCCCCTCACGCTCAACTTGCCGTTCATCTCGTCGAGCCGGGTGAGGAAAAAGGCGCGGTTCGGCAATCCCGTGAGGATGTCGGTCTGGGCAAGCTCGAGCACGCGCCGGTTCGCCAGCGACAGCCGCCGCGAATTGCGGCTGGCGAGCATCAGATAGGTCGACAGCGACAGCGTCAGCAGCATGCCGACGACGAGGACCGCAACCGCGCGGTCGTAAGTCGTCGCCAGCGGACCGCCGGCGGTCGGAACCGCCCGCACCTGCCAATCGGTGTCGCCGATCTTGAGACTGCCCGACCAGTGCAGGGTCCGCGCGATGTCCCGCATCGACCGCAGCGCCGAGGCGGCCGACGCATAATCCGGCAGCATCTGCTCGAGGCTGACGATCTGCGCCGTGTACGGCGGGAAGACCGTCATGCTGACCGCGGGGCTGGCTCCGGTGGTCACGCGGATAGACTGGATCAGCAGCGGCAGGTCGAAGACGCCGACCACGACGCCGGCGATATTGCGGCGCCGGTCCGCGATCTCCTCGCGCGAGGTTCCCTTGGCGTAGACGGGAACGACGACGAGGACATAGGACGGCCGGTCGCTGTCCTTCGGCCCGAACAGGCGCGTGCGCATGGCTGCGACGCGATCGTTGTCGCGCGCGCGCTCCAGCACTGCCCGTCGCTCCGGAACGGTCGTGTAGTCCATGCCGTAAACCGACGAGGTCTTCGGCTGCGTCGAGTAGAACACCGGAAAATATTCGTCACTCTGCGGCGCGATGACGAAGCTCTCGCCCTGCAGCGCCTTGATGTGATAGCTCGACACACCGTCCCGGATCGCCGCGGCCTCGTAATCCGCGCGCTCCTTGCGGTTGATCCGCGGCAACCAGGAGATGCGCAGCATGCCGGGGTGACGCTCGAACAGGCGGGCGCTGAAGGTCTCGAATTCGCTGCGGGTGACTTCTTCGTTGGTCGATTCGAACAACGTGCGCAGCGCGAGAAGTCTCGATATGTACTCGTTCATGCCGTTCTGCAGGACGATCGCCTGGGTCTCGGCTGCGTTCTCGAACTCGATCCTGTTGACGCGATCTTTCCACCGCGCGACGGCGGCAGCGCCCACGATCGAGAACAGCAGGCCAACGCCGACCGCGACGAGCGCAGGACGATAGAGCCCGAGCAGCGGCGCGGCACGCCACCATCCGCCTCTACGTCTCCGATCCTGATCGTTCTGATCGCGACCGCCCATCTTGAAGCCGCCGTCCCCTGTCCGCGACGAACCGAACCTCTGGTTGAGGTGCCGGTGCCGCTATCGGAACAAGACGGCGGTTAAGAAGTGCACAATTTCGGAAACCAGTCGTACCGCAATGCGGAAATTAGTTAACGAAGTGCACGAGCGATCCCGGCTTTCTCGACATAAGTTGCCGGTTTTCCCCGGTGTAATACGGCCTCTCTGCGCCGTGGCGCTTAGCGAGCTATTCAGCCTCGCAAGGCTATGTTGCGCAAGGTTTCTTTCAAGGATCCGGCAAGCCTCCCGATGCATCGAATTCGATCAGCGAGATCCGTCGTTCTGACCATCGCGCTTCTGGCCGCGACCACGCTGGTTGCGAGGGGCAACGAGGCCGGCATCAGCGAGGATGCAATCCTGTTCGGCCAGGCCGCGGCGCTGGAAGGCCCGTCCTCCGCGCTGGGACAGCGCATGCGGCAAGGCATCGTCGCCGCATTCACCGAGGTCAATGCCAAGGGCGGCATTCACGGCCGCAAGCTCCAGCTCATCAGCCGCGACGACGGCTACGACCCCGACCGTTCGGTGGCGCAGACGCTGCATTTGATCAACGACGACAAGGTGTTCGCGCTGATCGGTGCGGTCGGCACGCCGACCGCGATGGCGACGATACCGATCACCAGCTCCAGGAACGTGCCCTTCATCGGCCCGTTCACCGGCGCCGAGTTCCTGCGCGATCTCGAGCTTCCGAACGTCGTCAACATCCGCGCCAGCTACGGCGCGGAGGCGGAAGCCTGGATCAAGCATCTCACCGAGGATCGCAAGTTCACCCGCATCGGCATCTTCTACCAGGACGATTCCTTCGGCCGCGACGGGCTTGTCGGCGTGAAGCGGGCGCTCGCCAAGCGCGGGCTCGAGCTCGCCGCCGAGGGCACTTACGAGCGCAACACCCGCGCGGTCGGCCAGGCCTGGCGCATGATCAAGCGCGCCGACCCAGAAGCCATCGTCATGGTCGGGACCTATGGTCCGTGCGCGGAGTTCATCAAGCTCGCCCGCCGCGGCGGCGCTCGTCCAACCTTCGTCAACATCTCCTTCGTCGGCGCCGTTGCGCTCGCCGCGGAACTCGGCCCTGAGGGCGACGGCGTCATCGTCTCGCAGGTGGTGCCATTTCCCTGGGACCGCTCGCTCAAGCTCGTCGCCGACTACCAGGCGGCCCAGAAGGCGTTCGACCCGACGCTGACACCGGATTTCGTGTCGCTGGAAGGCTATCTGTCCGGCCGGCTTGCGGCCGCGGCGCTGGAAAAGGCCGGCCCCAATCCGACCCGCGCCAGCCTGCTGCGCGCCATCAACGATACCGGCCGTTTCGACATCAGCGGCAGCATCGTCACCGTCGGCACACGCATGCTCGACACGCCGCCGAAGGTGTTCCTGACCGTGATCCAGAAGGACGGGACGTTCAAGGCGGTGGACCGGCTCTAAGACCCTTCACGGCCGCCGCGTCCAGCGATCGGCGTTGACGGCGCCTTGCGGGATTTCTCCCCTCGCGATGGCCTCGACCTGTCGCACGGTCTCCAGCGACTGGTATTCGATGGCCTGCGGCGTCAGCCCGCCGACATGGGGCGTCGCGATGACATTCGGCAGCTTGGCAAGATCGGGCGTCGGCATCTGGTCCGGCGCGCGGCCGACATCCATGGCGGCGCCGGCGATGCGGCCCTCACGCAGCGCGCCTGCCAATGCGGCCTCGTCGACCAGATTGCCGCGCGAGAGATTGATGAAGACGGCGTGCTTCTGCATGCGCGCCAGCGCCGCCTCCCCGATCAGGTTTTCGGTCTGCTCGTTGGCGATGGCGAGGCAGACGACATAGTCCGATGCGGCGAGGAGCTCGTCGAGATCGACCTGCCGGATCGCGGCATCGCTGACGGTTACGAAGGGATCGGAGACCAATACCTCCATGCGCAGCACTTTTGCGATCTCGGCGAGGTAGCGCCCGATGCTGCCGTAGCCGATGATGCCGATCCGGCTGCCGGCGAGTTGGCGGCCCATCCGTGCTTCCGGCTTGCGGCCTGCCTGGTAATCTGCGGTGGTCCGCGACACGCCGCGGGAGAGATCGACCATGAAGCCGAGCGCGAGCTCGGCCACGGCCTGCACGAAGCCGGGCCCGGCGCGGGTCACGAGCACGCCGGCTTGCGACGCCGCATCCACGTCGACGTTGCGGATGTCGACGGCGCAGCGGACGAAGGCCCGCAGACGCGGCAATTGCGCAAAGATCTCGCCGCGCCCTTCAGTCATGCGGTCGGCGACGATGATGTCGGCGTCTTTGGCTGCGCGCACCAGGCCGGCGGCGTCCAGCGGCTCATCCTTCTCGTGCAGGATCACCTCGGCGGCCGCCCGCAGGCCGTTCAGGCTGCGATCGCCATAATAGTTGCGCCGCATCTCCGGGGTGTGCGCGAGCAGGACCTTCACGACAAGCCTCC
The DNA here is from genome assembly GCF_020194055.1 of Bradyrhizobium sp. NBAIM03. NCBI lineage: Bacteria > Pseudomonadati > Pseudomonadota > Alphaproteobacteria > Hyphomicrobiales > Nitrobacteraceae > Bradyrhizobium > Bradyrhizobium sp. NBAIM03. Next base: position 17,499 of record NZ_JADYVS010000028.1, on the reverse strand, counting down.
TTCACTAGCCGAATGCCCCCGACAGCGCGGTCGAAAGGTCTAGCACAAGGACGGCTCCGGCAGATACCCTGCCCCATTTTGCCGCGGCCCCTGCGTGATCCAGCGCACAGACGCCCTCATGGCGCGGACTTAGAAAAGGTGCCATCATCGTGCGCATTGCCGTTGGAGGTGACATCATGCGCCGTCCAGTCTTTTCGAATTTGCTTCTTGCGTCCGGTCTTCTCGCACTTTCCCAATTGATGACGCCCACGGACGCGGCCGCTGAGGCGCGGCTTGCGCTGGTGATCGGCCAATCGTCCTATCGCACCGTGCCGGAGCTGCCGAACGCCGCCAACGACGCCAAGGGCATGACGGAGCTGCTCGGCAGTGCCGGCTTCACCGTCACCACGGCGGCCAATCTGGCGCAGACCGAGATGCGCGCGGCGATCTCGGACTTCGCCGGCAAGGTCAGTGCCAGCGGCCCCGACACCGTCGCGCTGGTGTTCTATGCCGGCCACGGCCTTCAGATCGACGGCGAGAACTATCTGGTGCCTGTCGATCTCGACCCCAAGCGCGAGGCCGACATCCCGCTGCAGGGCGTGCGGCTGAACGACATGCTCAACACGCTCGGCGCGCTGCCGACGCGGGCGCGCATCTTCATGCTCGATGCCTGCCGCAACAACCCGTTCCCCGCGCTCAGCGGCGCCGGCCACGGCCTTGCGATCGTCGATACCAAGGCCGGCGCGCCCGGCTCGTTCATCTCCTATTCGACCTCGCCCGGCGCCGAGGCCGAGGACGGCAACGGCCTCGACAGCCCCTATACGACAGCCGTGCTGACGGTCGCCAAGCAGCCGAACCTGCCGATCGAGGAGATGTTCAAGCGCATCCGCGTCGCGGTGGCGCAGTCGACCGACGGCCGGCAGATCCCCTGGGAAAGCTCCTCGCTGACCACCGATTTCAGGTTCTTCGGCGAGAGCGGCGGCAGCACGCCCGCTCTTCCCGGCGCATCCGCCATGGCGCTCGCCGGCGGCACGCGCAACGTCGCGGACTGGCGCAAGACATTGCAGGGCAAGCCGGCCATGGTCGCCTATGAGCTCGTGATCACCGAGGACACCGTGGAGGCGTATCAGGCCTATATCGAGCTGTATGCCCAGGACACCCGCACGCCGCGCCTTCGCACCGTGCTGGAGCGGCGTCGCCAGATGCTGGCGTGGGAGCGTGCCACCGCGATCAACACCCGCGCCTCGTTCGAGGCATACCTCGCGAACTGGGACAACAGCGATCTCGCGGCAACCGCGCGCCGGCTGCTGCTGCGCGTGCAGAACCGCAACTACACCGTGCCCGTGGCCGCCGCGGCGACGCCCGTCGCGGTCGCGATGGCGCCGACCTGCCCGTGCTCGACGCCCGCGACCCCGGCAACGCCGGTCCCGCCCGTGATCAAGAAGCGCGTCGAGGAGACCCCGCCGAAGCGCAAGGTGGTCGAGACGCCGCCCAAGCGACGGCCGCCGTCCGAGCAAGTGGTCTACGAGCGCGCACCGCCGCCGGATCGCGGCCCGCCGCCCGAGGCCGTGATGCAGGGCATCGGCATCGGTGTGGGGATCGGCCTCGGCATGGGAATGGGCGGCCGCGGCGGCGACCATAACAGCGGTGGCTACCGCAGATACTGAGCCGGTCCGGCACCAGCAGCATTCGGCTCGCGCCAATCGCGCGAGCCGAACTCATTGCGACAGGGCCGGATGGTCCCGGAGCACGGCTTCTCGAATCCAGCCTGCCTGGATCGCACGCGACAAGATCTGCGCCGTCTTGATGTCCTCAGCCTTCATGCAGAGATCCACGATGCGGCGCACGGCGTCGTCGCGCATCAGATCGTCGGAGATCTTCATCGCGATCTCCATGGCAGCGCGGGCTGCGCGCTCATAGCGCTCGCGCGTGCTGGTCGGCGCCGAAGCGCCGGCGGCTTCGGCGATCGCCCGCGCAGCCTGGCAGATGTTGCGAATCCGGTCGGCTGCGTCGATGTCGCCGAGCGGCCCCCCGATCGGCTCGTCCCAGACGTCTGCCGGCTCTCGCCTCGCGAACCACTTCATTGCCCCACCAATGGTCTTCAATTGCTCACGGCGTTCAGGACATGCGGCGCGGGCCGATCGCCTCGAACTGCGCCTTCTGCTCGTCGTTGAGCGTGGCGTAGAAATCATCGAGCGCCGCCCGCACCGACTTGATTCCGTCCAGCATGACATCGAGACGCTTGCGGATCGCGGCCATGCGGGCCGGAGGCGTCATCACCTCATTGGGCTCGCAGGACGCCTTGAGCGATGCGCTGACCTTGGCGCTGGTGTCCTGGAGCACCTGGAGTGCCCCGCGCTGGGTGTCGGTGGGACGAAGCCGTTCTTCGATCGTTGCGCCGGGCCAATCGAACGCGGCGGACGGGCTGCAAGTCTGCACCGACGATCCGCCCGCATTGTTCGATGCCGCGGCACGACGTTGATCGTCGGCAAGCGCATTGAAGCGCGCCTTCTGCTCGTCGTTGAGCGAACCATAGAACTGGTCCAGCGCAGGCTGAACCAAATCGACGGCCTTCTGCATCGCCTCGACCCGCTGCTGCATGGCGGCGAGCCGGCCGGGCGCCGTCGCTGCGGCCTGCGTCGGACAGGAGGTGCGGATCAGCGCAGCCGCGTCGATCGAGGCGTTGCCGAGCGCATCGAGAGCAGCGCCTTGCGCGTTCGTCGGCTGCACCGCGGCTGCGATCTGATCGATCGGCAGGCCGACGATGGCGCGCCGATCGCTGCCGCAGAGCTGATCGAGCGGCGCGCTGCGCGCCCGCCGCCGTCCCTGCGGCTGCTGCGGCAGATAAGCCGACAGCCGATCATGGCCATAGGGGCCGAAAATGCCGGCATAGATGTCCGGATACCCGTAGCCCCAGAAGCCGAGCCCGTCGCCCCAGATTGTGTAATCGTAGAGATCGTTATAGGCGAACGGCCAGAACAGCGGCCCGACCCAGCCGTAGCCGCCGCCGGGATGTTGCCACCATCCGCTGCTTGCACCGCTCCAGCCGGCGAGTGCCGCCGCCGCGGCAATCTGCGCGCGGGCCGCCGGATTGCTGATCAGCCGGCCGTTGCGGAAGGCGCTGGCGTTCCAGGCGTTGCGGAAGTTCGCCGGCCGTATCGCGGCATTGCGGATCTGACCGAAGTTCGGGCCGCCACGCCGGGCGCCGGTTGTGAACCGCATCCCGCGATGATGCCCGCCATGCGCATGCCCGCCGCCGTGGCCGCGGACATGGCCGCCGTGGTGACCGCCGCCGCGCCCGCCGCCATGCCCACCTCCATGGCCACCTCCATGGCCGCCGCCGTGTCCGCCCTTCGCGAACGCGGCCCCCGCAAGCATGCAGGCAAAGGCCACCGCGGCAATTCCCATGACCGGTCGCACCATCGCACCCTCCCGCGCAAAGCCCTGCCATTGAGCATCGGAAATTGGCGGGAATTGGAACCGGCAGGATTGCCGAAAGTTCCCGGTTCCGGAGGGCGCCGCCTTATGCCTCCGGCACGATCTTGCCGGGGTTGAAAATGTTGAGCGGATCGAGTGCCTGCTTCAGCGCCCGCATCGCATCGAGCGCCTCGGGGCCGAGCTCGGCCTCGAGATATTTCTGCTTGCCTTGGCCGATGCCGTGTTCGCCGGTGCAGGTGCCGTCCATGGCCTGCGCACGCTCGACCAGACGATGCATGAACTCCTCGCCGCGCGCCATCTCGTCGGCGTCGTTGGTGTCGCACACCAGCGAGCAGTGGAAATTGCCGTCACCGACATGGCCGACGATCGGCGACAGCAAATTGAGGCGCTTGAGATCCTCCTCGGTCTCGCTGACGCAGTCGGCGAGCCGCGAGATCGGCACGCAGACGTCGGTCGCGACCACGCCGATGCTGTCGCCGGGCCGCAGCGCCTTCACCGACCAATAAGCATCGTGCCGCGCCTGCCACAGCTTGGTGCGGTCCTCCGGCTTGGTGGTCCAGGAGAAATCGCCCCCGCCGCAGTCCCTCGCGATCTCGCCGAACGCCTTGGATTGCTCGGCGACCTCGATCTCGCTGCCGTGGAATTCCATCAGCAGCAGCGGCGTCTCCGGCAGCGTCAGCTTGGAATAGGCGTTGCAGGCCTTGACCTGCGCGGCATTGAGCAGCTCGATGCGCGCGACGGGAATGCCGGTCTGGATCGCCAGGATCACGGCCTGGCAGGCGCCGTGGACGGTCTCGAACGACACCGCACCGGCCGCGATCGTCTCGGGGATGCCGCGCAGGCGAATGGTCAGCTCGGAGATGATGCCGAGCGTGCCTTCGGCGCCGACGAACAGATGCGTCAGGTCGTAGCCGGCGGACGATTTCTTGGCGCGCGTGCCCGTGGTGATGATCTCGCCGTCGCCGCGCACCACTTTCAGCGCCAGCACGCTGTCGCGCATGGTGCCGTAGCGCACCGCATTGGTGCCGGAGGCGCGGGTCGAGGCCATGCCGCCGAGCGAGGCATCCGCGCCGGGATCGATCGGGAAGAACAGGCCCTGGTCGCGCAGATGTTCGTTCAGTGCCTTGCGGGTGACGCCGGGCTGGATCACGCAGTCGAGGTCCTCGGCATGCACCGCGAGCACCTTGTTCATGTCGCGCAGGTCGATCGAGATGCCGCCGGCGGGCGCGTTGACCTGGCCTTCGAGCGAGGTGCCGGTGCCGAAGGGAATGACGGGCACGCGATGTTTGGCGCAGATCCGCACCACGTCCTGGATGTCGGCGGTCTCCTGCGCCATCACCACGCCATCAGGCGGCTGGTTGGGGATCCAGGTGGTGGTATGGCCGTGCTGCTCGCGCACGGCCTGCGAGGTGATGAGGCGGTTGCCGAAGCGCGCGGCAAGCTGCTCCAGCGCGCTTGCGAGGGCTTTCGGCTCCGGCCGCGGCGGATTATTGGTGATGGTCGTACCCACGGAATTCCTCCCGACGAGAAGAGACCGTGGCAAAGGACATATAACCGGTCAAGTCAAGGGACCGGACGCATAGCTTGGGAAGGACACATGCCGGAGACCGCCGCCACAGCGCCGAATGCAGAGCCGTTTCGCTCCTCGATCATGCAGGTCGAGCCGCAATGGATCGACTATAACGGCCATCTCAACATGGCCTATTACAACGTGATGTTCGATCGGGCGATCGACGAGTTCTGGCTCGAGCTCGGGATTGGCCCGGTCTACAAGACAGAGCGCCACGGCTCGACCTTCACCGCCGAATGCCACGTGCGCTATTTGCGGGAGATCCATCTCGGCGATCCCGTGCAGATCTTAGTCTGGCTGCTCGACGCCGATGACAAGCGGCTGCACACATTCGAGGAGATGCGGCACGGCACCGAGGGCTGGCTGTCGGCGACGTCCGAGAACATGTCACTGCACATGGACATGAATGCGCGGCGCGTCGCGCCTTTTCCGACCGACATCCAGCAGCGCATTGCTGGAGTTGCCAAGTCCCACAGCGCCTTGACGCGACCCGAGGGCATCGGCCGGAGCGTGGCGATGCCCTCGAAGCGTTAGTGGCTCAGGCGCCGTCTGCCGCCTGTGGTTCACCTCTCCCCGTCGGAGAGAGGTGACATCGCAGCTATATTCTGTTGCGGCCGCGGGCGAGGCCGACGACGGCCGAGACCAGGAACAGAACGACTGCGATGAAGAAGATGATCTTGGCGATCTCGATCGAAGCGCCGGCGACGCCGCCGAAGCCCAGGATGCCGGCGATCAGTGCGATAACCAGAAACGTCACAACCCAGCCTAGCATGGTCAAACCCTCGTCTTGATGTTGTCTGCGATCGACGCGGCTGGCCGCGCCACCTGTCCTGACAATCTCGACGCGGGAACGATAGTTCCGGTCCCGGCGGGAGCGAAATTCGCTGGCTCAGCTGGAACAAATCGGCCTGCCGCGCACGTGGAAAACCCGGCCCGGCGCCCCATATAGGCACCAATCCCTGTTAAGAAGGCTCCCTTCCACCACCCCGCGGTGCCATCGTGGGGCCGATGATTCGCATGACCGAGCCGAGCAAGATCACAGCCGTACCCGACCACCAGCCCGCAGCCGGCGGCATCGCCGCGCGTGCGCGCGCCTCGGTGGGCCCGAAATACCTCGCCGGGCTCAATCCGGAGCAGCGCGAGGCAGTGGAGACGCTGGATGGCCCGGTCCTGGTGCTGGCCGGCGCCGGCACCGGCAAGACCCGCGTCCTGACCACGCGCATCGCGCACATCTTGAGCCAGGGCCGCGCCCGCCCGGCCGAGATCCTGTCGGTGACCTTCACCAATAAGGCCGCGCGCGAGATGAAGCACCGGCTCGGCCAAATGCTCGGCCACGCCGTCGAAGGCATGCCATGGCTCGGCACCTTCCACTCCATCGGCGGCCGTATCCTGCGCATCCATGCCGAGCTGGCGCAGCTCAAGTCGAACTTCACCGTGCTCGACGTCGACGACCAGGTACGGCTGCTCAAGCAGCTGCTGCAGGCCGAGAACATTGACGAGAAGCGCTGGCCGGCGCGGATGCTGGCCGGCCTGATCGACGGCTGGAAGAACCGCGGCTTGATGCCTTCACAGGTACCGTCGGGCGAGGCCGCGATGTTCGCCAACGGCAAGGGCGGCAAGCTCTATGCGAGCTACCAGGAGCGGCTGAAGATTTTGAATGCGGCCGACTTCGGCGATCTCCTGCTGGAGAACATCCGCATCTTCCGCGAGCACCCGGATATCCTCAGGCAGTACCAGCAGCGCTTCAAGTTCATCCTGGTCGACGAGTACCAGGATACGAACGTCGCACAATATCTGTGGCTGCGGCTGCTGTCGCAGGCGCCTTCTTCCACCTCTCCCCGCTTGCGGGGAGAGGTGGCATCGCGAAGCGATGCGGGTGAGGGGGCCTCTCCAAGCACCGAGCTCGTGGAGACTCCCCCTCATCCCGGCCTTCTCCCCGCAAACGGGGAGAAGGAGAAGACCAAAAACATCTGCTGCGTCGGTGACGACGACCAGTCGATCTATGGCTGGCGCGGCGCCGAGGTCGACAACATCCTGCGTTTCGAGCACGATTTCCCCGGCGCCAAGGTCATTCGCCTGGAGCGCAACTATCGCTCGACGGGTCACATCCTCGCCGCCGCCTCGCACCTGATCGCGCACAATGAAGGCCGGCTCGGCAAGACGCTGCGCACCGAGGACCAGGACGGCGAGAAGGTCACCGTCACGGGCTCATGGGATTCGGAAGAGGAAGCCCGCGGCATCGGCGAGGAGATCGAGCAGCTGCAGCGCCAGGGCGAGAAGCTCAACGAGATCGCCATTCTCGTGCGCGCCTCCTACCAGATGCGCGAATTCGAGGACCGTTTCGTCACGCTGGGCCTGCCCTATCGCGTCATCGGCGGCCCGCGCTTCTACGAGCGCGCCGAAATCCGCGACGCGCTGGCCTATTTGCGCGTCATCAATTCGCCGGCCGACGATCTCGCCTTCGAGCGTATCGTCAATACGCCGAAGCGCGGGCTTGGCGATGCCACCGTGCAGATGCTGCACGATCACGCCCGCAAGCGCCGCATTCCCCTGTTCGAGGCGGCGCGCGCGGTGGTCGAGACCGACGAGCTGAAGCCGAAGGCGCGCGGCTCGCTTCGCGATCTCATCGCCCAATTCGAGCGCTGGCGCGCGCAGCGCGAGGTCACCGCGCACACCGATCTCGCCCAGATCGTGCTCGACGAGAGCGGCTATACCGAGATGTGGCAGAAGGACCGCTCGGCGGACGCCGCGGGCCGGCTGGAGAACCTGAAAGAGCTGGTGCGCTCGATGGAGGAGTTCGAGAACCTGCAAGGGTTCCTGGAGCACATCTCGCTGGTGATGGACCGCGAGGGTGGCGCCGAGGACGACGCGGTGTCGCTGATGACGCTGCATTCGGCCAAGGGGCTCGAATTCGACAACGTGTTCCTGCCCGGCTGGGAGGAAGGCCTGTTCCCGAGCCAGCGCACCTTGGACGAACAGGGCCGCGCCGGCCTGGAAGAAGAGCGCCGGCTCGGCCATGTCGGTCTGACCCGCGCCCGCCGCCGCGCAAAGATCTATTTCGCGACCAATCGCCGGATCCATGGCACCTGGTCGACCACGATCCCGTCGCGCTTCCTCGACGAATTGCCGGCGGCCAATGTCGAGATCACGGAGTCCAAGGGCGGCTCTGGATGGGGCGGCAGCGGCGGCTACGGCGCCTCGCGCTTCGACGACATGGAGGCGTTCGGCTCCAGCTATTCGACCCCAGGCTGGCAGCGCGCGCAGGCCAACCGGAATCGCGGCCGAAGCGGCGGCTTCGAGGAAGAGGCCGCGACGTTCTCGACCTCCTCGTCATCCGGTCCCGATTTCGGCAGCTTCGCCTCGCGCCGGCGCGGGCCCTTGACGATCGAAGGCGAGCTGGTCGCCAAATCGACCGGCACGACGTCCGAATTCTCGCTGGAAGACCGCGTCTTCCACCAGAAATTCGGCTATGGCCGCGTCACCAAGATCGACGGCAACAAGCTCACCATCGCCTTCGACAAGGCCGGCGAGAAGAAGGTCGTGGACAGTTTCGTGCAGCGGGCGTGAGACCCGATATGGCTCAGTACGTTGCCATCATCGAGGATGCCGACCCGGACGAAACCGTGAGCTTGTGGTTTCCGGATCTGCCCGGCTGCATCTCCGGCGGCGACGACGTCGAGGAGGCGCTGGAGAATGGGCCCGAGGCGCTGGCGTTCTTTGCGCAGGAGCTGACCGCGGACGGGCGCCAGCTGCCCCCGCCGCGGACGCTGGATGAGCTCAAGGCCGATCCCGAGGTTGCCGAGGACCTCAGGAACCATACCGTCGCCCTGGTCGACTGGCCGCCCCTCGCTGAGGCCGAGTGAGGACTGTTCGCCGCACTGCGCAACTCTCGACAGTTCTCGCCCGAACGCCCCTTGACCGCCGCGAACTTCCCCGTATCAGATGCAACCCATGGTCCGGGGCTCCGTCACATTGATCGTGCTTGCATTGGGGATGCCGTCGCTTGCGGCGGCGGAGACCATGAGCTTTGGCGATTCGATCGGCAAGCTGGCGGCGAGCTGCGGGGCGGAAATCGTCGCCAATTGCCGCGGCGTCAACCCGGATTCGAACCGGCTGAAGGAATGCCTGTCGCGCAATCGCGACGTGCTCTCGCCGCAATGCACGAGCGACTATCTCGGCGTGTTCGACGCCATCCAGAAGCGCGTCGCCGCGCGCGTGACGATAGCGAACGCCTGCCAGCGCGAGATCGTCAAGGTCTGCGGCGGCTCGACCAAGGAGACCAGCAAGTCGATCCCGTGCCTGGTCTCGACGCCCAAGGGCATCAGCAACAACTGCCTGAAGGCCGTTGACGACGCGGGGTATCGCTGATGCGCGCGACCGGGCTCGCTACCGCAGGACTGGGCTTGGCGCTGGGGCTCGCTTTGCTCGCGGGCCCCGCCGGCGCGCAGACGGCGGCGCCGACCCGCGACGACATTGTCGCGAAGCTGAACCATTTCGAAGAGGCCGCCGAGGTTGACCTGCCCGCGCTGAAGCAGCAGGTGATGGAGCGCGCCAAGACCAGGATCAAGAACGATCCGGGGCCGGTGAACCGGCCGCTGATCGCGCCGGAGCTCGCCAAGCTGCCCGCCTTCAATGCGCAGATCCAGTTCGACGCCGACACGCCGATCATCCAGCCGGCGTCCTACCAGACCGTTGGCCGCATTGCGGACGCGCTGGTTCATTCCTCGCTGCTGCCCTACACTTTCCTGATCGTCGGCCACGTCGAATCCAATTCGAAGACGCGCGAGGCCAATGCGATCCTGAGTCAGCGCCGGGCCGATGCGATCCGTGACGTCCTGGTGAACACCTTCAAGATCTCGACCAAGCGGCTGCATCCGATCGGCCTCGGCGAGGAGCAGTTTCTCGATCGGGCCAAGCCGACCTCCGCCGTCAACGGCCAGTTGCAGATCCTGACTTATGCCAAGCTGCCGGAAGAGACGCGTCCGGCTGCGACGCCAGCGCCTGCGGCGAAAAAGCCCGCCAAGAAGCGCTAAGCGAAGGCGGCTCCGCGGCTGACGGAACCCCTTGAAGTGCGGATTATTTTGCAGCCTGTCCCGGGCGCGCGCGCACGGTTTCACGCGACAAAAGTGCCGGTTTGTGCACCGCTCGGTCCAGTGCTATAGCCTCTATTCGCCCTTCCCGACCCCGTGCTGCATGAGACCGAAATGGGTGGCTTTTTCCAGCGCCAACTTGCCGTTTATGTCGAGTACCATCGCGATCCCCGCAACACGGCGATGCATGTGGTCGGCATCCTGCTGCTGTTCACCGGCGCCGTGCTGCCGCTGACGCTGGTCAAGCTTCCGCTGTTCGGATTCAACGTCAGCCTGGCGGTGGTCCTGGCTGTTCCGGTCTTGATTTATTGGCTGCTGCTCGACGCGGCGCTCGGGCTCGGCATTCTGGCCGTCTCCGTCGTGCTGTTTTCGGTTGCGACGACCATCGCGGCGCAAGTCGGCACCGCGACGATGTGGGCGATTTTCGCCACGCTAGTGGTGCTCGGCCTCGCCGCACAGGCCATCGGCCACAAGGTTTTTGAGGGGCGCGAGGCCTCGTTGTTCACGTTCCCCTCGCATCTTTTGCTTGGACCGATGTTCGTCATGGCAAAATTATTCATTGCACTGGGTTTCCGTCGCGACCTTGCCGCGATTCTGGCGCCTCTTCCGGCCAATTCCCTTTCAACCCGATAACGCTCGAAGCGAAACAGCAACCTACTGCATGGCTCTCGTCCTGGTTACCGGTGGCAGTGGCTTCATCGGACATCACCTCGTAGAAGCGCTCCGCGCCCGTGGGCAGCGGGTCCGCGTTCTCGATGTCCGTGTGCCGAGCGCGGCGAACGCGGATGTCGAGCACGTCCACGGCTCGGTGCTGGACTGTGCCGCGGTCGATGCGGCGATCGCCGGCTGCGATCAGGTCTATCACCTCGCCGGCCTGCCCGGCATGTGGGTCGCCAACAAGCAGGACTTTCACGAGGTCAATTGCCGCGGCACCGAGATCGTGCTGGCGGCGGCGATGAAGCGCGGCGTCTCGCGCTTCCTGCATTGCTCGACCGAATCGATCCTGTTCCCCTATTCCGACCTCAAGGGCGTTCCCGCCGAAGAGGCGCTGCAGCCGGCCGAGGCAATGCCCGGCGCCTACACCCGGTCGAAATCGCTCGCCGAGCATCATGCCGCCAAAGCGGCAGAAGCGGGCTTCCCGCTGGTGATCGGCACGCCGACCATGCCGATCGGCGCCGCCGACCAACATCTGACACCGCCGACCGCGATGCTCTGGTACTTCCTGCAGAAGAAGGTGCAGCCGCACCTCAACTTCCTGGTCAATCTGGTCGACGTCCGCGACGTCGCCATGGGCCTGGTCCTGACCATGGAACGCGGCCGCCTCGGGCAGCGCTACATCCTCGGCGGCGACTGCGTCCCGCTCGGCGACATCCTGCGCATGATGTCGACGATGAGCGGACGCCGGCAATTTCCCGTCGTCGTACCCGGCAAGATCGCCGAGCTCTCCGCGATCATGCTCGAATACATCGCCGACCACATCACGCGCCGGCCGCCCAACGGCACCGCCGAGGGCGTGCGGATCGCGCTCGCCGCGAGCGATCTTTCGATCGGCAAAGCCCGTACCGAACTCGGCTATTCGCCGCGTCCGATCGAGCCCGTCTTGCGCGAAACCATCACCCACCTGCTCGCCCGCAACGGCCAGCAGCCCTCCGGCGCCCTCAAGCATCACGCGCTGTCCTCGCGTGCGAGCTGACGCCGCTTCAAACGCAAAGAATCTTCATGTCTTTCGATTTCAGCAAGCTTCTCTCTGTCGCCTGGGGTGGCTGGACCACGACCTGGCCGACGCAACTGCTCGCCCTGATCTGGCTCGCTTTTCTGGTCAGCTGGGTCGGCGCCTCGTTCTGGCAGGGGCAGACCAAGAAGCAGGTGATGACGCTGGAGTCGCAGCGCTATCGCCTGCCGATCCTGGTCGGCGGCATCCTGTACACGCCGTTCATTGCGGAAGCCATGGGCTGGAAGCCGCTTTGGGTGCTCGGCAACACCGGTATCATCATCGCTGCGGTCCTCTCAGTCGCCGGCATCGCTTTCGCATGGTGGGGCCGGCTGCATCTCGGAAAATTCTGGTCCAACACCATCACCCAGAAGGAAGACCACCGCGTCATTGACACCGGCCCTTACGGTATCGTCCGCCACCCGATCTACACCGGCCTAATCTTCGGCATGCTGGTGACCGGCGTTGCGATCGGCTTGGTGACGACGATCCTCGGCGCGATCCTGATCTCGCTCGGCATGTGGCAGAAGGGGCGGATGGAAGAGGTGTTCCTCTCGAAGGAGCTCGGCGAGGACGCCTATGGCGCCTATTGCCGCCGCGTTCCGATGATCATTCCGTTCACGTCGCCGCGGTAAGGGCGTCACGCTCGTATCCCGGGCGCGCTGCGTTGCGTCCGAGGCACGAGCGCACGATCTGCCCCCCCAAGGAACCACCCCTCCGCTCGTCCGTTAGCCCCGACATCTGTCAACGGCCGCAGAGCATCGAGCCATGTCGGACGCCTACGATTATTTTCGCGCACACGCGATCGCCGCCGTTCGCAAGGCGCGGGCGCTGCCGCCCGGGCGTACGAAGCAGAAACAGCGCACGGTGGCGCGGGTCTATCATCTGCTGTCCCGGGAAGCGGCGCTGGCGCCGAACATCCGTCACCTGGACGATTTTCGCGCAGCACGACGGCTGGAGCGGCAGATCGGTCGTTGATCTCCGGGCCGACGCCGCGACCTGTCCCATGCAAATTCGATCGGCTGCCATTCCACGGGAATCGGCCCCTGCGGTGCGCCGCATAGGTTGACGTCGGCCTCGTCAGCCAGTTGGATGCGCGCGCAACCCGGGGCTTGTCATGACGTTTTCCAGCATCTTCGCGCAGTTCGTCGCGTTCATCGGCGGCATCGCGCTGCAATGGCGCAAGATGACGGGCACCGAGCCCGCGCCGGCCTGGGGCGAGAAGCCCGCCATTCCCGAAGCCAAGCCGCAAGGCGCGATTCCGACCTTGAAGATGCCGACCGCACGCGGCTGGCGCGACGGACAGAAGCCGATCGCCGCACCCGGGCTCAAGGTCGATGCGTTCGCGACCGGTCTCGACCATCCGCGCTGGATCGAGGTGCTGCCCAATGGCGACGTGCTGATCGCGGAGGCAACGCAGATCGCGGGCGCCCCGCGCAGCGTGTTCCACTATGCGATGCAGGCGACGATGCGGCGCGCCGCCGCGCTCGGCGTCTCCGCCAACCGCATCACGCTGTTGCGCGACAAGGATGGCGATGGCGTCGCCGAAGTTCGCGGCGCGTTCATGGAGAACCTCAACCAGCCGTTCGGCATGGCGCTGGTCGGCGACACTTTCTATGTCGGCAACACCGACGGTGTGATGGCCTTCCCTTACGTCTCCAACGCCGACCGCATCACCGCGCCGGGCAAGCGGCTGACGACGTTCAAGCCCGCCGGCCACTGGACGCGCAGCCTGCTCGCCAGTCCCGACGGCAAGAAGCTCTATGCCGGCGTCGGTTCGCTCAGCAACATCGCCGAGATGGGCATGGAGGTCGAGCAAGGCCGCGCCGCGGTCTACGAGCTCGATCTCGTTGCCGGCACGCATCGCATCTTTGCGGCCGGCCTGCGCAATCCCGTGGGCCTTGCCTGGGAGCCGACGACCGGCGTGCTCTGGACCGTCGTCAACGAGCGCGACGGCCTCGGCGACGAGACGCCGCCCGACTATCTCACCTCCGTGCGCGACGGCGGCTTCTACGGCTGGCCCTATTGCTACTGGGGCAAGACGGTGGACGACCGCGTTCCGCAGGATCCGGCGATGGTCGCCAAGGCGATTCAACCGGACTACGCGCTCGGTGGCCATACCGCCTCGCTCGGCCTGTGCTGGATGCCCGCAGGCACCCTGCCCGGTTTCGGCGACGGCATGGTGATCGGTCAGCACGGCTCGTGGAATCGCAGCAAGCTGTCCGGCTACAAGCTGGTGTTCATCCCGTTCGTGAACGGCAAGCCCTCCGGCCCGTCGCGCGACATCCTGTCGGGCTTCCTGTCGCCGGACGAGAAGGAATCCTACGGCCGTCCGGTCGGCGTCGCGATCGGTCCCGACAAGACGTCGCTGCTGATGGCCGACGACGTCGGCAACGTGATCTGGCGCGTCACGGGGGCTTAGGAGCTCACGTCCCGACGCAGAGCGTGGCGCGCTGCTTGCGGAGCAGCGCGATCACCGACAACGCGGTGATCAGGCCGGTCTTGGGATTCTCGGACGGGATGTTCTCAATGCCCATCGAGAAGCGCGCTGAGTCCGCCTCGACCTCGATGCGGTGAACGTTGCGCGTCACGGTCGGGTCGGCCCAAACCTGGATCTCGGTGCGATCGGGCCCGATGCCCGCGAGCGACAACGCAACGGCGACATTGACGTTGGCCGGAAAGCCCTTTGCCGCTTCGCGCGCGCTGCCCTCGAACAGCTTCAGCGGTTCGCGCAGATTGTCGATGTCGATGTTGTTCTGAACGATGAACGGCGCGCCCTTCAAGCCGTCGATCGGCTTGCGGGTCACCATCTTCACGGAATGGATGGTGCCGATTGCGGCGGCGTTGACGGCATCGAGTCCGATCAGCGCGCCGGTCGGCACCAGGATACGGCCGCCATTGGCGCGGGCGAGATCGACCAGATCGAAATTGTCGAGCAAGCCGCCGACGCTGACTACGACCGCGGCCTTGCCGCGCTTCACCGCAGGCTCGACGATCGCACGCAGCTGGCTGCTCGGCGCGCATTCGACGACGATGTCGGCGGCCTTGCCGAGTTGGTCGAGCGGCAGGATTGTCGGTGGGCGACGCAAGCCGTCGATGAAGGCTTGATGCTTGGCGGGATCCCGCACGGCCACGGCCGCGAGCGACAGGCCCTCGATGCCCTGATCGAGCGCGGTCGCGATCTTGGTGCCGATCGAGCCCAGCCCGGCAATGGCCACCCGCAATTCGCCTGAAGCCGTCTGATCCGTCATCACCATCCCTCTGTCCTGGCCTCTGTCTTGGCCGATGTCATAGCCGCTCACGCCTCCCGCGCATAGCTGCGCAGGCGGGCTTCCAGAACCGCCAGCATGGCATCGCGGGCCGGATCGCGCGAGCCGCGCAGCCAGGCGGCGGCAAGCGGCAACCGGCCCACCGGCCCGCTCTGCCTCAGTCGAAGCGGCACGAAGCGCACACCGGTCACCGCCATCCGTGCGGTCCAGCGCGGCACGATCGCGACCCCGAGCTTCCTTGCCTCGAGGTTGATGATGGTCTGCTTCTCGTCGGCGACCTGAACGATGCGCGGCGTCAGGCCGGCCTGTTCGAACAGCTTTATGGTGAGGTCGTGGCTGTGCGGCCGCGAGCGCCGGTCCGGCACCAGCATCGCCTCGTCGGCGATATCCGCCAGCGTGATCGCTTTGCGCCCGGCCAGCGCGTGCCGCCGCGGGAACGCAACGATCGCGCTCTCCTGGAGCAGGCCGCGGAATTCGAGCCGCTTGTCCGGCCGGTCAGGCGGACGGACGAAGGCGAGATCGAGCGCGCCGGTCAAAATCTTCGGCAGCAGCCGGACAGTCTTGTCTTCGAGGAGCTGCACCGCGATGTCAGGATGCCTGACGCGGAAATCGCGCAGGAGCGGCGGCAACAGTCCGGCCGCCGCGCTGTCGATAGCACCGACCCGCAGCCGCCGCGCGGTCCCCGCGCGCGAGCGATTGCGCAGGTTGCTCTCGACCGCCTCGACCTTGGCGAGGATGGTGCGGGCATCGCGCAGCAGCGTCGTGCCGTCCTCGGTGAGCGACACCGCGCGCGTGGTCCGCGCGAACAGCCGAGTGCCCAGGTCTTCCTCCAGCAGCTGGATCTGCCGGCCGAGCGCGGAGGGCAGCATCTGAAGCTGCTGCGCCGCGCGGCCGAAATGCAGCTGCTCGGCCGTCGCCACGAAGCATCGGAGCTGATGCAATTCCATTCGCCGTCCTCTCGCCTCGCCCGACCGCGCTTGAGACTTGCGCGAGGTCGTCATGCCCGGGCTTGTCCTGGGCATCCACGTTCTTGGGCCGCGGGGAAAGGCGTGGATGGCCGGGTCAAGCCCGGCCATGACGCCGTGGCGACCTCCCGATGATTATATCATTTTTTTGTATAAACCAGCGCCGATTGAGTTTGCCCGGCACTCTCGTCTAGATTCGCCAGCGACGCCGACGGCCGGATATGCCGGCGCGGTCTCTCAAACGGAGCCTTCCCATGCGCACCCATTCGATCGCAGCCATCCCCGCCGACGGCATCGGCCCCGAGGTGATCTCGGCCGGCGTCCGCGTGCTGGAGGCTCTCGCAAAACGCAGTGGCGATCTCGCCTTCAACGTCAAGACGTTCGACTGGGGCTCGGATTATTACAAGAAGCACGGCGTGATGATGCCGGCGGACGGCCTCAGCGAGCTGAAGAAGTTCGACGCGATCTATTTCGGCGCGGTCGGCGCCCCCGACGTGCCCGACCACATCACGCTGTGGGGCCTGCGCCTGCCGATCTGCCAGGGTTTTGACCAATACGCCAATGTGCGGCCGACCAAGATCCTGCCGGGCGTCGCCTCGCCGCTGCGCAATGTCGGCGTCGGCGATCTCGACTGGGTGATCGTGCGCGAGAACTCGGAAGGCGAATATGCCGGCATGGGCGGCCGCGCCCACAAGGGCCTGCCGGAAGAGGTCGGCACTGAAGTCGCCGTCTTCACCCGCGTCGGCGTCACGCGGATCATGCGCTATGCGTTCCAGCTCGCGCGGTCGCGCCCGCGCAAGCTGCTGACCGTCGTGACCAAGTCGAACGCGCAGCGCCACGGCATGGTGATGTGGGACGAGATCGCGGCCGAGGTCGCCGGCGAATTCCCTGACGTGACCTGGGACAAGATGCTGGTCGACGCCATGACGGTGCGCATGACGCTGCATCCGAAGAGCCTCGACACCATCGTCGCAACCAATCTCCACGCCGACATCCTCTCCGATCTCGCCGGCGCGCTGGCTGGAAGCCTCGGCGTCGCCCCGACCGGAAACATCGATCCGCAGCGCCGCTTCCCCTCGATGTTCGAGCCGATCCACGGCTCGGCGTTCGACATCACCGGCAAGGGCATCGCCAACCCTGTCGCGACGTTCTGGACCGGCGCGCAGATGCTCGAGCATCTCGGCGAGAAGGATGCCGCCTTACGGCTGATGGCCGCCGTCGAGCGTGTCTGCGCCGCGGGCGTGCTGACGCCGGATGTCGGAGGCAAGGCGACCACGAAGGAGGTCACGGACGCCGTGATCGATGCGATCCACGGATCGAATGTTTAGTCTTATCGGATCGAGTGTCGCCAAGGACTCGCTGCACCTCTCCCACTTGCGGGGAGGGCGACGCGCTCGGCAGCGCAATTGCGCGCCAGAGCGCGGCGGGTGGGGGCTCTCTGGGGTCCTCGATCGAGGAGAGACCCCCTCCCCAACCC
>NZ_JADYVS010000274.1:0-389 GCF_020194055.1 Bradyrhizobium sp. NBAIM03 | reverse complement strand
CCGGCGTGGACCGTGTATGCGCAGGCCCCCATCGCCCGGCTGACCTTGCCCAATTCGACGTAGTAATCCATGTGCCGGTTGAGCGTGCTCAGGTCTGCCAACGATGTCCACCCCGCCACGCGTGCGTTGGCGTGCAGCCGAAACCGCGTATTCGGGTAGGCAGCTGCCAGCGCCCTGGCCGATTCCACGTCCAGCGTGCCCGCGTTCTGCGGACAGATCTGAACGTGGTCAAGCCGGATCACTCCGGCATCAGCCAGTGACTGGGCCGCCTGCATCGCCTGCGCCACCGAAAACCCGGGAAAGGCCCCGAGCGCCAGGTTGGGCGTGACTGTGCAGAGGGCGGCGCTCATTGTTCTGCCCCCGCGGTGGCAGCCTCCTCGACTCCGAAC
>NZ_JADYVS010000273.1:0-390 GCF_020194055.1 Bradyrhizobium sp. NBAIM03 | reverse complement strand
CCCGCAGTCGGTGGCCAGCGTCGGCACACAGCGCACGTGGAACCACCAGCAGCCGGACGGCACCGCCACCGTGCGCACGGCCACGCTGCGCCAGCAAGCCACGGCCACCGACGGGCGCATCGTCAACCTGTGGGTGGAAAACGCCGAATACGGCTCCAGCAAGATCAGCGACGGCATCATCAACACGCTCATCACCAAGTTCGCTTCGGGCACGCAGTCGGTCTATACGCTGGCCACTTCGCTGGTCGGCCAGCCGTGGGGTAGCTACTCCAGCTCAGCCAGCCTGATCGATCCGAACCAGGCGCTCGACATCGTGGTGCTGAACATCCAGCCCGACGGCCAGGCCTACGGCCGCGTGGGCTACTTCTGGGCGCGCAACAACTTCACCAC
>NZ_JADYVS010000272.1:0-390 GCF_020194055.1 Bradyrhizobium sp. NBAIM03 | reverse complement strand
CGCGTACACGAAGACGTCGGGCGCCGCAGACGTGAAGCGCAACACCTGGGCAGTCGGTTACGACTATTCGCTGTCCAAGCGCACCGATGTGTATGCGGCGTATTTCCGCGACAAGGTGTCGGATCTGTCGACGGCCGACACCTTCGGCGTAGGCATCCGCGCAAAGTTTTAAGCTTTTCGCGATCTGCTTTCCTTGTCGCCGCCCGCGTCTCGACAGCGTGGGCGGCCATGTGCAACGGCGTCCGGATTCCGGGCGCCGTTTTTTGTCGTGTGGACAACCGGCCAGGGCTGGCGTCAGCCTGTGCGCGCCAGGCGCAGCGGCCGGGCGGGCGGCGAAGCGGTCTCCGCTCCAATGTTCGGCTGATTCAGCAGCATGGCGCCGCGCTGCGT
>NZ_JADYVS010000271.1:0-390 GCF_020194055.1 Bradyrhizobium sp. NBAIM03 | reverse complement strand
GGCTTCGCACTGGTGGCCGGCAATGCGCTGCCGGCTGCGTTGCCTCTTGTCGCGGCCATGGTGGTCGGCTTTGCTGGCTATGGGATTAGCCTGGCGCTATTCGTGGTCGCGCTGCGACATCTGGGCACCGCGCGCACCGGAGCGTACTTCTCGGTCGCGCCGCTGTTCGGCGTCGTGATTTCATTCCTCATCTGGCCTGAGGTTCCCGGCATTCTGTTCTGGATCGCTGCGGCGCTGATGGCGCTAGGGGTCTGGCTGCATCTGCGCGAGCGGCACGAGCATGAGCACGTGCACGAGCCCATGGAGCACATGCATGCGCATCGACACGACGAGCACCACCAGCATGAGCACGATTTCCCGTGGGATGGCAAGGAGCCACACGTGCATGCG
>NZ_JADYVS010000270.1:0-391 GCF_020194055.1 Bradyrhizobium sp. NBAIM03 | reverse complement strand
TGTGCAACAGACCATCCTTGCCGGGCAGCAAAGAGACGAAAGCGCCAAAGCTCGTCGTCTTGACGACGGTGCCGAGGTAACGCTCACCGACCTCGGGCATCTGTGGGTTAGCGATCGCGTTAATCATCGAACGGGCAGACTCGGCCGAATCTCCGTTATCAGCCCCGATGAAAATCGTGCCATCGTCCTCAATAGAGATATTGGCGCCAGTGTCGTCCTGAATCTGGTTAATCATCTTGCCCTTGGGGCCGATGACCTCACCGATCTTGTCCACTGGGATGTGAACGGTAATGATGCGCGGAGCAGTCGGGGCCATTTCATCGGGAGAATCGATGGCCTCGTTCATCACCTCAAGGATCGCGGTGCGAGCCTCCTTAGCCTGCTTGAGAGC
>NZ_JADYVS010000269.1:0-391 GCF_020194055.1 Bradyrhizobium sp. NBAIM03 | reverse complement strand
GCTCGGCAAGGCGCGCCCAGACGCTGAAGCCACCGCGCATGCGCTGCTCAAGAAAGTCGGACTGGAGGACAAGGCCCGCGCGCACCCCGGACAGCTCTCCGGCGGCCAGCAGCAGCGCGTTGCGATTGCCCGCGCGCTGGCCATGGAGCCGGAACTGATCCTGTTCGATGAAGTGACATCCGCTCTCGATCCGGAAACCGTTGGCGAAGTCCTCAACGTCATCGGCGAATTGGTCGACGACGGCCTGACCTGCGTCCTGGTCACGCACGAAATGGCCTTCGCGCGTGCCATCAGCGACGAGGTTGTGTTCACCGAGCACGGCGTCGTGGTGGAGCGCGGCCCGGCAGAACAGGTTTTTTCCTCCCCGACGAGCGAGCGCACACGTGCATTC
>NZ_JADYVS010000268.1:0-393 GCF_020194055.1 Bradyrhizobium sp. NBAIM03 | reverse complement strand
GATTGGGCGTTGGAAGTCAGGCGAAGGGGGGAGGAAAATCGCGCACGGACTCAGGCGTTGAGGCGGCCCCGCCGGCGCGCAGCCGGAGTGGCAGCGCCAGCACGTTCCAGATCGACGCTGGGCAACAGATGCAGCAGGCGCACAAGCTCAGACTGGCGATGCGTGCCGGTCTTGCGCAGGATGTCACGGATGTGCACGCGCACCGTGTGCAGCGAAAGGAATTCGCGCTCGGCAATTTCCTGCAGGGTTTCGCCTGCGGCCAGCCGTGCGGCGACGATGCATTCCTTGTTGGTCAGCCCGAAGAGCGAGGCGAGCACGCCGGCGTCCATGACGGACCGTGCCTCGGAGTTGCCGACCAGCACCAGCGCCAGCGGCGAGGCCCAGGCCGAACGC
>NZ_JADYVS010000267.1:0-393 GCF_020194055.1 Bradyrhizobium sp. NBAIM03 | reverse complement strand
TCGCCACTGCGGCAATCATGGCCGCCAGCAAGGCGACGAGAGAGAGGAAGCGCTCGGCGCGGTCCAGCGTTTCGCGCATCTGCGGCTGGCCGTTCTGCAACGATTCAACGCGCACGCCACGCAACTGGCGCGTCTTCGCTTCGTTCTCGATCCAAGTGTGGAATGCGCCGGCAGCGGCATCCGGGCCAGCGACCAGCAAGCGGTACGTTACGCGGCTGCCGTAGGTGACGAGGCCTGTCGAGCCCAGGTCTGACATCGACAGCATCACCCGGGGGGCGAAATTCATGAAGCCCGCGCCGCGATCAAGCTCCTGGGTGATGACGTGAGCGACCTTGAAGGTGCGCTTGCCCAGGCGGATCGCATCGCCCACGCGAATGCCGAGCGCTTCGAGCA
>NZ_JADYVS010000266.1:0-394 GCF_020194055.1 Bradyrhizobium sp. NBAIM03 | reverse complement strand
GGTTGTTGCCTTTCAGCTCCTGCAGCAGTTCGACCAGGTTGAAGCCGGCGCCCGTCACGCCCGGCACGGAAGGCTTGATGGGCGGCATGGTGGCGACCGGCATGCTGGCCGCAGCCGGCGCCGATGCCGGCGTGGCTGCCCAGGCAGCGGCAAATGGCAGGCAGGTCACCGCGCACAGCACGGCCCTCGCCCGTAAATGGAATGCACCCCGATGTTTCACTGCAGCAGACTCCCCCTTGAGACGGGAGCGTTTTTACCGACGCGAACTTTCAAGCGCCTTTCACGGCTCAGCAAGCTGTCAGGTTCGGGGAAAACGCAAAAACCCCGCCCTGCAGCGCCAGTCTGCGACAGTTATATGACAAGACATGATGACCGTCTCAGGCCGGTGCAAGGG
>NZ_JADYVS010000027.1:0-110989 GCF_020194055.1 Bradyrhizobium sp. NBAIM03 | reverse complement strand
CCTTTCAAGCTCTCTCGACCAAGATCGACTTTGTGCCGCTCTCCCAGTCAGCCCGATCCGCCGACCGCAATCAATCCGCTGGTCCGAATGAATAGGCAATGTTGCCCGCGCGTCATTCCATGACATCCCGCCTTGCGCCGCGCTGAGATACGGTCCTTCGTGTCACCCGTGCAACGAAAGCTAGCTCACACTTGCCGCGGATGAGGCTCAAGGTCAGGCGCCAATACTGCGGCCAGCTGCCGATTGGCCTCACATAGGATCCCGCCCCATTGCATTTCCCCTCGGGTCTACGGGCAAACTAGCACCGGGAAGACGTCGTTTCTCGGCGATCTGACTGCCTTCGCTGGAAACTAGCGGTGATACTCCACGAAAGACTGGAGGTAAGTGAATGATTCCTGCAAGATACGATGGATTTTGACGCGCGAACGAATCAGCATCGGAAAGCACCCGCACCGAATGTCGCGCGCTCTGGCGCAGCCGGAGACCTAACTGGTCGTCGTGAGGTTGAGTTTCAGCGTGCGCGGCAGCGATCGTCCGCCGTCCATGACGATTGATTGTCCCGTCACCGCGGAAAACTCCGATGTACAGAGAAACGCCACCATCCGGGCGACCTCCTGTTCGGTGACCAGTCGCGCCATCGGTGTTTCCATGACGACGCTGGCCTTGTAGTCGGCCATCATATTGGTACGCTCGCTGGCGATCTGGCCGGGTACGATCGCGTTGACCGTGACGAGCGGCGCAAATTCGAGCGCGAGGCACTGCGTCAAATGGATCAAAGCCTCTTTGGCAAGCCCGTATACCGAATGCGACCTCGCATAGGCCGAGGTTGCGCTCACATTGATGATCCGGCCCCAGCCCATTCGCTCCATGCCTGTGATCGCGCTTTGAGCAAGCTGGTACGGGGTCCTTAGATTCACCGCCATGACCGTCTCCCACTCCGACAAGGATAGCGACCGAAACGGTGTATCTGAATAGGGACCCGCATTGTTGACTAGGACGCCTAAGGCTCCCAGTCGCTCTGTGACCCGGCATACAAGCGCTGCCGCCGCCTCTGGGTCTCTTAGGTCAACCGGAAACAGCATCGCTTTTCCACCGATCGCGGCGATGCGAGCGACAATGCTTTCGCCCTCGCTCAAAGCACGCCGGCAATGCACCGCGACACGCGCCCCACGCCGCGCGAGCTCGACTGCGATTGCAGCGCCGGTGCCTGATGAGGAGCCGGTGACAAGGGCGACCTTGCCGTTGAGATCACATTCGCCCGCACTCATGGATCGATTCTCCTAGACCAGATCAACTTCAGCTTCGACTCGTCCAGATATTTGTTGTGTATCAGGTCGATCAGATCCTTGGCGGATGTGGCGAGCTCCGCCTCATAGGCGGCGCGATCGGTCACCTCGATGCGCTCGATGTAATCCCAGGGGCCGCCGTCGAACGGCACCGGCTCCGTCAGGCGATGAATCCGATAGCTGATGATCGTCTTCAGCTTTGCTGTAAACGGATAGTCAACCTCGCGCTCGAAGCGTTCATATTCGTCCGGGTCGACACCGGTTTTCAAGGCGGTCAGGATATAGACGACCGTCGTCATCATTTGCTCCTTATGAATATTGCTCAGAGAGGACGAACGAGCTTTGATAGCCTGAAGGCCAAGCTTCGGCAGATCCTTATGTTTGGGATAATCGGGCGCCGATAAGTACCGCTGTCCGCCAAGCACGAGCCACTCGTCTTCACCATCCCGCTCGTCTCCGACGCCAAGCTACACGCGTCATCCGACACATCCCTGGCAGGGCTTCGATCAGCGCGGCGCAAAGAGCCCGCGAGGAGACTGCCAGTCCTCTTTTGGGAAAAAAGTTGGCTCGAGGCTTATGCCTGCCGATCGCTCGACGCCTTCGCGAAAGCCGCCTCGACGGCCGGCCAGACTTGCGTTCCGAAGCGCATGATGACGTCTTCGTAACTGACGCCAGGAGCCGGAACCGGAAAGATGTTGAAGCCGGTGACGCCGGCGCGGCGGAGGTCAATGACGTGCTGGGTCACCTCTTCGACAGTCCCGCAGAGGGTGAGAGCATCGACATGGCGGTCGGTGACGAGAGGAAATAATGCGGCGAACGGGGCGACGCCGGCAGCATAAGGGACTGGACCAATGGCATCGACGACCTCTTTTGGCAATGTAAGTCCCTGTGTCTGAAGCGTGTAGAACCGCGAAGTGGCTTGCGCAATGATCCGCGTCACTGAAGGGCGCAATATATCGCGCGCCTGCTTACCGTCATTGGCGATACAGCAATCAAGGCGCGCGACAAGCTTGATCTCGCCCGGAGAACGGCCGGCCTTTGTCGCCCCCTCAGCGACGGCCGACGCGAAGGCCTTTGCTTCGTCGACAGAGCCGCACCCTTCCATCATCACGCCATCGGCGACTGCGCCGCCCATTTTCTGACCGAGCGGACCATTGCTTGCGACGCGAACAGGGACGCGCGCGCGCGGCGGCGTGAAATTCAATCGGCCGCGGTGAAATCGAATGATCTCGCCCTGGTAGTCGACCTCCTGCCCGGCCATGAGCTGACGAATCAGATCGACGGCTTCGCGAATGGCGAGAGGCGGCTTGCGCGATTGGATCCCGAGCTCGGCGAAGCCGGAGACACCCGCGCCGATGCCGAGAATGGTGCGCCCCTTCGAGATTTCATCGAGGGTGCCCAGGGCCATGGCGGTCAAAGCCGGGTGGCGCGCGAACGGATCGGTCACGCAGGGACCAAGCTTGACGCGTGAGGTTTGCCCGGCCAGATAGGACAGACACGAGTAGGTTTCGCGGTAGAAGCGCTCATCCGCAAGCCAGACGGTTTCAAATCCGCTCTCTTCGGCAAGCCTGGTACGAGCGGCAAGGCGGGACACCGGTTGGTCGCCGAGCATCAACAGTTCTATCGACATGAACGTCTCCGACAGTTGCCTCCCTCCGCGCTCAAGCGAGCTGACCCGGCCGAGAGGTGATGAAGAAAAAGGGCTTGACTTGCCGCCTCGCCGGTCCGCGGCCAGGTCCCTAACCAGCCGAGGCATCCGATCCTTGAGGGCGAATGCGCGATGACGCCGAGCCACGTATTCGGGCGTCGCCATGGCGCCGGCCTTCACGAGGGTGGGATTACCGGGCAACAGATAGACGAAGAAAGCCGGTCACGCTGACGCCGAATAGGGTCGGCGTCAGCAAAGAGTGACTGGCGAAGCACGAAAGCGAAGAACGACATGATCTTGTCAGCGCGTCCAGGCCGCTCTCAACTCAGCTTCATCTTGTTGAAGCGCTCGAAGGAATCCCAGTACTTCGCAACGCCCGCGAGCTCGGAACGAGTCACCCTCGCCCAATTGTCATACCAAAGCAGACCCCAGGCCGCGTCATCCAGAAGAATCTTCTGCGCGTCCTTGACTGCGGCCATGCGCCTGGCTGGATCAGCCTCTCGGATATTCTCGTCGATGATCTTGTCGAGGGCAGGATTGGCGTAGCCCCCCTTGTTGGTCGCACTGGCTTTGCTGTGAAAATTCCAATAGAGGTGATAGAATGGGTCGTTGATCCAGGACTGCCACGTTTCAATCGACAGCTCGTGCCCGCCGCTCGATGACAGTTGGCGGAAGGTCGCGTCAGTCTCCTTCTCGATGCTGACCCGGAATCCGATTTTCTCCAGTTCGCGCTGAATCCATATCGCTGCTTGCTCATGCGGCGCATATCCAACACGCACCGCGAGCTTGACCGGGATCGGCTCCGAGCCGAGCCCAGCTTCCGCCATCAGTGATTTTGCTTTGGCGACATCGTAATTGTACGGCGAGAGCGAACCATCATGGCCGGGCGTTTGAGCTGCGATCGGGCTTTTCATCTGTTCGCCATAACCGTAGAGGACGTTCGGGATGATTGCGTGGATCGGCATCGCGTAATTGATCGCCTGGCGAACTTTCACGTTATCGAACGGTTTTTTCTTCAGATTCATGCAGAGAAAATTGCAATTGGTGTCGGGCAACGACACGACATTGAGACCCGGCTCGCCCTCAAGGCTCTTAAGATTCTTCGGCGACATCGAGTTGGGTCCGATCACCATGTCGATGGCTTTGCGCTTAAGCAGGAGAATCCGGTCAGCCTCATTCGCCGTTGATTTGATGACGATGCGCTTGAAATAGGGTGACGCCCCCCAATAGCCTTGTGTGGCTTCCAGGACCACCTCGACGCCTGGCTCGTTTCTGACGGCTTTATAGGGCCCGAGCCCGGCCGTGTTGCGCTTAAGCCATTGAGAGGCCCAAGGATCGTCGGCGGTCGCGTGCAGCTTGATCTCTTCGGGATCAAGAAGTGCGTTGTTGGACAAGGACAGCACGTCGAGCAACATGGCACTCGGCGCCGGCAGGTTGATCGCAAAGGCACTATCGTCGCGCACCTCGAATTGATCTGCCTCCGTCACCCCGATCATGGTTGGAAAGATGAGCCGCATGTAGCCGGAAGATTGCAGCCCACGGTCGAAGAGATATTTCACCGCGTTCGCATTCACCGGCCGGCCGCTCGGAAATTTCAGGCCACGACGGATGTTGACGACAAGGGTTTTGTTGTCGTTCTCATACGTCCAGCTTTCGCCGATGCCGCTTGCGAAAACAGCGGGCTTGGAAATCGCAAGGTTAGGCGATCCGGCGACTGGCTCTGCACCCCAGCTCAGCACCGTGTCGTAGATGTTTGCCTGAACGATATAAGCGCCGTCGGACTTGAATTGCGCCGGATCGAAGGAATCGATATCCGTGCCCCAGGCCACCGTGAGCGTCGGACCACCCTGTGCATTTGCAGACCCGGTAAAAAGGCCCGGCGTGAACATCGCACTGCCGCTCGCCGCCAGCTTGAGAAAGCTGCGGCGTGATTGATTTCCCAACATTCAAGTCCCCTGCGTAGGTTCTGGATTTGCGTGAACAAGCTCGAATGACGTGGATAGCTCTGTCTCGTGCGCACGAGTCTTCGAAGGCGCTCCCGCAAAGGAGCGACCCAGGAAGTTCCGCTTGCGTCCGCACAATCGACGACCGCGGAGATAAAGATGCGCCTGACGTGTTCAGACACACAGCTCGGGATAAGGCATGAACCGCTGCAGGATCCTCAGGCAGAGGCGTTTCCGCGCCTGCCTTTCGGAGCGGCCGCCGATCGCTTCTTTACGGGTTTGTCGATAACGCGCGAGAGGCAATTGGCCGCCTGCATGATGTCATCGGTCACAGCCGCGCGGGCGGCGGGGCCGTCGCGATGCGTCAGCGCATCAAGGATGCGGCGATGAGCATCCATGGAGCGACGCAGGTGCGCGGCGTCGGGCGCAACGAGCACGAAGCACGGGCCAATCAGAACCCAGAAATTCTCGACCGCACCAAGGATGATGGGTGCTTGAGCGATCTCATAGATCCGCCTATGAAAGGCGAAATTCGCCGATAGATAAGCGGGCACATCGACTGCATCGGCCGCCGCCTGGAGACGATCATAGAGCTCAGCGACCTCACTATCGTCAACGCCCGTCATGCGGATTGCCGCGCGCTCGGCAAGAAGCCCCTCAAGCGCCACCCGTGCATCGCGCACGTCGCGCAATTGCGCGCCTGACAGATGAACGACGCTCAGGCGCGCCGTGTCGCTGAACTCGAATGCACCTTCAGCCTGCAGGCGGCGGAGCGCCTCGCGCACCGGCATCGGGCTCGAACCCAACGCCTCGGCAAGTCCTCGAATTGTCAGCCTCTGGCCCGGCGCGAAGCGGCCGGCCATTACGCCGTCACGCAAATGCCGGTAAACCTGATCCGCCATCGAGTCCCGGGCAACGGACGGCAGTAGCGGCAGCGGTTTCTTGTCCTTCACCTTCGCGGGTCCCCCCAAGTCTTAATTTCGGATATGTGATCACAAATTCGCCCCTACGTCAAGTTTGCTCAGCCCATTCTTGATTTTGGACTTAAGGTTGCAGACTTGTCGGGTCGTTCGGTCAACGTGAGACTTCAGATGGGACGCGAGCGGCGGAGCACCGTTCGTCCCGCGGATCATGGGCCTGAAAAACCGGTTCTTAGAAAGGCCTCCGGCGGGCATGCCGGAGGCCTTCTGGAGGTCAAACTCGATTCTAAAAGCCTCTTCCTTTCTCCTTCGTGCTAGTTGCCAAAACAGATCACCAATTGCGCTGAGCTCGCAGGAGCAAGCTCACCGTGCTCTGGTCCTTCAGCTCGTAGGTCACTCCGGGCTTGGCAATACCCGTCTGCGCCGGCAACACCACAGTGCCGCCGGCCGCATACTTCTGGTCGAGCACGCTGTATGCCAGATCGGCCGAGAAGGTCAGGTTCTTGACCGGAGTCCAGCGAGTGATCACGCCTGCGACCGCATAGTTGAAGTCGGGGTTGCAGCCGGCCGCGCCGCTCGAGAGCGCAAGGCCCGCGACGAATGCACCGCAGATGTAGCCTTTCGCTGCACTATTATATCGCGCAGCAGCCCACGCACCGTAGATGCCAGTGTTCCAGTAAGGATCCCAGTTGTGGGTATAGCCGCCACGGAAGCCGTAGGTGGTGGTCAGTTCCTGACCGGAGCCCGCCACGAAGACCGAGTCGGCGAGACCGGCAAGGCCGACGCTCTGGTAGACCCCCGCAAGTCCCGCCCCCCCGTACATCGCGTAGGTGGTGGGTACGAGGTCCTGGAAATTATAGCGGCTTGCGCCATACGTATAAACGCCTTGGACGTTGATTGTGTCACCCGGACCGGTCGGGAGATTCTTGATTGACAAGGCCAGTTGACCCGCCCAGCCCCACTTGTCGCCGGGATGACCGGTCGTCTCGTCGGCGCCGTAGTAAGCGGCATGATTGTCATGCATCGCGACTGACGCCTGGAAGAGGCCCCAAGCCTGATCGACTCGAAGCATAGCGACAAGGTCAGGAGAGCTTGCACCGGCAATGTCGCTCGCGCCGTACGCGCCTGTCGCAAGACCAGCCACTGTCGCGCCGCTGATGTTCCAGATGTTGGTCGTGTAGTATTGGACCTGATCCTGCGCCGAGAATGATGCCGTGATACCCTGGCCGAAGTCAGCGGTGTACGTAAACTGATTCACACCCGTAACCGCACCGCCGCCGCCCGGCAGACCGTCAAAGTTGTTCGCGGGGTAATTGATCCAGGGCGTTGAGAACTGGGAGATGGTTTTGCCTATCGTGAACCCTGCGAACTGGATGAAGGCCAGATAGACACCAACCGATCCACCAGCGACGCCAGTTCCGCCGTAAACCGTCGAGCCGTTAACACCGCTGGTCCCAACGCCGGTATAGCCGCCCGACCCCCAGTCGAGCACACCATCGAAGAAGGTGCGGAGCATACCGTATTGTGTTGCGGTGCGCGTATCGATCGTCAGATCTTCACGGGCATTGGTGGAATAGTAGTTGCGCAGGCGATTGCCCGCTCCAGGCGCACCATTCACCGCGCCCTGCGTGTAGATCGAGTTGGTGTTGAAGGCCGCATCAACGCGCAGATAACCTCCGAGCTTGATGCATGTGTCGGTGCCGGGGATATAATAGAACCCGGCGCCATAGAGAGAGCAGACCTTCACGTATTCAATCGGCCCTGCCTTGGCCGGCAGGTCGGCCGCCTGTGCACCACCCATCAAGCTGAGCGCAGCGGCCGAACCGCAGAGCATTCGGTTAAACGTCTTCATAAAAGCCCTCCAACATCTTCTGCGGCCCTTATGGGCGGTTGCCGAAGAATGATCCCAAGTTCACGACTGTTGCTTCTCGTTTCGCGCACCTCGACGTCTTCGCCACGCGCGAATGGATCGATTTGCTTGACGTGCGACCGAGGGGCCGCTCCGTCACGGGATGGACATTATATAAGTTACTTATATATGCAACCGATATAAGTTAGCGAAGTGTCGATTCGGGAAAGAGTCGTGGTATTCGAGCAACACACCACCGCACCCGCATTGTTGCTGCGTGTTGCAAACCGGGTTAGGTAAGTTGGCGAAATAATGAAGAGGAGGTCTCGGATCATGTCCCGAGATACGACCCGGCAGCAGCCCTCGCTGAGCGCGAAAGGTCACAGGACAAGCAAACAAACCGCTCCGTCGGACCGAATCATAGGAGAAGTCGGTTGGGACATTGCGGCCATCAATGTGCATCTGGAGGACATTCGGCGGACCTGGGCAAAGGCACTTGGCGTCAGCGGCCCCCAATGGCTGATCCTAATGGCGATTGCCGATCTGGATCAGGGTGCAGGCGTGTCCGTCGGAGATGTTTCGGCGAAGATCAACGTCCGCTCCCCGTTCGTGACCGCAGAGACCAAAATGCTGGAAAAGGGGGGCTTCGTATCTCGCACTGCCTCTCCGGCGGATGGCAGGGTCGTTTTGATGTCGCTGACCGAAAAGGCTCGTAAGGCAATTACGAGCCTTGCAGCCAAGCGCAGAAAACTGGATGAGACGATTTTTGCAGATCTTGGGCACGAAAGGCTGCAAGATTTCAGAGAAGTGCTTTCGACCATCAAGCGCAGAATGGAGAAAGTGGCCCTTCAGCTCGAGCTGGATGCAAGCAAGCCGGACGTGTGAGTGGCTATATTACAGGAGCCATTCGGCTCCGAAGGATTTATGAGCAGATTGTGCGCACCGGACGCCGAGCGCGAGAGCGATTGATCCCAATTGAATTCGCGCCCTAGGCCCTCGACGCCGTGCGGGTATCATTGAGCGCCAGCGGCCGAGCGTTCTTTACGCAATTCTTTCGCGTTGGAATGCTAGGCGCCTGGTCGTTTCGGTCGATGCGCAGTTTGTCTCTGAGCCAATCGAAGATAAACTGCCGCCCAATGCTCGGATTGTCGAGTTGCCGGTGCGATGAACCGGTCTCCTCGCCCTTGAAGATCTTGAGATCCATGGGTACGCCGGCGGCGCGGCAGTGCTCATGCAAGGCAGTGATATCCTCCAGGCTGACATAGTCGTGCTCTCCCACAACGACCAAGGATGGACATTTGATCTGACGGGCAAGCTTACAGAACGGGGATAGTTTTATATCTGGACCGAAGAGGCTGGCGGTGACATATCTGTGCTCGAGATCATCCCAAAATCCGCCGTCGCAAACGGCAGCAGCCCACCTCGTTTCGGTTGCCGCCACGCGTGTGGCAAGGGCCCCTCCAAGACCATCGCCTATCAAGGCGATTCGCCTCTGATCGACGTCATCGCGGCTGAGTAGATAATCCAACCAGCGACGTAGAGCCACGCATTGATAATGGTGGACCGGTCGATCCTGGAAGCGCTCGATCTCTCGCGGCAGGTCGGTAACGAGCAATGACAGGCCGTTCGCAATGGCATGAGACTGAAATCTCACCAATAGGTCTTCTTTCGTATCTCTTTCCTCGCCGATGGCCACGACCACCGGGGATTTGCGCGGCGCGGCCGATGAACGAATGAGATAGCCTTGGAGCAAATTGGTACCGAAGCGGATCTCGAGCACCTCTCCACGCGGAGACAGCACTTCCAGGAAGGCCTCGGCACATGAGTTGGCAATGCGAGACAGTTCGGGAATTCTCGGATCGCTGCGAACAAGAAAGGCGGAAGCTGTGCGATAATAGTTCAAGGCGCGCAGCCATTCGTTCCTTGCCGTCGTAAAGTGGCCTTCTGCGCTTGAGAGGCGCGCGCGCCTTGCGATCCGGTCGGCCAGGGCACGCCACTCCTCGAGCCAGCTCTCGTCGTCGCCGACAACGATCTTGCCGGCAATCATGAGGCACTCGGACACGAAGCTTGCGCCCTCTTGAGCATCTCCCAGCAGGCGTCTCAGCTGGGTGCTCTCGACCTCATGATCCGGCCAGTGGGTCCAGCCGTCAGCGTCATATCTGGGCGAGCGGTGGACACTTTTCGCCTGTTCTCGCATCATCCTGCCCTCCCTATTAAGCCGCGTAGAACGTCTCTGTTCTTTGCGGTCGATCACCTTTTTTTCGTCCAAGCGCCGAATTGACACGTGGCGATATGTCGTATGGTGCGGCGCGCGCATGCAATGCTATTTGAACTCATGCTCGAACCCGAAAACGCGACGATTAGGCCGGCTGGTCACATTGAACCGCCATCGGCTCGTCCTGCGGAACGTGAGACCATTTCGTGTTCGTCTATGCCCAGCGGAGTCTAGGCGACGACGACGCACGCGCTCACGGCAGAGAGCCGGACGCTATTCACAGCTCACCGAGTTCTCCTGTCTTCGCCCCGAACGCTGATCGGTGGCCCTTGGCTGCCTTGCTGAGCTGGCGCCGGTCTCATTCGCAAAAGGTCGCCACAAGATCGCACTCAGAAGCCGACATCGCTCGTCCCTTTCAACTTCAGCATGACACGAGCCTCGTCCGGGGTTGCTGCCTCTAATCCGAGTCCTTTCAGGATCGAGCGGGCTAGCCTCACTTGCTCGGCGCTGGAGGTGGCGAGCTTGCCAGGCCCCGCCCAAAGGCTGTCCTCGAGTCCCACGCGGATATTGCCGCCCATTGCCGCAGCCATGGCGCCTATGCGCATCTGCGCGGCGCCCGCGCCGAGTACCGACCAGACATAGTCGTCGCCGAACAGCCGCTCGGCCGTGCGGCGCATGGTGACGATGTCCTCATGATGCGCCCCGATCCCGCCGAGCAAACCGAAGACGGACTGGATGAAGAACGGCGGCCGCACCACTCCGCGGTCGACAAAGTGCTTAAGATTATAGAGGTGGCCGACATCGTAGCATTCGAATTCAAATCGCGTGCCACTGGGCGCGCACAATGCGAGGACCTGCTCGATCTCGGCAAAGGTGTTACGGAAAACGAGGTCGCGTGAGGACTCCAGGTGCTCGCGTTCCCACTGATGGGTGAACTCGTGATAACGCTCGAGCATCGGAAACAGGCCGAAGTTGAAGGAGCCCATGTTGAGCGAGGCCAGCTCAGGCCGGAAATGCCGGGCGGGCTCCACGCGTTCGGCGACTGTCATGAATGGGCTGCCGCCGGTCGTGATGTTGATCACGGCCCCCGATCTGCGGCTCAACTCCGGGAGAATCTTCGCAAATCCTTCGACCGATTGGTCCGGCTGACCAGTTTTCGGGTTGCGTGCATGCACATGCAGAATCGCAGCTCCCGCTTCCGCAGCCCGCACGCCCTCTTCGATGATCTCCTCCGGTGTCACCGGCAGGTGCGCGGACATTGAGGGCGTGTGGATCGCGCCGGTTAAGGCGCAAGTGAGAATGACCTTGCCAGACCTGGCCATGTGAAACCTCAAGAGCTAATCGGTAGCGGTAAGCGGCGGCGGCCGCGGAATTTTCGGCTTTGATGGCAGGACAGCCGGATCAGGAGTGCCCATCGCGCTTGTGCACGATGGATCTCCTCGCCTGCCAATTGATGACGAGGCAGCTTTTCGCGAGGTCAGCTGGCGAACCGCGGCTCCGGTATGCCCCGGACGCCAAGCCCCTTGATTGCAAATAGGGCCCCGCGCTGCTGTCCGTCATCGGGAAATCGCGGCAAGGGCGGCTTCGCCATGGAGGTCACATAGAGAATGTCGAGGTTGGGACCACCGAACATCACGCTCGTGACCTTGCGCACCGGCATCTGAATAACGCGCTCAACGCTGCCGTCGGGCGCGTAGCGTACGAGCTTTCCATCATAAACAAGCGCTTGCCAAAGAAATCCTTCTGCATCGACCGTGGCGCCATCGGCAGCACCGCCGTTTGAGCGATCTACTGGCGCGAAACGGCGCCGCTTGGTCGCAGCGCCGGTCTCGATGTCATAGTCGTAGGCCCAGATTTCTCCAGTCCAGGTGTCGGCGAAATAGAAGGTCTGGTCGTCCGGGCTCCAGCACGGGCCATTGGACACGATGATCTTCTCATCCAGGACGTGCAGCGAGAGATCGGGATCGAGCCGGTAGAGACGGCCGGAGGCCTGATCCTCCAGTGTATCCATGGAACCGAACACGAAACGCCCGCGGCGATCGACTTTGCCGTCATTCAATCGATTGCGCGGCAAATGTGCCTCAGGGGCCGCGATCAGCTTCAGCTCCCCGCTCTCCAGATCGAGATCATGCACGCCCGATTGCAGCGCGACGAGCGCATGCGTACCGTCGCGACGAAGCGCCATCGAGCCGATTTTCGCTCCAACATCCCAGGCGCGAAGCTCGCGTCCATCTGCGGTCGCACGAAAAACGCGACCATCGATGCTGTCTATCCAGTACAGACGCTGCTGCTCGGTGTCCCAAAGCGGGCCTTCGCCAAGCGTCGTCTTCAGATCCGCCACGATCTCGATCTGCAAAGTCATCCCCCCATTCTCACGTTTCACAGGTATTCCACATTCCCGTCAACGCTGATCGCTTGGCCAGTCACATTGCGTGCACCTGGCGAGCAGAGGAATAAGGCCATGGCCGCAACGTCCTCAGCCGTCACCATGCGACGCAGCGAGATCTTCTTGAGGTATTCCTGGCGCATCGCCTCGTAGCTGGTATGGAGCTGCTCGGCGCGCGCGCGGATTACGCCCTCCATGCGCGGGCCCTCGACGATACCGGGCAAAAGCGCATTGACGCGGATGTCGTCAGGACCGAGCTCGGCAGCAAGCGATTTGACGAGCCCAACAATAGCCCATTTCGTTGCCGCGTACGGGGTACGCCAGGCATAACCGAGGCGGCCGGCAACGGAGGCCATGCAGAGGATTTGTCCATAGCGAGATTGGCGAAGCATCGGGACCGCATGACGGGCGAAGCGGTACTGTGCATTGAGATTGATATCGATCGTTTGCTGCCAATCGAACTCTGCAATGGCATCGATTCCGCCCGTCGGTCCGGCAATGCCTGCATTGTTGATGAGCACGTCGAGCCCACCCCAACGCGCAGCCTGCGCGCGAAAGACGGCCGCGACCGCACCGCGGTCCGATACGTCGGCCTTTGTGGCAAGGACCTGCGGATGTTGATTGCAGAAGCTTGCAAGCGCATCGTCGTTGACGTCGCAGATATGCACATACGCACCAGCCTCAACGAAGGCACCCGCAAGTGCGGCGCCAATGCCGGATGCGCCCGCCGAGATCAGGACGCGCAGCTCGGGATGAGGCACAAGACGCTGCAGCACGCTCATGCCGGTGCACCTGCCCGGCCGCGTCTCGGAACGGCCACGGAGCGCCCAATGCCCGCATTGTCGAGAAAGCGGGACAGACAATTGGCGGCCTGCATGATGTCGTCTGTCACAGCGGCACGAGCGGCGGGCGCATCGCGGTTCAACAGCGCATCGAGGATCTGGCGGTGCGCGTCCATAGAACGCTGCAGGTGGGCAGCGTCGGGAGCAACGAGCACGAAGCACGGACCAATGAGCAGCCAAAAATGCTCGACGGCGCCGAGAATCGCCGGTGCCTGTGCAATTTGGTAGATCCGCCGATGAAAGGCGAAGTTGGTCCAGAGATAAGCGGGTCCATTGACTGCATCAGCGGCGCTCTGCAGCCGGCCGTAGAGTTGCGCCACCTCGGCATCGTCGACACGCGTCATACGCGAAGCCGCGCGCTCGGCCAGCAGCCCCTCGAGCGCCACGCGCGCATCGCGCACATCCCGCAGCTGCGCCTCGGACAGGCTCCCAACGCTCAGTCGCGCCGAATCGCGGAATTCGAAGGCGCCCTCGGCTTGCAGGCGGCGGAGCGCCTCCCGTACCGACGTCGGGCTTGAGCCCAGCGCCTCGGCAAGGCCCCGGATTGTCAACTTCTGACCCGGCGCAAAGCGTCCGGCCATCAGACCATCTCTCAAATGCCGGTAAACCTGATCCGCCATCGAGTCCCGGACGAGGGACGGCAACGGCAGCAGGGCAATGAGGTTGCGCGATTCCAAGTTCCCTCTCCTATATGAGATATGTGATCACATTATGAAAAACCCGTCAAGCTTCGTCGGCGGGGATTCCCGAATCGCGCGTTGAGGCAATTGCCGCCCGGCTGGCGGCGGCAGAATGCCTCGCAGAGGAGGCAAGAGGATTGAGCTTTTCACGCACCGAGGAGTTCGTTCGATGACAGCTGAAGGATGCCGACTGCGTAGAGCCCATCGACGAAGGCCCGATACTGCGGTCGCGCCGCAACGATGGCGGCAACGAGTCTCCTCCCTGAAGCGATCTCGCCGGCGCGGATCAGCAGCACGCCCTTCCAGAAGGTTGGCTCTGGATCAAAGCCGATCAATCCCTGGGCGTCCGTGAGCATGCGCAGCGCCTCTGCAAGCTGCGGACCTGTCGCTGCCGTCTCGCCCGAGAGCAGCCCGGGTGTGAAGACAGATGCGCCGAAGATCGTGTGGGCCTGAGAGAGCTTGGTGAGCCTGCGCAATTCGGCAAGCGGCTCCGGATGGTCGTCAACTCGCACATCGATGAGCCGGTTAGCCCAGGGCGCTGGAGCGATTTCGGCGGACACAATGAGGAGCGCGGCCGACATCCGGCCGCGGGCGTCACCTCCAGCGGCTTCAGCTGCATCCATCGCCGCGAGCATGCGGTCGAGAAGTGGGCCGGCAGTATCCTCGTAAGCTGCCAGCATGGCGGGAACCACGGCGTCGCTGGCCAGCATGTTTCCCAGCACCACAACGTTGCTGGCCTCGAGCTGAGCGCGGTGGGGAACGCAGCGATCGCCAGTGAACATGGCTTTGCCGCCAGCGGCATCGAGAAAGGCGACTTGGCGCAGCTCTCGGTCCTCGTCCTTCGCAAGCAGGCTCGTGAGCGCCATCGGCGCCGACACGCCGGAGGCCATGAGATCCAGCCCGTTCGGCCCGTAAGCTGGATCAACGAACGATTGGGTCGCAACAACACCAACGCCGGCTCGCGCAAACGGCACAACGCGCCCGAGGGCGAAATAATGCGATTGGCTCGCAACACCCAACTCACCCGTAACCGAATCCCGGGCGACAATCGAGTACGTCATCATCAAGACTCCACACGCTCGAGGTGCGCCTTGATCGCCGCGATCAAAGCCAGCGGATCCTCCAGCATCGGCAAATGACCGATACCTGGCAGGAGAACGTGCGGAGCATGCAGCGAGGCTGCCATTTCTGCGCCGGCTGCGGGAGGGCAAGTCAGGTCGAACTCCCCGGTCAGAACCGTCACAGGGCAATTGACGCTGGCCACATGGGCGCGGATATCGGCCGCGCAGGCGGCTCTCCACACGCGACGGATGTCGTCCTTTCCGTTTGGATTGCGCAGCGCAATGGTCTTGGCCACCACTTCGGCAGACGCGTGTGGACCCAGCGCATATTTCGGCAAGATAAGCTCAAACATTTCGGTGACGGTGTGATACTCGAGGGTGGCTAGAACAGCCGCATTGTCAGAATCTCGCGAGTAGAGCTGACTGCCTACCGCAACAACCGAGAGGACCCGTTTGGGCTCTGCTGCGGCGAGATAGACCGAAATTGCTCCACCAAGCGAACCGCCGATGGCGTGGAAGCGATCGATGCCTGCCCGGTCCACGGCATCGATGCAGTCCTGCGCCCACCGCGCAAGGTCGTACTGTTCGGCCGGCGGCGAGTCACCGAATCCACGCATGTCGGGGACAATCGTAAATCGGTCGGCGAATGCCGGAACAATTTCGGCCCACGCCGCGCCCTTGAGATTGATAGGATGCACGAACAGGATTGGTGGCCTGCTCGCGTCGGTCTCGCCATGGTAAGAAACGGCGATCGGACCGACCGGTCGCTTGATAGTGAGCCGCCTCATGAGTCCTCCACGGTCATGACGTTCCGAACGGCCGAAGGGACGCTCGATTGCGTGTGCTCTCCCTTTCCAGTGAGGCTCGCGCACTACGGTCCATCCGCTTCTCGGCGGTCACATCGGGCGGCAAGTTCAGCTGGAAAATCTTCTTTGGACGTTCTTCGCCCCGGCGGGATCAGCCTGTCCGCCGGATGTAGGCGGCGCGGCCAGCCCGGCGGGGCGCTCGCTTTGATTACAGCTTTTGGTCGTCCGTAACCGAGAAGCTCTTGCCGAAGCCTGGCGGCAGATAACCCACGCCGCGGCTGGCGTAGCTATCGCCGAACGGCTGCCGGATCTTGTCTTTGGGCGCCATCTCCGAGCAGTGGAAGTGCCAGATCTTCCACTCCGGCTTTCCCTCTCCGTCGTTGCGCACGTAAATTTCGGTGCTGCGCAGGTACTGGTCCGGTTTGTCGGCTTCCTCGAAATTGCCTTCGCAAAGCAGGTAGGCCATGTCGCCATGGAGATCCAGACGCCAGATGTGCATGACCGCAGGCTTCGATCGCGGCCTGTCCTTGAACGACTCCCAAAAAGCGGTCAGTTCCTCCCGCCCAAAGTACGGATCGCCGCTAAGGTTGAAATTCAAGAACGCGGTGCCACTCGGGAAGCAGGTTCGCATCAAGGGGATATCCCACTTGTGATTGGCAACCCACCAGTCGCGGTGCACTTTCAAAATGGCTGCTCGGTCCTCATTTAAAGTCGGCATGAATGCTCCTGATTGGTGTGATCGTTAAATTGGCCGCCGGGAAAATCCCCCTCAGATTGGCGACCTCATCGGCCTTCGGGTCAAAGACCAAGGCAGATTCTTGTGCTTACGCCTCGGCCACTAGCAGTCGCTCTGGACAGCAGTTCTGAGCGGTTCAGCTGAGCGCGCGCCAGAAACGCGAAATTTCGAGCGCTGAAGCAGGGCGTTGCCGCTGCTCGTCGTGATCCACTGACGCGGACGACGCCAAGAATGCACTTGGATGGCCTGCAACGCTGAGCCAACTCATAGGCCGCGGAATAGTTGATCCAATGACTCTTGCGGCACAGCGCATTGCGCGCCCACAACAAGCTTGAGCTGAGAGCAACACGAAGAGATGGCGCGAAGCGCCGGCCGATCGAAGCTGGATGCGCGATCAATGCCCGGCCGAAAGCGTGCGCTGGCGCGATAATGCGGCTCACTTTAGGGGCCCTCCGTTCTCGATATGTGATCACAAATCAAATTCAGCGTCAAGCATTCCCGGCCGACGCCTTTCGGCATCGTCTCAGGCTCGCGCGGGACGCGCTCCCATTACGTCATTTCAAGCGCGCGGGACCGAGGGATGTTTCGCACCTCGCGATGGTCGTCCAGTCCCGTAACAATCGGAGTGAGCGCCGGAGGGTTCAGCGACGCGAGATAACGAGCGTCAGCAACTTCGCCATAGAGCGTCGTACGTTGGCGCGGCAGGCGTGCCATGGCCCGGATGAGCTCTTCCATTTGTTTTGGAGCCATCTCGTGGCCATGCTGAGCACCGGCTGAACGCGAGATCGTTTCGTCCATCAGCGTGCCGCCGAGATCGTTCACACCAGCCTCAAGGCAGGCGCGAATGCCTTGTTCGCCGAGTTTCACCCAAGAGGTTTGGATGTTGGAGATTTTCGTGTGGAAGACGAGCCGCCCGATCGCATGCATGAGAACGACTTCGCGGAAGGTCGGTCCCTTGCGCGAGCGCCCTTTCAAGTAGATCGGGGCCTCCATGTGCACGAACGGCAATGGGACAAATTCAGTGAAGCCGCCGGTCTCGGTCTGAAGATCCCGGATGCGCAACAGATGCTTTGCCCAATGCTCGTAACGGTCGACATGACCGAACATGATCGTTGCGGTGCTGCGCAATCCGGCTCTATGGGCCGCTGCCATGACCTGCAGCCATTGCGCGGTGTTGATCTTGTCGGGACACAGAATCGCGCGGACCTCGTCGTCCAGGATTTCTGCGGCGGTCCCGGGCAATGTACCAAGACCGGCGTCCTTCAACTCGCGCAGAAACTCATCGACCGAAACTCCGAGCGTCTTGGCCCCCTGAAACACCTCCAAGGGCGAGAAAGCATGGATATGCATTTCGGGCGTGAACTGCTTTACGGTCCGACAAATCTCAAGATACTTTGCGCCGGTGTAGGCGGGATGGATGCCGCCCTGCATGCAGACTTCGGTCGCGCCACGCTCCCAGGCTTCGCGCGCGCGCCGCCCGATCTCATCCATGGAAATATCGTACGGCCGCCCGCGCAAGTTCTCGGCGAGCTTTCCTTTCGAAAACGCGCAGAACTGGCACCTGAAGTAGCAGATATTAGTGTAGTTTATGTTGCGGTTGACGACATAACTAACGGAATCCCCATTGACGGAGCGGCGCAGCTCGTCAGCAGCGCGGCACACGGCCGTGAAGTCGCACTCCTCGGCTTCGAACAGCGACACGATCTCTGCCTCGTCGAGTCGTGCCCCAGAATGAGCCTTTGCGACGATTCTCCGAAAGCTGCCGGTTAGGACGGCGGGCGAGCTGGCATCTTCACGCAGCATCGCGAGGTCCCCGGCAGGCGGCTCGCACCTCGCTCCAGGGCACCATTCGTCTCGGCGCGGCCAGCCATGTCCGTCGACAAGACCGAGCAGGTTCTTCTGCAGCGACATGTCAGTCCAGCGAGCATATTGACGCGCATAGGGCGGATAAACTGCGAGGCGTTCGACGAGCGTCTTGCCGCATTGAACGGTGGCCTCGGAGAGACGTGCCAGATGCGGCCATGGCGCCTCCGGATTGACATGGTCCGGTGTAACCGGGGATACGCCGCCCCAGTCATTGATGCCAGCGGCCAGAATCTTGTCCAGTACGCCCGGGCTGAGATTGGGGGGAGCCTGGATGTTCATGTCGGGCCGGAACAGCAATCGCGCGAGCGCAATGGTCCACAGATGCTCTTCCATTGTTGGGGCCGCCGCGCCCCTCATGCGGGTATCCGGCTTCGGCTTGAAGTTCTGGATAATGACTTCCTGAATGTGCCCGTAGCTTTCGTCTAAATTGCGCAATGCAAGCAATGAGGAGATGCGCTCAAGCGGCGTCTCGCCGATACCGATGAGCAATCCGCTCGTGAATGGGACCGAGAGCTGGCCTGCCAGTTCAATTGTCCGCAACCGACTTCCAGGCTCCTTGTCAGGTGAGCCGAAATGTGGCCCCCCGGGCTCGCACAGTCGTGCCGAGGCGCTCTCGAGCATGATCCCTTGCGAGATGGAGACCTTGCGCAAAGCTGCGATATCGTCGGCCTCCATCAAGCCTGGATTGAGGTGCGGCAACAAGCCAGTCTCGCAGAAAACCACGCGCGCGGCTTCCTGGAGGTAGGCGAGCGTCGATGCAAAGCCCATCTCGTGCAGCTCTCGCTCGGCCTGGCGGTAGCGCAGCTCAGGCTTGTCGCCCAGCGTAAACAGCGCCTCCTTGCAGCCGGCCTCACGACCGGCACGCGCGATCGCCAGCACCTCATCGATGGTGAGGTAGGCACGCTGCCCTTTTTGGGGCGGATGGGCGAATGTGCAGTAGTGGCAGACATCCCGGCATAACTGGGTCAGCGGAATGAAGACTTTTCGCGAGTAGGAGATCTTTCTGCCGTGAGCCTCATCCCGCTTTGATGCCGCCATCCGCATGAGATCGGGAAGGGACACGTCGCTGACGAGAGACATGGCCTCGGAAGCGGAAATGTCACTTCGCCTCAAGGATTCCAGAAGCATCCGATCCACCATTCTCAGAACTCCTCACGCTCCGCGAAAAACGTCGGAGCTCTCTGCATTTTGGGCAACCAACCCCGAGCTCACTTCGGCCGCCGCATCGACGCTTGCGCGCCCCGTCCGTCCGTTCCCATCCCCAGCCGCCTTTGGCCGAGATTAATCGAACGCAAATAGCGATCGGTGGCTGTGGACGTGTTCAGGTCAAGAAAATCAAAGACATCGGCGGGAGCATCGAGATCAAGCCCAATCCTTGCATTGCGGCACACGATAGGCTGAATGCCGAGCCTATCGGCTGCGGCGATGTGGCGGGCGAAGCTATCGGGGCCGAAACACGGCTGCAAGGCTCGCGCTACGGTGAATGCAACCGCGTTGGTGCCGCCATCGCGCGGCGCCGGCACGATCACGGCGTTGCCTTGCGCGGCTTGGAGGAGCGTCGAAACGTCCTCGCTCAAGATAGCCGGCACATCGCTCGGCAGAACAAGGATGAGTTCGTCCCCACGATTTTCGACCGCGGCGAGCCCGGCTGCCACTGCCGCATTGGTTCCGTCCGCACCGCCGTCATCAATCACGACAGTCCCCAGACGAGCCGCCTCTTGAGCGACATCCTCAGCATTTGTTACCACAGCGATATGATTTAGTTTTATCACGCCACATGCCGCGCTCAGAACATCGCACAGCATAGACCGGGCCAACAGGGCGCGCTCGGATGCCGTCAGCAATGGGGAGAGCCGCTGCTTCGCGCACCAGAACGATTTTGCCGGGATGACTACCCATGCATCACGTGTCGTCATGATGCGCCTCCCTTTGAAGGGGCCCTGCCCCGCCGCTCGTGCGTTGCGCGAAGGTTTTCGCCGAAGGCAAGCGCATGCTCTGCGAGCATGAACTTCGACTGCATGTCTGTCATGAGCGTAGGCGCCGGGTGTACATCGACCCCCAGGTCGCCCGCCCCTGCCGCATCGGCAATATCTATGATTAGGCCATCGAGCAGCCCCGCATAATGCCTGGAAATCTCTGCATTTGACGGCTCAAGGCCGAGTTCGTCCATGATCTTGCGCGTCGGTCCTTTGATTGCCTGACCGCCGATAATCGGGGAAATGGCCACAACGGGAACGCTGGTCGCACGCAGTTTTTCAGCCATCCCTGGAACAGCCAGGATTGGATCGATGCTGAGATAAGGATTGGAAGGACATAGGATGATGAGGCGGAGATCCTCGGCATCGAATGACGCAAGCACCTCCTCGCTCAGGCGAGCGTTTTGCGCCCCGCTGAACCGGATCTGCTTGACAACCGGTTCGCAGCGACGCTCGACGAAATAGCGCTGGAATTCGAGCTCGCCTTCCGTGGTGTCGAGGATGGTCGAAAGCCTGTCATTGGTGACGGGCAGCACAGCTGAAGCGATCCCGAGCCGTCGTGCAATGTCGCTCGCAATCGCTGTGAGACTTTCTCCCCTTAAGCGGCGGCGGGTCCGCTCGATATGCATCGCCATATCGCGATCCCCGAGCAAGAACCAGGTCTCGCCGCCGATCTGCTTCAGGGCCTCCATGAAGTTCCAGGTCTCATCGGATCGGCCCCAGCCGCGCTCGGGATCGCTGAGACCGGCGAGCGTATAAAGGACTGTATCGAGGTCCGGCGAGATATGGAGTCCGAGATGCTCGAAATCGTCGGCCACATTGATGACCACGGTCAATCGTTCTCCGAGAACGTGCTGTAATCCAACAGCGAGCTTTGCTCCTCCGACGCCCCCGCAGAGCGCCACAACACGCCCTTTTCCCGGCAAATGTGACCGCCCGTTCATCTGAACATATCCCGTTCTTTCGCACGCACGAGCGCGGACGCCGAATTGATAGGCGCACGAGAGGAGAATCCACGAACATGGATTACTGGTTGGCCTTCGGCCGCCTGTCCCATCAAGAGCGAGGCGGCGGCCGCCAGCTCATCCGCGACCGCGATCTCTGTTACCTGCATGGGCCGGCCGAACAGATCGGGCTTGCCGATCATGCTCTGAAGGGCAGGAATTCCAGCACTTCCAAGCGCCACACCTACGACGCCGTTGCGCCATGGACGGCCGAAGCTATCGTTTATGATGACGCCGACATCGACCCCGAATTGTCGATCGAGGCCGCGCTTGAGGTGCCGGCAACTGTCATCCGGATCTTCAGGCAGCAACAACACGCGATGGCCGCGATCCTGCTCGATATTGGATTCATCTATGCCGGCGTTCGCCATCACGAAGCCGAGGCGGTGAACAACGATGATCACATTCTGTCTTGCGCGAAGGACCTCGGTGGATTCTGAGAGTACCACCTCGATGTGCCGGGGATCTTTGCCGACCGTTTTTGCAAGCTCCACAGCGCGGTCGGAAGGCCTCACATCATCGAGATAGACGTACCTGTTTTCCGCCTTCGACACGATCTTTTGTGCGACGACAAAAATATCGCCAGATGCCACGGCGATCTCTCCGGTCTTCGCGCCATCCGCGATGACACCAACCAGATCGTCGCCAGGCCCCACCAGAGGGATCCCGGGAAGGGCGCTGTATGTGATGCTCCTCGTCATCGCGACTTTTTCCTCCTTCGCCGCTGCCCACACGTCTTGTTGTTTCTGGCGCGGGGCATCTCTCCTCGAATACGATCTCTACGCGCCGTACCCGAAATCAGTTCTGTATCCTATCTGCTTCTCCCTTAAGCAGACCCTGGCACACCTCCTGGATAAGTCTTCGACGTTCGCATCCTTCAAGCGTGCTGACGCGCGTTTCCGTGCTATCTCTTGCCCTTATTCCGAACTCCGCTTCGCAACGGAGAGGCTAGCCATGAAGCGCCGCCGGAGAAATTGACCGCTTTATGACAGTGCGCATTGCGAAACTCGATTGCAGTCTTGCCACCCCCGGCAGGCGTGACAGGTGCTGCTTATGAATGCGTTCGTAGTCCTCCATGTCGCGCGCCAGTACCGAAAGCCGATAATCGTCCGTACCGGACATCAGATGGCAGGCGATCACGTCGGGGCATTTCTGAATTTCGGCTTCGAAAGCCCTGAGCGCGCCCTCGCTTTGGCGGTCAAGCGTGATGTGGACGATCACGGTGAGGGGAAAGCCAAGCGAGTTTGCATCGATATCGGCCGAGTAGCCTTTGATGATCCCGGCTTTCTCCATTTGCAGCACGCGCCTTGCGCAAGACGTTGCCGAGAG
This sequence comes from Bradyrhizobium sp. NBAIM03, assembly GCF_020194055.1. NCBI lineage: Bacteria > Pseudomonadati > Pseudomonadota > Alphaproteobacteria > Hyphomicrobiales > Nitrobacteraceae > Bradyrhizobium > Bradyrhizobium sp. NBAIM03. The sequence goes on along the minus strand of NZ_JADYVS010000027.1, from coordinate 88,442 downwards.
GCCGACCCGTTCGGCCAACGCCAGCTGGCTTATGCGGGCATCCCGAATGAGTTCGCTTAGGATTTTGCGGTCTAGAGGATCGAGGGCTGTGAGCATCGTTGCGAACGCCCGTGTGGTTTTCCATTCAGGTCAGGCCGGAAATCGTGATGCCGGCACCCTTCACCTTGTATTTGCGGTTGATCGCGATCAGGACGGAGGTGAGGGCCTCGGCTGCAGCGGAGTTCGCGAGCGCACCGCCATCGATCCCGCGATTGCTCACCGCATCCGCCAGCAACATCACCTCCTTGCGGGCCTCAGGATCATCGCTGAACACCAGAACGTCGCAGTCCGCCTTTCCTCCGGCATGGAGCTTCTGTGAGCCGACATTGTGAAACGCTCCGACCACCCGCGAACTCGGATCAAGCTGCGATTGGGCGATCAGCGCAGCCGACCCGGCGCTCGGGAGTTGAACAACAGAGACCTTCGGCGGCACGAGCGGCACGACCGCGGTGACAACAATCTTGCCCTTGGCCGCGTCCTTGATCTCGGCCAGGCTTGTCTCATAACTGGAGAATGGCACCGCAACGACAACAATATCGCTCTTCGCCGCGGCGGCAGCGTTGGCCTCGCCAGTCACATTGGCGAACCCGTCGGATTTTAAGAGCGCGACTGCATCCTGAGCGCGCTCAATCGAGCGCGATCCAAGAATGACGGAATATCCGGCGCGACTCCAGCTGCGGGCAAGGCCGGATCCGAGATCTCCAGTGCCGCCGACGATCGACAAAGTCGGAAGGGGCGCGTTCGACATTTGGCTTACACTCCTTTGCTTGCGGCATGACGCCTTGACAGTGAAACTCTGCTTCGCTCGAGCGTGCTTGACCGTATTCACACCAGGCCGAACACTCAATAGATCAGTCGCACCGCTCCTTCACGTGAACGAATTAGTTCAAAGACGGCTCGATCGCGGGTCAACACTTCTCGGTCCGTCGCCGAACAAAGAAGTTCATACTAGCCGCCTTCAAGATAGGGAAAGAAATTGAGCTCGGCTCCGTCTTTGACTTCAGCTGACAACGGCACGACCATGTCACCAATCGAGGCCAGCCAGACATCATGCTCGGCGCTCAACGAGCCGATCACGTTGAGAATCGTCGCTCCCTCGGGGAGGTCAAGCTGAATGGATCCAACCCCGCCGGGCAAGAACCGACGGAGATTTCCATGCATATTGACCTCGACGCGGATCATGAGTGCGGGGCTCGCATTGTGGCGGCAATCTTTTCAGCGGTCATCGGCAGCGAGTTCGGCCAGCAGCCAGTCGCCGCCGCGATCGCATTGCCGATTGCAGCCGGTGGTTCGATGCATGGTGGCTCTCCAACGCCCTTGGCACCGTAAGGACCGGCAGCGGATCGGCATTCGACGATAATGCTCTCGATCTCCGGGACATCCATCGCCGTCGGCATCTTGTAATCTGTCAGGTTCGCATTCATGACGCGACCGTCCTGATAGACGATCTCTTCCGACAGGGCCTGGCCTATACCTTGCGCCACGCCACCCTCGATCTGTCCCTCAATATAGGTCGGATTGATCGCATATCCGACGTCCTGGGCCACGACATAGCGATTGATCGTCACTTTGCCCGTGGCTTGATCGACGGAAAGGTCGACGGCGTGGGCATGGTAGCTCGGCGTATTCCAGACCGGGAGCGGATGGTTCTTGACGCGTGTCGGATCGTAGGCTGGTGCCGGTGAAATGGCTGTGCCATGCGCAATGAGCCCGCCACCGGCAAGACGCGAGATGCGTGCCAGCTCCGCAATCGAAATCGACTTGTTGCCGACGACCACGTGCTTGTCCTGCAGCTTCATATCCTCAATCGGTGCTTCCAGCTGCTTGGCCGCGAGTTCGAACATCTGACGCCGCAGCTCTTTAGCTGCCGCAAGGCACGCATTGCCCACAGAAAAGGTCGTACGGCTGCCTTGAGCGCCGTAGTCGAACGGCGCGGCCTGAGTGTCCACCCCGGTGACGTTGATGTCCGTCAAGTCCAGAGACAGCTCCTCGGCGAGCACTTGAGCGGCTCCCGTGATCGCGCCGGTGCCGATTTCAACGGCGCCGCTGACGAGCGTCGCACTCCCATCGGGATTGATCTTGACATAGACACCAGACGAGCCACCCGTCGTCATCCACCAGCTGCAGGCGATGCCCTTGCCCCGTCCTGGCTCGGGATTACGATCTTGCCAGCCGATCGCATCGGCTGCCTTGCGCAGACATTCCTCGATGCTCACAGAGGTGTGCGTCTCGCCCGAAGGGCCCGGATCCCCCTCCTTGACGATGTTGCGCAGGCGCATTTCGAGAGGATCCAGGCCGAGATCCTTTGCGATCATGTCGATCTGGCTTTCCATCGCGAAATTCGCCATCGGTCCCGCCGGAGCACGGAAGGAGCCAGAATGGACCTTGTTCGTGTAGACAGCGATGCTTTCGAACGCGAGCGCTCCTGTCTTGTACGGACCTGCCATGACCTGAAGTGCGATAGCAGCCGTGCCTGGACCTGAGCCGGCATAAGCGCCACAATCCACGATGACCCGACCGCTTCGGGCAAGAAGATGCCCATCCTTGTCAACGGCAGTTTTGAGCAGAACCATGGAAGCCTGACGCGGAAGCGCGGCTGTAAGCTCCTCTTCGCTCGTCGACATCACTTTGACCGGGCGGGCAGTCTTGCGCGCCAGGAGAGCTGCGAAGTGCTCGACACCGATCCTCAGCTTGCCACCGAAGCCACCACCAATTCCCGGCACGGTGACGCGCACCCGCGCGGCCGGCAAATCGAGGATTTCGGCCAATGTCGTTTGCGTGTCGAACGGCAATTGGGTGTTGCACCAGACCGTCACTATCCCGTTCGCATCCCAATCCGCGGTCGCAACGCGCGGCTCGGTGTATCCTGGATGCTGAAGCGAGGTCGTGAACCGATGCTCATAGACCTTATGAGCCTTTGCGAAGGCTCCTTCGACATCGCCGACGTGAATACGGGCGTGACCTGCGATGTTGTCCTTGCGCGAAATGATCGGGAGCGCCTTGTAGGTTTCCCAATCAGGATGGATGCGGATATCGCTTGTGAGCGCCTCTTCCGGATCGTACAGTGCCGGTAGATCCTGATATTCAACCTTGATGGCTTCAATCGCGCGCTCGGCGATCTCGCATGACGTGGCAGCGACCGCGGCGATCGCATGTCCCATGAACAGGACGCGATCGGTTGCAAACACGGTCGTGTCGCGCACCGCCGTTCCATAGCGGACCTGCGGGATGTCAGCGGCGGTGATGATGCCACGCACGCCTGCGATCGCAGCCGCGCGCGAGATGTCGATGTTCTTGATCAGAGCGTGCGCGCGAGCACTGCGCAGGATCTTGCCGTAGAGCATACCGGGCAGCTTGAAATCCGCAGCGTAAACGTGCTTTCCGGTAACCTTGCCGACGCCATCCCGCCGGGGCAGGCGGTGACCGGCAACGCGATGGGTTTGAGCGTTCATTGCTTGGCTCCCGAAAGTGCGATGCGCTCTGCCGCGGTTTCCACGGCATCGATGATCTTGCGATAGCCGGTACAGCGGCAAAGGGTACCTGCGATAGCTTCCCTGATCTCGTCGCGCGAGGGGCGGCAGCCCGGATTTTCGTCCAGGAATGACTTTGCCGTCAGGATCATGCCCGGGATGCAGTAGCCGCACTGAACGGCGCCGCATTCGATGAATGCTTCCTGAAGGGGATGCAGATGCTCAGGATCGCCGATCCCCTCGATCGTGGTGATCGAGCATCCCTCAGCTTGCCCCGCGAGCAGGATGCAGGAATTGACGGCCCTTCCATCGAGCAGCACCGTGCAGACCCCGCACTCTGCTTCCAGGCAGTTCTCCTTGGTGCCCATCATGCCGATCCCGTTGCGCAGGACCTGTAGCAGCGTCCAATGAGGCTCAATGAGCAGCTGATGGCTCTCGCCATTGACAACGATATTGAGAATTTTCCGGTTCATTGATCCTGTTCCCGAATTCGTTGCAAACATGTCCCGAGCGCGCGCTCGACCATGACCGCGACAAGACCGCGGCGGTAGCCGGCCGACGCGCGAACATCAGAAATGGGACTGGAAGCCTCTGCCGCGATCCTGCCCGCCTCCACAAAGCTTTCCTTTCCGGCAGATCTGCCGATGAGATAACTCTCCGCCTGTTCGGGCCGGAACGCCTTTGGGCTTGCGGCTCCGATTGCCAGGCGCACTGAAGCGCAACGCGAGGTGGAGGCATCCAGCGTCAAGCAAGCTGCAACACAAACCACCGATATCTCCATGGCCCGCCGGCGCCCTTCTTTCAGGAAGGCGGTTGCGGATCCGGCCGGAAGCTTGGCAAATCGGATGCTGGTCACGATCTCGGCGGGCAAGAGATCAGTCTTTCCCGGGCCGACGATGAAGTCGCGCAAGGGGACGGAGCGCCGTCCATTGGGACCTGTCATGTCGAGGCTTGCATCGAGCGCGAGCAGTGGCGGCACAAAGTCGGCGGCAGGAGAAGCATTGACGATGTTGCCGCCGATGGTTGCGATGTTTCGTACTTGATGGCCACCGACGACGCTGGCAGCTTCGACCAACGCTCGCAGATTACCCCGAAACGCAGAATGCGTTTCGATCGTGCGGTACCTCGTTAACGCGCCGAGGGTGAATGCTTCGGTAGTCTCGGTGATTTCGCTCATTCCGGCCAGGCAGGCGACATCGATCAGATGTACGGGATCGATCTTCTTCCGATTGATCTGGATAACCGTATCGGTCCCGCCGGCGACATAGCGCGCGGTCGGCGCAAAGCGTTGAGCAAGGTCGATAGCTTCAGTGACCGTGGCCGGCCGATGGAGATCAAAGCTCATGGCTTGCTCCCTTCCAGCGCCTGGGCGGCAGGCCACACCTCGGAGCCCATCTTGGCGATCGTATCCTCGATCGTACCTCCTTCGGGAGCGAAGGGCATGATGATAATCCCGTCGACGCCGGCCTGGCGCAGTTCGATCACACGCGCGGTCACCTCCTCCACATTGCCGGCCAAAGTGAAGGCGTTGATATGGCGATCGGTCACGTATGGCAGCAGAGGAAGGTAAGGCGTCACCCCGGCGGCGTAATGGGCGCCCTGGACAGAGGCGAGCACGTCCTCCGGCAAGGTCAGCCCCTGCTCTTCGGCTGTTTCAAACTTGAGACGCCCTGCCCCGAGCAGTCTTGCAACCGTCGGCCGAAGCGCGTCACGGGCGGCCTGACCGTCTGAGGCAACACAGGCATTGAGCCGAACGATCAGCCTGACGGATTTGGGATCGCGGCCCGCCTTCCTGGCCCCATCGTCCAGTCTCGCGCGGAAGGCCTTGATTTCCGGAGCATTGCCGCCGGCCTCCATGAACGCGGCATCGGCGCAAGCGCCTGCCGTCCGTTGGCCGAGCGGACCATTGCTGGCCACATAGATTGGGATATCGGCGCGAACAGGGGTGAAATTCAGCTTGCCCTCCTTGAACCGAATGACCTCTCCCTCGTAGGTGACGGTCTCGCCGCGCAGGAGCATCCGAATGACCTCGATCGCTTCGCTGATAGCGCGCGCCGGCTTCTTCCGATCGATGCCAAGCTCAGCAAAACCGGAAATACCGGCGCCGAGGCCGAGAATTGCGCGCTTGTTGGAAATCTCGTCGAGCGTCGCAATCGCCATGGCCGTCAGCGCCGGATGTCTGGCGTAGGGATCTGTCACGCAGGGTCCGAGCCTGACCCGAGACGTATTTTGTGCAAAATATCCAAGACACGAATAGACCTCCCGATAGAACCGTTCATCGGCAAGCCAGACCGTGTCGTATCCGCTCGCTTCGGCGAGCTTCACGCGATCAAGCATCTTGGCCATTGGCGCGTTGCCGAGAATCAGCAGGTCGAGGGTCATCTTGTTGGTGTCCTGTTTGCGCTTACGTTCTTGGACTAGGCAGAGCTCAACGCGGAGCACAGATCATTCTATCTCGTCGCTGACGAAATAGATGTTCTTCGAGCGATCGAGAAACTTGCCATAGAGCTCCTCTCGCAGCGCAACACCAGCCGGTGAGGCAAGGTCCCTGTCGTGTTGCTCCAGGCTTTTGACCTCGATCCTTTCGATGTATTGCCACGTCGAGTTTTCGGCGCCCTGGATGGGGCGGCGAATGCGATGAACCTTGTAGCTCACGTAATTGTCGAGGCTCCGCACGAGAGCGTAGTCGCGCTCGCGGACCCAGGCCTCATATTCCGCTGGGTCGACCCCTTCCTTGAGCGTGCTGATCAGGAAACGGACTGGCATGTGACTTTCTCCTTGGCTGTTTGCCCAATTCGGGTTGATCGGATATTGCCGACGACTTTGACGCGCACGCGCATGGCATTTCCGGGCAGATAGGCGATCGGCGTATCCTCTGCCTCGACCAGGGCAAGCGATTCCGAATCCGCGCCGGCCTCCACTGCCCGGGAATCGGCAAGCTTGCGTGCTGAAGCAACCGCCTCGTCTCGCGTCAGCCCCTGGAACACCTGATCGACTTCACCACTGACCTGCGCAATGGCTGCGCCAACCGCATTCGCGCAGCCCCCGTGTTGAACCCGAACGACACGCCCGACGCCCTGCAATTCTTCCGGAACAAGAAACGCGCCGCCCCCGACCGCAATCAGCGTGACGTCTGAAGCGCTTGTCTTCATCCGGTCGACGTTCTCTTCCAGCATCTCCTTGCAGCGGCACAGAACCCTCTTCACGTCATCGGCAGTGATGTGTGCCACACGCTTGCGATCGCCAAGGTCGATCAGTCCGGCGGCAACGCCGATGTCGGTCGAGGTCACGCGATTGCCGCCAAACACCAGCGCTTCCGTGGCCAGGCGATACCCAACGCTGAGCGGCCCGATGGCTGCCGCTCCAAGGTCGATATGGCTGCCGCCACCAAGTCCGATGGAAACGAGGTCCGGCATGCGGAATAGGGTCCTGACGCCTCCAATATGAACGACCGTGTTGGCTTCACGGGGAAAGCCGTTCCGCAAGTAGCCAAAGTCCGCCGTCGTTCCGCCGACGTCAACCACCACCGCATCTTTGAGCCCGGAAAGATAGGCCGCACCGCGCATCGAGTTGGTCGCACCGGAGGCGAAGCTGAACACAGGGTATGCGGCGGCACGCGAGGCCTCCGCGACGGTGCCGTCGTTTTGCGTGACAAAAAGCGGCGCGTTCAGCCCGACCTTTGACTTGGCTTGCTCAAAAGCCGTGATGGTCTCCCGAGCAAGCGCAATGAGAGAGGCATTGAGAATTGCGGCGTTCTCACGTTCGAGCAATCCGATCCCGCCGAGCAAATGTGCGCAGGTCACCGACACATCGGGGATTTCTTCGCGCAGGATGGCGGCGACCGCTTCTTCGTCGGACGGATCAAGCGGAGAGAACAGTGCGTTGACCACGACGTATTTGAGGCCGAGATTGCCGATTTCGCGCGCAATTCGCTTGGCTGCCGCGATATCCAGAGGGGCGAACCTGCGCCCGTCGTAATCGTGGCCGCCTTCGATTTGAAAGACCCCGCCATTGGCGAGCTCGGCAAGCCCAGCCGGCCAGTCGGTAAAGGGCGGCAGGGAGCTCGTGGCGGGGAGTGCAACTCGGATTACTGCCACTTTCGTCAGATGACGGCGCTGAACGACCGCATTGATGAAGTGGGTCGTACCTATCATCAGCGCGTCGAGACCGCTCGCATGCTCGGCACTCAGATCGAGCGCCCCGATGGCCGCAGCCACACCACTGGTGACGTCGGCCGTGGTGGCGACCTTCACGCCTTGAACGACTTTTCCGCCGTCGATCAGCACGGCATCCGTATTGGTGCCACCTACGTCAATCCCAATGCGTCTCATGAGCAGAATACCGACTTGAAATCGATGTCATAACCAAAAGCGCGGGGGCCGACATGGTCGAGCCCGCGCGGCGAGAGGAAGACCGGAGCCGCCGGCAGCGCGATCACGGTTGTCCGCTGGCCGTAGCGAATGGTTTCCGTTCCGATCGCTTCGCCGGATTCACTGTCGAGAACGCAAATGAGGTCGGGCATCGAGACGAGCGCCCGCCCATCGCGCCACACGACGATCCACTCGTTCTGGAAATCGATCCGGATCTGGCTGCCGTGATCATCGCCAAGCCCCTCCACGACTGTGCGGCCGCGCAGGAAGCCCTCCGTTGTCCGCCGCTCGACTTCAACGACCTTGCCAGAGAACAGGAACCTGCCGGATTCCGCTTTCAGAATGGCTGCAATCGGGTCAGCGTGCTGCCGGTTGGCCTCGGCAACCGCCCGCCCGAGATTGATGGCTTTGGATGTGGTACGGGGAATGGCCCATTTCTTCACCTCAGCACCGGTGCGCGGCGCCTTGCAGGTCGCGACGATGGACCCGAACTCGGTACAAAGCTTTCGGCTCACACGTTCCATCCATTTCCAGGAGGAGGTTTTGCCAACGATCGCCTCATTACCGCGCGGGTCTACGGAGGTCAGCGGATAGGGAGCGAGACCGCCCACCGCAAAGCTCGTCATTTGCGCCTCAGGATAGGCACGCCCCATCGCATCGGCGTCGACAACTGGAATTTTCAGGTGGACGGCAGCGAGCAAGGACTGCATGCCGTTGCCGCCACCGATTTCGACTGCCATCACCGCCCTGAACTTGCGACCAAGATGCTCCTCCATGGCCGACACGGCGCGCGCGATGAGCCTGCTGTCGACCAGACGCTCCTGGAAAACAAGCGGCGCGCCCATAATGGAGACAACCGCGATCGCATCATCATCGTCCAGCTCGTCGGGATCGATCAGATCTACGCGAACGCCTTCATTGTAGTAACTCCGCATGCTCAAGAGCGCGTGATACGGACTCCCGCCGCCACCCGTTCCGAGAATCCAGGCGCCGACGGAGAGCGCCTCGATATCCTCCGGACTCAATTGTCTCATCTATAGCCTCCGAGCCGCGTCAATTGCGGCGACAAAAAACCGGATCAAGCAGCAACCGGGCCGCCACCACCAAGGGCGCGCTGCGCACGCTGCATGAGAAACTGATCGCCGAAGCGGTGCGCGATACGCTCAGCGGCAGTCGTAAGCAGCGTGATCGCACGATTCCTCTCCTCATCGCTCATGTGCGAGGCTGGATAGGAAATACAGAAGCCCACCGTCTCGCGGATTTCTGGATCGGAGACGCTCACGGAGATTGAGCCGACCCCGGGGATCGCTTCATCGAGGGCCTCGGCCCAGCCGAACCGGCGCGGCTGATCCAGCGCCGCCACCAGCTCGTCGACATTTTGAGGGGCGCGCGGCGAAGGCGGCGTGACGCCTTCAGGATGAAGGGAGCGCACCACATTATCTGGAAAGCGCGAGAGCAGACTGCGCCCAATCGCAGTCGCAAATGCAGGAGCACGCTGGCCCAGCGGCGTGAATACGCGCAAGGCATGAGACCCCTGGTGCATCCGGATGACCAGAACATCCGCACCATCAAGGATCGAGACATAACCGGTATGCCCAGTCTCCCGGGTGATCTCCTTTACGGCCTCATCGACCGCGTCGATCAAGGAGGAGTTCAGCTTGTAGAGGCGCGAAATCTCAAAAAGCAAATTTCCAACCTTGTAGCGCGGAGGATTTTCCGAGCGCGACAGGAGCCCCTCAACCAGCATCGTCTTCAGCAAACGAGATGCTGAACTTTTGGGCATACTCAATAACTGCGAGACTTCTGTCACGGAGACTTCAAGCCTGCCGGGCCCAAAAAGTCTAAGGATTTGCGCGGCATTTTCAATTGCGCCCATTTTTTGATCACCTAGTTTCGTATATTGAAACTTAGTTGACAATAGCAGGACGATGACAATAATGCAAGCCATCGCGCACCGGACGACCGGCAAATCTTTCGCGCACAGTCAGGAGGGGAATGAGATGAACAGGGACACGCGCCGTCGGGATTTCTTGAAGTTCGCCGCAACCAGCGTCGCGGCGCTCACATTCACGGGCACAGCTCGTTTAGCTGCCGCACAAGATAAGCGAACGCTGACAGTCGCCTGGGATGCCGACATCGACACGCTCGATCCGGCCTCGTTCAAGACGTCGGCCGGCTACACGGTGCAGGCAAACGTTTACGACAGTCCGCTGATGTGGAAGGTGCAGCCGGTCGAGGGAAAGCCGGGAGTGTCGCAAGCAAAGCCTGGCGAGATCGAGGGCGGCATCGCTCAGTCCTGGTCCTTCGAAAATGGCAACGCCACGCTGGTGCTGAACATCCGCAAAGGCCTGAAATTACCGAGCGGCCGCGACGTCAACGCCACGACCGTGAAGTATCTCCTCGACCGCGGGCTGCAGTCGCCGGGTTATATGCGCCTCCTGTTTCCGCGCCTTCTTGGGGTAACCAAGCCCGAGCAGTTCAAGGTGCGCGACGACTTCACGATCGAGATCAATATGCCCTCGCCAAGCCCGATGGCGCTGGACATGATGGCGCTTATGAACAACGCGCTGCTTGATCCGGATGAGGTCAAGGCGAATGCGAACGCAGACGATCCCTGGGCCGCCAACTGGTTGAAGCGAAATACGGCCGGCGTCGGGCCGTATCAACTAGTCAAGAACCAGCCGGGCGTCGAAGTCGTCCTGGAAGCGCAGGCTGATCACTGGCGTGGTCACCCCTATTTCGATCGGATCGTTCTCAAATATGTGCCGAACGAAGCCGATCGCGTGCTGCTGCTCAAGCGCAAAGCCATCGACATGGTCGTCGGCAGATCAACGCTGTCTCCGCGCAATGTGAAGAGCCTCGAGGCGGAGCCAGGTTTGAAGACAGTCTCCGTGCCGGACACCCTGTGTCACTGGCTTTGCATGAACACGCAGAAGGCTCCGCTTAACAATGTCAAAGTGAGGCAGGCCATCAACTACGCCATCCCGGTCCAGGCGATCATCCCGAGCGTGCTGTATGGTTTCGGCACCGAGATGAAGAGCCCTGTACCTAGTTTGACGCCCGGTTACGACAACACGATCAGTCCCTACAAGTACGACATCGCAAAGGCCAAGGAGTTGATGCGCGAGGCGGGCTTCGGCAAGGATCCGGTTCCGATAGACCTTGCGGTACGCGCTGGATGGCAGCCGCACGAGCAGGCCTCGATCTGGCTCCAGACCGAGCTGGAGAAGATCGGCTTCAAGGTGAACATCGTCAAGGAAACCGAAGCCACCTTCCGCCAAATCGCAACCAAAGGCGATCACCAGCTTTCGATCGAGTCCTGGCAGTCCTGGATCAACGATCCCTTCTATCACCTGTTCTTCAACTTCCACAGCACAGCGAAGGGCACGAACACCTCGTTCTATTCCAATCCAGAAGTCGACAAGCTGATCGATGAGAACATGCATGAAACCGACACCAGCAAGCGTCTGGCGGCGGCAAAACGCCTGCAGGAGATCATCATCGGCGACGCCGTTTGGGGGCACCTCTGGTACGAAAACTGGACCCGCGTCATGCGATCCGACCTCGTTGGCATTGAGAAGCGTTGGGATAGTTATGAGCGCTTTTTCAGCATGAAGCTCGCCTGAGCACGTCATCTTCGTATTAAACGGGAGAGCGCTCCAATGGGTTTCTTCAATTATGTCATGCGACGGTTTGCGCTGGCTCTGCCGACCTTGTTCGGGGTCAGCGTGATCTGCTTTACCCTCACCTACCTACTCCCGGGCAATCCGGCCATGGTCAAGGCGGGCCCGTTTGCCACGCCCGAACATCTCGCTGAAATGGAGCACCAAATGGGCCTGGATCGCCCGTTTCCAGAGCAATACTACCGCTACGTCTCGGGCATCTTCAAAGGCGATCTTGGCGAGAGTGCCTCGACGGGACGGCCGGTGTCTCAGGACTTTCTGCAGCGCCTGCCCGCCACTCTCGAGCTCAATCTGGCGAGCCTTCTCATCGCGATCGTGATCGGACTGCCTCTTGGGGTCTTGTCAGCGGTGCATCGCGACACATTGATCGACCATATCGGACGAGTGGTCGGCATCATGGGTGTCGCCATGCCGAGCTTCCTGACCGGGCTCCTGTTCGTTTACGTCTTTTTCTACATGCTCAACATGGCCCCCTCACCGCTGGGGCGCCTCGGATCCGGCATAGAACCTCCCGCACACATAACCGGACTTTATGTGATCGACTCCCTGCTTACCGGCAATTGGACCACCTTACGATCAAGTCTGCATCAGCTCATGCTGCCTGCAGCGACCCTCGGGCTCAGCGCGATCGCGCCAGTCGCACGCATGGTGCGGTCCACCATGCTTGAGATCCTCGAGTCCGACTACATCAAGGCGGCCTGGGCGGCCGGATTGCCGCGAAGAACGGTGATTTATCGGGATGCGCTGCGAAATGCGCTGATACCTGTCATCACTATTTCCGGAATCGTTTTTGGATTCTTGATGGCCGGAAATGCGGTCGTCGAAAGCGTGTTCTCATGGCCCGGCATTGGCAATTACGCGGTGACTGCATTGCTTACGAAGGACTCGGCTCCGATCCAGTCTTTCATCCTCTTCGTCGCAGTGACGTGTGTCATGGTCAATTTGGCAGTCGATATCGCGTACGGCCTCGTTGACCCCCGGATTAGGTTCAGCTGATGTCCTCATCATTCTCCTCTTCGATTTCGCAACCGGCTTCATCTCTGGTGTGGCAGCGGCTTCAGCGCAATCCTGTTTCCTTTGCGGCACTGTGCGTGATCGTGCTGATCGCGGCGGCTGCGATATTGGCGCCGATCGTGGCGCCCTACCCGCCCGATGCCACCGACCCTGCAGCTTCTTTGCAGCCGCCTTCCTGGCAGCATGCGCTTGGAACTGACGAGTTCGGCCGCGATCAACTCTCGCGAATCATTTTTGCGGCCCGGGTCGACCTGCTGGTTGCCTTTGCAGCAACGTTTGTTGCCGTTTCAATCGGAGGGTTGCTTGGAGCAGTCGTCGGATACAGCCGGGGGTGGGCTGATACGATCGCGATGCGCGTCGTCGACGCTCTGATGGCCTTCCCGGCCTTCGTACTGGCCATGGGCATCACGGCAGGGCTTGGCAATTCCACCACCAATGTCGCAATTGCCATCTCGATCACACAAATCCCGGCTTATCTGCGGCTGACCCGTGGAGAGATGCTTCGGCTCCGGGAGATGGAATATGCCGATGCTGCTCGCACGCTCGGCAATCCGACCTGGAGGATTGTGTTCATTCACCTGCTGCCGAACTGCCTTCCCCCGCTGATTGTGCAGGCGACCCTCTCGACGGGTTTTGCGCTTCTGACGATGGCCTCGCTCTCCTTCATTGGCCTTGGAATTCAGCCGCCACAGAGCGAATGGGGCGTGATGACCGCGGAAGGTGCCTCACAGATCGTCACGGGAGAATGGTGGCTGTTCCTGTTTCCTGGCCTTGCCATCATGATTTCCGTTCTCGCATTCAACCTTATCGGCGACGGACTCCGTGACTTGCTTGACCCGCGCATGAGGGGATTGAGATGACCGAGCTGCTTGAGATTTCTGATCTGACCGTCCACTTTCAGATAAACCAGGGTGCCATTGAAGCAGTCGACCACATCAACCTGACGATCCGCCGGGGCGAGGTTCTCGGGCTGGTCGGCGAGTCCGGGTCGGGAAAGTCAGTCACGTCTTTCGCCATTCTGCGCCTGATCCGTCCCCCAGGGCGCGTCGTCTCCGGAAGCGTTCACTTTGACGGAGTTGATCTGGGTACGCTCCCTGAGGAACAGATGCGGCGCATGCGCGGCGCAAAGATCGCGATGGTATCGCAGACGCCGCGAACCGCCCTCAACCCGCTTCTGACCGTTGGAAAGCAGATCTCACGCTTGCTGATGGTCCACGCCGGCTTGTCGGCACGAGAGGCGGACAAGAAAATGCTCGAGATGCTGCGCCTTGTGCGCATTCCGGCGCCGGAAAAGCGAGCCAAGCAATACCCGCATCAGCTCTCGGGAGGGATGTGCCAGCGGATCATGATCGCTATGGCTCTTGCAACCTCACCTCAGCTCCTGCTCGCGGACGAGCCAACGACCGGGCTCGACGTTTCAATCGCGGCCAAGATTCTCGATCTGCTGCGCGAATTGAGCGCGAAAACAGGTGCGGCGATCATGCTGGTCACGCACGATCTCGGCGTCGTTGCCGAGATATGCGACCGCGTTGCCGTTATGCATGCGGGCCAAGTGGTGGAATGCGCCCCCGTGCGGGAGCTGTTCCATAATCCCGCCCATCCCTATACCAAGGCGCTCGTCCGATCGATACCGAGGGTCGATCGGGACGTCGTCCTAGAGCCCATACCGGGGTCGGTTCCTTCCCTGGTCAACCCGCCGAGCGGATGCCGTTACGCAGGACGCTGTGAGTGGGTAATGGATCGCTGTCGCGCGGCACGCCCTGCGATGATCGAGGCCGCCCCCGGCCATGTTGTAGCATGTTATGGATTCGAGGAACGCCGTGGCACTTGTTGAGATACGTGATCTGCAAATGCACTTTCCGCTCGGCGGGATGGCCGGGACGCTCGCACGCCTGCGAGGTCAGGATCAGCCCGTCGTGCGGGCAGTTGACTCTGTCTCCTTCTATATAGAAGCCGGCGAGACGGTTGGATTGGTCGGCGAATCCGGCTGTGGAAAATCGACAGTCGCGCGGTGCCTGGTCCGGCTAATCGAGCCGACGGCGGGATCTGTCTGCTATGATGGCACGGACATAGCGAGGCTTGATGCGCATGCCATGAAGCCTTTGCGCCGCGACATCCAGATGGTGTTTCAGGATCCTACTGCCTCGCTCAATCCCAGACTATCGGTGAGACGGATGGTGGAGGAGGCGCTCACGCTTCATACCAAGCTTCCGGCGAAGGAGCGGCGCGACCGCATCGAGGAGCTCATGCAGGAGGTGGGGCTCGGCCGCGATCTATTGGACCGCTATCCGCACGAGCTTTCGGGCGGTCAACGCCAGCGGGTCAATATAGCCAGGGCCATTGCAACGAATCCCCGCTTCGTTGTTCTTGACGAGCCAACCTCCGCACTGGACGTATCACTACGCTCGCGGGCAATTCTTCTGTTGGAGAAGCTGCGTGAACAACTCGGGTTGTCCTACCTCTTTATTTCCCACGACCTGGCCACTGTGAAGTACCTGGCGAGCCGCGTTGCGGTGATGTATCTCGGCAGCATTGTGGAGATGTCGGGCACAAAGGATCTGTTTGCAAAGCCCTTGCATCCCTACTCGCGCGCTTTGCTGGCGGCCATTCCAGTTCCGGATCCCGACGCAAAGCGCGACGATTTCGCTTTGTCCGGGGAAATTCCAAACCCTATCGATATCGCGCCTGGATGCAAGCTGAGAGGGCGTTGTCCTTTAGCCAAGCCTGTCTGCGCGGAAAGACCGCCTTTGAAGGAGGTTGCGCCCGGCCGGTTCGTCGCCTGCCACCTGGTCTGAGACGGATGTCTTTACGTTAGAGCCGCGATACTGAGGAGCCCGTGGGACTATATCGAGCGTATCGAGGTGACTGATCGCGCGGTCTACGAAGCTGAACTCGCCCTCGCCGGCAAGGAACTGATCGACCAGCGAGAAGTATCGGGGTAAATCGAAGACGATATCGCTCTGGTCGGAACGTATCGAGCCGTAACACCCCCGGCGAAGCGTGGGCTTGGTCTGAGTGCGTCTCCTTCGGATCTTTGGGTTGTAATGCACTTACTAGTCATCCACGCGAGTTCGCTCAGGGGATGATTCACGTTGATTCGATCCCGTGGGGGATTTCATAGCTATCCAAAAGTAGAGGGCTTCCACCTCCAAGCTGCCGAACATGCCGGGCACAAAAAAAGGGCCACTCCAAGGAGCGGCCCTTAAGTGAGGGAGGAAACGTCCCATAGGGACTTCTGGGATCAGGCCGCAGCCTGTTCGATCGGGGAGAATGGCAGGCCGAGGCTCTCGGCTACAGCCTTGTAAGTAAGCCGGCCGCGATACGCATTGAGGCCTGCCCGCAGATGCGGATTCTCGAGCACCGCCGCGAAACCCTTGTTGGCGAGCGCCAGCCCGAAGGGCAGTGTGGCATTGTTCAGTGCCTGGCTCGATGTGAGCGGGACGGCTCCGGGCATATTGGCGACGCAATAGTGAATGACGCCATCCACCTCGTAAGTTGGATCGGCGTGCGTGGTCGGGCGCGATGTCTCGAAGCAGCCGCCTTGATCGATGGCGACGTCAACGATGACGGATCCCTTGCGCATTGAGCCTAGCATGCTGCGGCTCACGAGTTTCGGTGCGCTTGCACCGGGGACGAGGACCGCGCCGATGACAACGTCGGCTGCAAAGACCTCCTCTTCGAGGGCATCTATGGTCGAGAATCTGGTACGAACGCGGCTTTCGAACAGTTCATCCAGCTCGCGAAGGCGGGGGATCGAACGGTCGAGGATCGTGACCTCGGCGCCCAGGCCAGCGGCCATTCGGGCCGCATGTGTCCCAACAACGCCGCCTCCGATCACGACGATGCGGGCCGGCTGCACGCCAGGAACGCCGCCGATCAACAGCCCTCGCCCGCCGCTATAGCGCTTCAGGGCGCTGCCTGCCGCTTCGACCGCAAGCCTTCCCGCGACTTCGCTCATCGGCGCAAGCAGCGGAAGCCCGCTATGCGCATCCGTCACGGTCTCATAGGCGATAGCGGTGCATCCAGACTTGAGGAGTCCCCGCGCCTGTTCCGGGTCTGGCGCCAGATGCAGGTACGTGAAAAGGATCTGCTCCTCGCGCAGCTGAGTCCATTCAGAAGGTTGCGGCTCCTTCACCTTTACGATCATCTCGCTGGATGCGAAGACCTCACGAGCTGAGCCGACAATCGTCGCGCCGGCCTTGCGATAAGTGTCATCGCTCGCGCCAATGCCGGCACCCGCATTGGTCTCGACCAGTACATTGTGACCGGCAGCCACATATTCGCGGACGGCGCCAGGGGTCAGACCCACGCGGTATTCGTGCGTCTTGATTTCCTTAGGGACCCCGACCTTCATATGCAATCTCCTGTTTGGCCCCTCCTTTTAATCGAAAGGCCAGGTTGTTTCTCTGCAAAATCGCGAAGAATGGGCGACATAACGGCGACAATATGCGCTGACCGAGATCGTTCTGCAGAATTCCAAACAAACGCGGCCAGCCCGGCAAAGTCACACGATCCACTGCACGGGGGCGACACGATCAGTAAAAGCTCTCTCATCATTGTTGGAAGGCGTCCTGCAAGCGGACCGCTGGGCGTCCGCTCGGCTGGCGGAGGTTCCATGTATGGAGACAGCGGTCAACCTCATGCGGCTGGGTCTCGTCACTGAGAACGGTTTAACCTCGGCCGGGCTTGAGGTCTTCGTCGTCGCTTTCAAAGCGCAACGTGACGCGCCTCAGCGGGAGTTGCTGCCGTAAATCACGCAGCGTTACCAGAACGCCAAGCCGGCTGAGAGATCTATGTTCGGTTAGACGGGTCGGTGCGCTGCTGCGCCGGACCCGATGCCAAGCCAAAAGTGGTTGGCGGCTTGCAAGCCCAGCAGCATGGTGCCTGATTCGGCAAATATCGCGATCATTTTGAGCAAGCTTTCGCACGGCGACGGAAACTGTCGCGGCATTGCGCGGTGACGAAGTCGGATTAGACTTTGCTTAAGTCAGATCGGCTGCCTGCACTGGATCTGGTACTGTCTGTCAGCGCGAAGCGGTCGCTGGCCATGGAATTGCTACCATTGAACTAGACGCCTTCCGTGCCGGTAACTCTACTCAGGCGCTATAGGTGATTGAATCATCGTCCCTTCGGCCGCTGGCCGCAAACGCGCCACCTAATTGCCTCGTCGCCCATCCCGCATCCTCCGCAACGTCAAACTATTTTTCAAATCGCTCGAGATCATACTCAGAAAATAAAAGCCCTATTTTATATCACGATGCTAGCTTCCGCGCGCTGGCGATATGCCGGTCACTCTGGAGAAAGTGGATGAATACAACCGCTATCAATGAAACCGCTATCAATGACACGGTGCAGGACCTCGGGGACGCCACCGAGCTCACAAAAGGCTTTGGGGGCTCGTGGCGCGCAGAACACACGACCGGCGATTATTATTTCGTGGATGAGTCCGATTGACGCGGACCGTCTTGATGGGATGGGCTTCGGCCCATCCCATCAGTTTGAGGCGGTGGCCAAGGGATCGCTGCTGTGAGTGACATATTTCATGCGTGGTCTAACGGGCGTTGGATCAGCCTCGACCTGCAATCCAATCGTTACAGCATGGCGAGCACTTCTGCAGCTTGTCCGGAGGAGCGTGAACGGCTAACCGAGACGACGGCCAAGTTGCGCGATTGCCTGAGTTCACCGCCAGCCTTTCTCCCACCCCTCCATCTGGTGTGGCACTATGCGCGTGCGGCTCATGCTGCTCGCTTCGTTCGCAGCCAGACCATCGCTCGTCAACTCGACTTTTTACGTGCCTCGCGTCGGGGAACCGGCGTCAATGGGAGTCGAAACAATCGATTACTACGCCAGCGTATTCCAACATCTGCGCAATCTTCGGTTCCGCCGCCCGCGCTGCCTTGAGGATTCCGTAGGGGGGTATCTGTTTTTCTATCCCTACATCGCATCGCTCGAGCTCCTCGTTGGTGTGAAGCAGCCCCCGTTCAGAGCCCACGCCTGGCTGCAATCTGGTGACCTCATTTTGAACGACGCGAAGCGTGCTGTGGAGGACTACAGCGTCATCTTGAGCTTCGCGAAATGAGACTCAATGTAGATGGGCTCTTGGATTCAGCGAAGGAGCTTGCCACCATCATTGTAGACGGCCGCGTGGAAATCACGGTGCTCAACGATATTGTTGACGCCGAGACCGGCATGCCGACTGAATTGGAACCAACACAGTTCAAAGACACGTCTCTGCCGGAGATTGTCGCCTTGCTGCAGGAGCGGTACGCTGGCGACGCGGCGTTCATTGTTCGCGCGCCAAGTGGCATCGCGATCGTACGCCCACCTTTCTCGGAGATCTCCATCTTCTACCAGGTCAGAAATGATGAGATTGAGTGCTGGGCAGGACTGAAGCTGCCAGATGCCGCCTTGGCGCAACGCCACGCCTTCAACTTTGGCTATTTGACTGGCCTGATACGCAACGCGTCTTGGTTGACCCCGGAAACAGGGTTGTGTGGGATTTTTGAGCTACTGAGTGGCGCGGCGCTCATCGTCTCAAGGGGGACTTTTCGGCAAGTCGATTTTCTGGCGGGCGCCGTAGCCAGGCTCAACACCTCGGCGTTCTCTTTCAAGGATGACGTGGCCAGTTTTCGCCAATTGATCTCAGCGAGCGTCGCTCACAAAACCCGCCACTATGGCGGTGCTTTCAGTATTCAATGTTCCGGGGGCCTTGATTCGTCGGTAGTGGCGCTGGCTGCGGCCGACCTCCATCGAGGCAGGCCCCTTTCCCTCCTGAACAGCTACTCAGAGACGGACGTCAATGGTGACGAACGCTTCTTTTTTGCCGCGCTAGCCGAGCAGGTGGGCGGCGCGCCAACCTATGTCGAAACGAATGCTCGCTCGTCGATGACCCATCTATCGTCAGAATTGCTGGCTCCAACGCCGCGACCTTGTAAGCTAGCGGCCACGATCGCCACAACGGCTCAACTTCACGAGGCTGCGCAGGCCGCAGGATCGCGCCTGGTGCTCACAGGAGACGGAGGCGATCAACTATTTCTCAGAATGCGCCGCTTGACGATGGCCAGAGAGCTGCTTGCCGAATCCCGATCGCCACAAGATGCATTGCGCGAGCTCGCCGGCCTTGCGATTCAGGCTCGAACGTCTGTCTGGCGTGTTCTTCGCGAGGTGATCACCGGTCGGAGCGGCCGGGACTTACGCCGCCATATGCTCGGTGATCATCGGCCGCAGTCGCCTGTCGCGTCAGTGCGGCCGGATTTCGGTGCAGAGCTCGTACCAGGCGCCAGGTCCCTACGCCACCTGCCGACGACGCGACTGTTTCAGTTCTTCGGCATGCGTCATGCGGAGCTCAATCGCATCGCACTACGAGACATTGCGGTAGAAGAGCGAAAGGCGTTTGTGTTCTGGCCGCTCATCAAGGCAAGTCTCGTCACGGCTCGCCGACATCATCACTCAAATGGAATTGATCGTGCACTTGAGCGCGAGGCCTTCCGGGAACATTTGCCCGACGTGATCTACTATCGGGTTGGCAAAGGTGCCGGGCGCGACATGCTAATGCGGTACGAATATGGTGCCTTAGTGTCACGTGTCGAGCGTAGTGCATTGTATCGGCAAGGCTTGATCTCCCGCGATCTCCTCCGTTCAGCTATCGACAATTTGTCATACGACTCAGCGTTTGCACTCGTTCGTCTCTGCGCTGTTGCCGATTGGATGGACCTTCATGAACTGGGGTAAGCCGCTCTTGCCCCCGCTCCAATGGGACATCATCAAGACGAGCCTGCAATCTTCCCGCGTTCTTGTCGCGGGCTTCTTGCTCACGACCATTGCAGCGTCTGCCTGCACGGTCGCCGGGCCGCTCTTGTTCTCACGGGCCGTCGCCCGGCTGGCCAGCGCGCCGCCGCTTCTTACGCTCAGTTTGTTGTTGCTGTTTGCCGTTACGACCGCACTTGCTCGGTGCTTGCAGGAGGTCAAGGCGGTTCTGTCGAACAGGCTGGAACAGGACGTTCGTAATCTCTCCAGCAAGAAGATCATGGCCGCTCTGGTGAGCGCCGAGGGCTCGCTGTTTTCTCAAAACAATCCGAGCAAGATTTCGGCAATGGTAGAGAGTTGGCACCAGTCCAATAAGATCTACATTCAGCTCTATTTGATGGTGCTGATGGGCGGGGTCGCCGATGTTGCGTTCTCGTTCCTTGCCGTCGGTGGAGCAGCAAATTGGTTTGTGGCGCTGTTCGTTCTAGCCTACGGCGCCGTCCTCGTGTTGATAACGTGGAAGAGCAATAGAGTTACAAAAGTGTATCAGGCTGAGGCGCAGGCCTCAAGTAACGAGGGCTCGAACGTTTTAGGAAATGCAATCGAGAACATCATTTCGATCAGGGTGTTCCGCGCTCAACCCTGGATAGCTGAGTTGTATGACCGCCAGGCCGCCGCCACGCGCCGAGCCTGGCTCTCGTTCTATGGCGCCCGGTTGCACTATGGCGCTTTGCAAGCGACCCTCTTGTTCGTTCAGTATGCCTCGATCTTGGGGCTTTCGCTGTGGCTCTATGACCGATCAGGCGAGATAGGTGGGCTCGTCATGGTGAGCATGATCCTGGTTCAACTGAACCGGCCCTTCGAGCTTATTGGCATGTCAATTCGAGACATCATCATTGCGCGTGGCATGGCCCGGCCGCTGCAGGCGCTGCTTGATGCCCATGCCCCAGCGGCACGACCCGCTATGCTCAAGCGTACTATGCCGATATCGGGCTCACTCGCCATTTCCATCAGCGCGCTTTCGTTTGGTTATGAGCGCGCCGCCTCGCCGCTTCTCTCTGGGATAACGGGCGAGTTCAAGCCCGGCGTCATCAACTTCATCATCGGACGCTCGGGCGCCGGCAAATCGACGCTTATGCAGCTCCTGCTAAAAATGCATCAAGGCTACAGCGGCCTGGTACGCGTTGGCTCTCTGGACCTGGCCACGATCGATCCGGAAGATTACTTGGCGCACGTAGGTTACGTGCCCCAAGAGCCTATGATGATGAATCTGAGTATCCGCGAAAACGTTCTGCTGGGCCGCCCGTTTCCCGATGCGGACGTGTTCCACGCACTAGAATGCGTCCATCTGGCTGATAAGGTGACCTCCTTGCGGGACGGTTTGGACTACCGCGTCGGCGAGCGGGGCCAATTGCTAAGCGGCGGCGAGAGGCAGCGCCTTGCGATCGCCCGTGCCCTCATCGCAAGGCCTCGGCTGTTGCTCCTCGACGAGGCCAGTTCCGGGTTGGACGAGCAGACCGAGCGCGGAATCTTCGACGAACTTCGGCAACTCGCGTCGGACACGACGATCATAGCAATCACGCATCGCCGGGGCGTGATAAGTCCACGTGACTACGTGCTAGATTTGTCGTGGTCGGCATCCGCGAGAGCCTCGCTTGTGCTCGCATAACTTCCGTGACCCGGCGCCTGAAAAAGTCTTGGATGGCACGGGCTGCGCCTTTGTGCTGCCCTTCGACCATCAACGCACTGATACTTTGACTTTCGACAAGCAACTCGCTGTAGTACGTACGTGTTCCCATTGCGCGTGAAAGGTAGACATAAACGACGTCCGCGACGTGATCCGCAATGTGGCGATGCTGTTTGACCAGCAACGCGCGCCGATAGCACTCGCCTGCTTTCAAGAAGAGTTTGGCGGGATCCTCATTGCTTGCGTAGATGGGCTTAATTTCACCGCAGAAGCTTGCCGCCACTTCATCAATCAGCTTCGCCTTGGTGAAATCGCTGATGCTATCGACATACATTTGCGACAGCATGTTGCAGAACAGGATGGCTTGATGTGGGTCGATCGGCCTGGCGTTGAACCCCTTGTGGTCGACATTTTGCACCACATCGCGCTCAGTCAGCCGTATCAAAGCCTCTCGTACGGGCGAAATTCCGACGCGAAGCTCATCGGCAATGTCGGCAGGCTTCAAGGCTGTGCCGGGTAGCCAATGGCCCAGTAATAGACGCTCGCGCAAGGCCTGGAATACTGGATGCTGTGTCTCAAAAGCCATGATTACTCGCCCGTTCAAGCGGCCTGACTGAGGCGGTCAAGGGAGCCTCACCTCTTGGCATAGCTCATGCCGCCCCGGAAACCATGCGCGGTCCGGTCCGCGGCGAAATGGCTGCTAGCATAGGCCGCCATGGCAGGCCGTCCGCTAGGGCCACGAAGCTCTGCTGCCGAGTAGGAGGTGGGTATGTCCAAAGCGGAATAGGCGGTCGCAACGGGTAGAGGCGATGATCGAGCGGCATTTCTGCCATTGTGCAACCCGCCCAAGAAGCAGCGTCGCTGCCACTGGTGCCGACGTCGGCGCCAACATGTTGGTTTCGCTGTTCACGATATTGCGTCCGCACTCGCGGTCCGCCGCCCAAAATCAGGATAGATTCGCCGGTCATCATGGCTCCCATTT
This sequence comes from Bradyrhizobium sp. NBAIM03, assembly GCF_020194055.1. Classification (NCBI taxonomy): domain Bacteria; kingdom Pseudomonadati; phylum Pseudomonadota; class Alphaproteobacteria; order Hyphomicrobiales; family Nitrobacteraceae; genus Bradyrhizobium; species Bradyrhizobium sp. NBAIM03. The sequence goes on along the minus strand of NZ_JADYVS010000027.1, from coordinate 65,451 downwards.
CGTTCATCAAAATGTTAGTCGTTTGTTGGATCGGTGGAGAGCTCCAGCTCCGCTCGTCGCGCAGCCGCGTTCGTAACGAGATCAGCATCGGCGATTCGTAAGCCGCCACTTGCGCAATGGCGTGTTGGTGCTCCGAGGTGCATCCGAAGGGGAACGGGCCTGCATCGGGTGAACAACACCGCCACCATCGCTAAAGAAGAGCGTGCCGTTCAAACCGCCCTGCTTTCGCTGATCACGGAAGTCCTGCGGCGTGAGTCTAAGAATTGAAACATTCGCAATCCTTTTCGCTCGTTGGATAGCCTTGGCGTGGTCGGGGGCCGTCCCACCCATCTGAGATACAACTTGACGCTACGTACGATTCAAGGGATCTGAGGCCGTCAAACTGGACCATTCTTGGCTAGAGTTTTCGCCGCCGAATCCTCTCGGCTCGGAGCTTAACAACGGACTTAATCCCTCGATTTTCGAAATTTGCACTCGGCACGAATGCAGGTCGTCCCCGTGATGCCGTGTCTTTCGTTCTACCCGGAGACGTAGATTTTCCTTACGGCGTGCATGCCGCTTGGCCTCGCGGTAGTTGAGTACACACAATCGAAACAGAGCGCCCACAGCCGGGAATATCGCTCCGAAGGCGTCTTTGCGTTCTCAGACTGCAAGCCGCAAATTCCGGCTGCCTACTTGCCTCACTATGAGCGACACGACACTGAAGGGCGGTCGGATTTCAGATCATAAGCCACGGATGTAGCTTCCTCATGATCGGTCTCTCTTATCCTTGGCTTGAGCTCGAGTGCTCGCCAAGACTAGGCGTGACGTCGACCTCGCCGCGCTGCGCCACCCGCGCACGACGTTCGACGGCTTTGCCTTCATCGCAATCGCAGCGATATAGACCGATACATAGCGACTCGCTCTTGCACATCACACCTAATTTTGGAGCCATCCCGTCGCCGGCCATGCAGGCTTAAATGCCGGCTCCGATGATCAGATCAAAGAGCACTTTCGATTCCAGGCTGAATGTGTCGGCCGCATCGCCTGAGCTCAACGAACTGACGGCGCATGATAAACAGTGCAATCATCCCGGCGCCTAGCTCCGCGATGGCTTGACTGGCCAATACTCCGCTGAAGCCAGAGATGGCAGGGAAGAACAGTACAGCCGGAATGAAGAGATAATGTCTCGCGAAACACACAACCGCGCTGAGACGCGCTCTCCCGAGCGATTGAAGCATCGCCGTGACGACAGTCTCAATACCATACAGTCCAAAAAAGAGATGGAAGACGGTGCAGGCAGAAACGGCAATTTCCCTGACGCTATCGCTATCGCTGAACAGCCCGACCAAAGGACGGACAAAAACCATAACGGTCGCGGAATACGCAAAGGAAAGCGCAACCGTGATAGAGAGCATGACCTTTGCAGCCCTCAGTACGCGAGCAAAATCGCGTGCGCCCCAGCCAAAACCCAGGATAGCTTGAGACCCCATACAGAAACCGCTGATAAGCAGTGCGCCAATCGTTAAGAGTCGCACCGCTATTCCCACGGCCGCGATGGACTCTTCGCCGAAGGGCGCAGCTGCTCCGTACAAGAGCACGACAGTAATAGCAGATAAGATGCTGGTCATGGTCGCTGGCGCCCCCACGAACGCTATCTGTCTGATGCGATCTGCTCGCAACGAGATGTGAGACATCCTGACGACGACCATTCCGCGTCGCTTGGTAAAATACGCGATATAGAGGCTAATAGCCGCAGTCTGAGACACAAGCGTTGCGAGAGCGGCGCCTCGCACACCGAGGTCCAGCACGGATATGAGCACTGGATCAAGGCCAGCGTTCAGTATGAAGGCGGTCATCATCGTCCACATGCTAAATCGTGTATCGCCTTCGGCTCGGACGATGAAGCCGTTGACGATATTCAGAAGCATCAGGGTGCATCCGAACAAAAGTGTGGTCGCGTAGTCGAGCGCCAGGGGCATGATGGTTGGAGTTGCGCCGAGCGCTAGGAAGATCTCTCGCATGTTTAGAAACAGAGCGACTGTGACCGTGATGCCGACTGGCGCGGCGAGCGCGAGAGCAGTACTGGCGCCTCGACTCGCCTCTAGGTACTCACCAGCACCAAGATGACGAGATATGAACGACGCTGCTCCAACTCCTATCCCCTGTCCGGCCGCCGCGAGCAGGACCACGATCGGCAAGGTCATGCTGACGGCTGCGATCGCCGGCGCGCCGAGTGCGCCAACAAAGATTGCGTTGACGACCTGCTGCAACGCGTTGATCGACAAGCCAACAACAGACGGAATGGCGAGCCGTAGGATAAGTCTGAACAGACCGGGGTCTGATAGATCGATGCGCGCGTTCTTGTTCGGCATCACATCGTGATCGGCCTCGGCGGCGAATTCCGCATCGGGCTCATTCATGGATGAAGGTGTCCCGAGATCTTCCGAATTTCATTGATCGTCTGCAACAGCTCCTGTTGCAAGACCGTGCAAAGATGGCGGGTCACCTCATAATCGACCATGCTCGGATCATACGTGGTGTCAATCTGTAGATCGCCCGATTGATATCCGACATCGAACCACAAGACGTGGATCGCCGCCGCTTGATGCATGTGTTCGCCGATCCAAAGTGGAGAAGGTTCTGTGTCTAGAAAACGGCGTGGGAAATGGCGCTGCAAGCGGGCGCGATAATTCACCCCAATTCTGGGCAGTGGCAGGCGATCGAGCCGACGCCGCACGGCTGGATCTCGGTTTAGGAATTTCAGGGCCCGAAAGCCTATTCCCCCGCGCGGCAGCGCATTGCGCTGCCGGTATATCAAACGAGCCCGGTCGGAACGCGACTCCCTTCCTGTGACATTCAGTGAAAGCGGAACGAGCTCGCTGAGAAGACCAATGATCTGAGATGAATCGAAATCGTCAAACAGCCGGCCTCGTGTCGAGGTCAGGCTATCAATCCAAAGCGAATAGTTGCCGAACAGGGCTCCACACGCACCCGACAGGGCAGCAAGAAACACATCAAAGTCCTGACAATTCGCTGATCTGGCTCCAATACTGAGGAGACTCGCTGTCGCTTCCCGGTCGATCTCAAGATGATACTTGGCCCGAAGCGAACGGCCGTTCGCATCCTCGCGACGACCTTTAAGACTTGCATCGTGAAGCTCTCTCGCGCTTTCTTCGGCAACACTCGTGCGGGCCGATGACGCGTCGTTGACACGGAAGTTGAATTGATCGTAGTCAATGCCTTCCCAGTGCTTGAGTTCGTCTGGTGCTTCGCTGTTCGCGTAGTGCTCGAGCCGCTTCAACCAGGGAGAGAGCCTTTGTACGGCCTCGGCACCATTCACATCATGGCCTGCAGCAAGAGCGTTGTATGCGTCCTCCAATGCTTCCAGGAATAGCCGATAGCCCATCCCATCCACTACGAAATGATGCACCAGTACCAGCAGATAATAATCGCCGCTTTCCGAAGCACGGAAGGCCACGACGTGAACGAGAGGCGTGTGGCCGTCAAACCGAAACATGTGTTGACGTCTTGCCGAGACGCTCTCGATTGTCCTGCGCTGGTCTGGGCCGGTCATCCGGACGAGATCGATCTCCTCCACGATGCGCTCGGCCGGACAAGGGCCAATCCCCAGCCGTAGTCCATCTTGGGTTCGGGCAACGCGGAGCCTGAGGCCTTCGTGCCTCTCGATGACATGGGCCAGAGCGCGGTCCAGGATCTTGATGTCCAGGATGCCGCCGCGCAAGAAGAACAGATCGCCGAGGTTAAAATGCTCGTCAAAGCCGACAAGAGAATTCCAAAACGATATTACGGGGGGCACAGGCAGTAGGCCGTCCGCGGAAGCCGCGTTGTGGGGTGCCGCCTCCGCTTCCGCGGCCGCCAACTCCCTGATGGTCGGTGTTCGATAAAGCTGGTTGACGGTGAGATTCAGCCCGGCCTTGCGCGCCAGCGTGACGCAACGTACGCTGAGAAGAGAATCGCCGCCGATATCAAAGAAACTGCTGTCGATTCCTATCCCTTTGGCGCCTAATAGATCCTCCCAGATGCGAGCAAGAACTCGCTCGTTCCTGGTGCGGGGCTCAGCAGATGGACTAGTTTCTATCTCGCGGTAAGGAACGGAGGATAGGCGAGCACGGTCTATCTTTCCGCTTGTCGTCAGGGGAACACTGTCAACCAATCTGAAGGCTGTGGGAACCATGGGAGATGGCAATCTGTTGCGCAGGTGGGCGAGAATCTCTCGAGAGCTTAGATTCTCCTGAGCGGGCTCCAGGCTCGCCGTCAAGCGGCGATCCTCATCGATGCCTTCTGCGAAGACCGCGGCCTTTGCGATTGCCGGATGAGACTCAAGGGCAACTTCGACCTCCTCCGGCTCGATGCGAAAGCCCCTTACCTTGATCTGGTTGTCCGATCGGCCGCAAATCTCGAGAAGGCCGCTGGTTGAGATGCGTGCGATGTCCCCACTTCGATAGAGCACGTCATATTGTCCGCTATCATACGGATTCGGCACGAAACAGCGGTCAGTCCGATCTTGATCCCGCCAGTACCCAGCGCTCAGACAGCGGCCCGCGATGCACAGTTCGCCGGGGGCTCCAACAGGCACTCTCTTCAATCGTGAATCGAGCACGTAGAGTTTGACGTTGTCGATTGGCCGCCCCACCGGCACAAGCGCCGAGTTGTCATTGGCATCCGACGTTTCGTGCACGGCTGCATTGGACGCACATTCCGTCGCACCATAGAAGTTCCACAACGGCACGCCCGGAAAAGACCCGCGCCAGCGAGCGGGCAGCGAGGAAGGCATCGGTTCGGCGCTGCTTGTGACCAATCTCAAGGCGGTCCTTTGCGGTTGCCGTTCCTGGGACCCAATGATACCGGACAGGAGTGGCGGAGAGGCAAAAAAGCGTGTCACACGATGTTTTGCCAAACTGCACAACAACAGATCGGGATCTAGCACCTGCCCTTGGGTGAGGATCAGCGTGGGCACACCTCTCAGAAGCCCACCAAAATACTCCCAAGCGGACGCAACAAGGGAAGCGGACTTCTGGACAACCATCACGTCGGTACCATCGAAGGGAAAGCGTCGCCACATCCAGTTCAGCCGATTGAGAATGGCCGATTCCGGAATAAGAACCCCCTTCGCCCGCCCTGTTGAGGACGACGTGTATATAAGGTTCGCAATTTGGTGATCTGAAGGTGAGTCGCTGGATTCGAAATTATCCGTCAGCGCCCTGCACCTGTCTAAAGTCAATAGACAAATCGAAGGTATGTCAAAGCCAGTCTCCGTGCTATTTGCGTGAACCACAGCCTTTGCCTGACTATCTCGCAGGATATATTGGATCCGATCAGGCGGATAATCCGGCGGTATCGGCACGACAATAGAGTGCAAAGCTCGCGCCGCCAGCATTACAGCGGCAACGTCAGGCGACCGGTCGACCAGCATGGCGACCATATCGCCAGCGCCCACGTCCAAATCCCGTAGGAAGGACCTGATAGCTGCTACGCGCTCACGCAGCTGGCCGAATGTGACTTCCCCGAACTCGCCAAAATATGCTACCTTGCTGTGATTGGAGACACTGATCTGCTCGAAAGCTTCAACAAGCAGACATTCAGAGTCATATGGCTGCCTGGATCCTTTCAGCGAGTTCAGTAGAGTGACGTCTGACGCGCTGAGGCAGCTCAGCTCCTCAATGGGCGCAAGCGGTTCGTCAACGCAGGCGGCAATCAGACAGCGCAGATTGTTGGCCATGCGAACAACTAGATCACTCGACAATATGTCTTCCGCATACGCCAGCTGGAGCGCAATTTCATCGCCCTGATCTTGCGCGTACAGTGTTAAGTCGAATTTGACATAGCCTGTGTCGTACTCGCGGAATGTCAGAGCCAACTCGTCCCGACCAACGGGTTCGGCAGCTTCGGAGTACATGTTGAACATGACCTGGAAGATCGGTGATCGCCCCGGTTCGCGACATAACCGACTATCCCTGACCATCCATCCGAATGGATAGGCCGAATTTGCGATGGCATCGCTGACCAGGCCCTGGATGCGCGTGGCATGAGCAGAAAAGGACTGACCGGCATCGATCGCGGCACGGATCGGTAGCATATTCAGGAAAAAGCCGATGATGTCGGCGCTGCCAGGTTGATCCCGTGCAGCGTGTGGCATGCCGATGACAATATCGTCCTGACCGCTATACATTCGTAGCAGCAGCTGGAAGCACGCCAGCAGTGTTGTCGACGTGGTGCAGCCATTTCGGCGCGCGAATTCTCTTACGCGACTGGAGAGATCACTGCCAAGCAGCACTGGATGCGAGGCGCCGCGGTATGAATTTGTTTGCGGGCGCGCCCTTCCAAGCGAAAGCGCTGGCGGATCATCACCAATTTGACGACGCCAATAGTGACGTTGGTTCTCCAGCGCCTCTGGAGAAACGTGTTGTTTTTCCCACACCGCGTAGCCCGAGAGTGACGCACAGTTCTCTTGCCAAGGCGCCACGGGATCTAAATATCTCTGCTGAAGATCTCTGAGCAAAACAGAAATCGACCAGGCATCGAGGATGATTTCGTGAGCGGTGATCAATATGAGATGATTGTCAGGACCAAGCCGGAGCATGCGCGCGCGAAACAAGTGGCCCTGTCCGAGATCGAAATTGTTTTTCAGCTCCGTTCGCCGAAACTGTGCGATGAGCTCCTCAGCCTCGGAGGAGGTGAGATGAGATACATCGATCAATTCAAGATTGGTGCATGGCGGAGCATCAAAGCATTGAACCGGACCGTCTTTGTCGATAAAGCGCGCCGAAAGTGCCTGGTGGGAATGAATGACCTCGGTCCAGGCGCGATTGAACCGAGCTAAACTGATGTTTCCCTTAATGCGCAGCCCGCCTTGAATGATGTAGTTCCGGGCAGATGGATCGAGCTGCGCCAAAAACCAAAGGTGCTCCTGGAGGTGCGTCAGAGGTGATCGGTTTAGCTTTCGGCATGTCAAAGCCGTACACGGATTGAGCTCAGTGCGCCCCTCGATCGAAGCGGCAAGAGATCGAATTGTGCCATTCAGGACCAGTCTGAAATCCGCTCTCACTCCTAGCAAGGTCTGCAATTGTCCCAATATAAGCATTGCGCGGAGCGAGTCTCCGCCAAGGCTTATGAATTGGTCATTTACACCTATGTTCTCGATACGCAAAATGCCGGACCAGATTTGACGTAGCCGGACTTCGAGGTCTGATTGCGGCTCCGCGAAGGGCGTTGACAATAACGGCCGAACACTGGCCGGGTCAGGCAACGCTGCAAAATCGACCTTTCCGTTCCTGGTCAGTGGAATATCGTCCACATGGACGATTCTTTCCGGAAGCATGTAGCTGGGGAGTGCCTCAGCAAGAAACTTCCGAAGATCGCTTTCCGCCAGTTCAGCTGGAGCCGACACATACGCGACCAGACGCCGCGATTCGGCTTGCGCCTCCGACCCAGCTATATCTCGCGCCGTAAGCTTTACACCTGCGCAGACAGAGGCAACTGCGACGGCGCCATGCACCGAGGGATGAGCGGACAAACGAGCTTCGATTTCTCCCAGCTCGATTCTGTGCCCGCGAATTTTAACCTGACGATCCCGTCGACCGAGACATTCCAGAAGCCCGTCGGAACGAACGCGCCCAAGATCACCTGTCCGGTATAGGCGCCCGAACGACGGGTCGTTTGAGAACGGGTTCGGCCCAAACGCATTCTTGGTGCGGACATGGTCATTGACGTAACCGGCAGCGACACCGACGCCGCTAACACAGATTTCGCCGACTTCTCCTACACTGCAGAGCCGTGGTCCGTCCGCGACATAAACCTCAACGTTTTGAATTGGCCTGCCGATCGGCACATAAGGCTCAGCCAGCGCAGGCGGAACGGAAACCAGATGATGCGTCACGCCGTCGGCGCACTCGGTCGGCCCGTAATGATTGAGAATGGAAACGCGGGGATACAAGGCCAGCCACGCACGCGCCAATCCGGGCGTTAGAGGTTCTCCGACCGTAGAAATAATCCGCAAGCCGTCCATGGCTCGCTCTGCCGCGGCAAGCGATTGCAGATATTCAACAAACACTGCCAGCATCGACGGAACGAGTTGGACGATCGTAGCGCCGCATCGTTGAATTGCTTGAAGGAGCGATGAGGGCGATCTCAGTGTCGAATCATCGATGATTGATGTAGAGGCTCCGACGCAAAGCCCAGAAAGAAGCTGCCAAAGCGAGATGTCAAAGCAGTGCGATGCCGTTTGCGCGACGCGATCCGTCCGAGTGAGACTTAGGGCATCGATCTTTGCCGCCAAATGATTGTTTAGGCCGTCGCGCTCGATCATTGCGCCCTTAGGCTGGCCCGTCGAACCAGACGTAAACAGAATATAGGCAAGTCCATCCGCGTTCGGGGATGGCACAACAGACGAGATCTGCACCCGGCGCAGTGCCGCCTCTATAGCTACAAATTGCGGAGCTGCTTTGCTGCTCTTCTGGAATAGGCTGAGCGAATCCGGCCGGTCTCGGCCCATCAACAAAGCGCAGCGGCTCTGCTCGATCATGAATGATGTACGGGAAGCCGGCAGCGATGGATCGAGCGGTAGGTACGTTGATCCAGCTTTCAAAATTGCGATGACCGCCGTCGCCCAGTCGAGGTCCCGCCCTCCCCAATAGCCGACAACCGCGCCGCGAGCACCCTGCTCTCGTAAGGTCCTTGCAAGGGCATCCGATCTTGATCGTAGCGCCTCATATGTGAGTTCGTCTGCGCCGTGCCTCAGCGCAACTCTCTCCGGATCCGAATCTGCAAGCCGATCGATCGCCGTGACCGCGTCAACCGGTTGACGTTCCATAGACTGCTCCTTGCCTGATTGATTTTCCGTAGGCACGCGCCCCGCCATTCGTCGCCTTCTTCGGCGCCCAAATCGGAACGCCGGAGCTCGTCATCGAGGTGACATGCGCAGCCACCCTGATTCCGCACGTCGGTTTTGTCCGTATGACCTTCTCGCTGTTCGCTTCTGGCTCGATGATCGGCAGAGGAACAGGAGGACGCTAGGACCCCGCGTCCACTTTGGCACCTACCTACTCTTGTAATGGACCTGCCATCGTCTGCATGGCACTCGCGATCGACGCGCCCACAGGCTCGTTACGGCTTGTGATTAGCGTAATTGTCCGATTTCGCGGCACTTGAGCCGGCACCACCAACCCATCGAGAGCGTGTAGGCCACCCCGGCGATACAGCTTGTACGGACGAAAGGCTTCTTACCGTAACCACCGCCAGACCGATGGTGTTCAAGCCGGTGATCGTCGCCACAGGGACCCGGCGGCGCCTCAACATTCCAACGAGTTATCGAAGCTCGCAGCAGCAGTCCCAAGCACGGCCTTGAGGTCATCCAAGTGCTGGCACCGGCAAACAAAGCGCCCGATCACCTCGTCACCTAAATCCGAATAGCTCCGCTTATTTGGCCGTTAGTCAACGGAGATTTATTTATGACGATGACAACGCGAGCTGGAAATTGAGGCGTCGTGTCATCGCCCAAACTGGTGTGGATAGGCGCCGAGGGCACATTTTCCGGGCAGCGAACGGTTGAATGGCTGGCCGTCCGCAGCGACGAATGGCTCACAGAGACTTCGATCGACAGAGACGCAGCCTGCCCACGGGCCCTCTGCGTGAGGATTAATCCATCGCAATGCGCTCGCCAGACTTGCTTGATGAGCTACTCGACCATTTTCCACGACCTTTGCGGTTTCGGGCGCGGCAAATTCCTTTCCGCTTAAGATCATCTGGTGAAATGCGAGCGTCGCGTCCTTGCTCCCGATCGGCAGACTTTACCAATCAAGCACTCCGATTTTGCGCTCTCCGCTCAGCTATTCGGGCCCGTCAATTGACGATGTTGGGCTGCATGAGCAGCATCATCCACGCCACAAATCTCATCCTGCTGATGCTGCTAACGGCGAGCACTAGTTCGGCTTGTGCGGTCTGCTCAGCGTATTTCCAGGCGCCATTTGTGCCCCCGGGCAGTCCGCCGGTACTAGATGTGATTGCGACCTTAGTGGCCTGGGGGAGACTTGAGACGTTTGGCGTTAGACTGAGATTTTTTGTCCGCCAGCCAACACAACGTGGTGGCAGGTTTGGTGGGGCAGTGCCAGCGCTCGCATGAACGGTGACCGATGTCACGAGGCCTAAATGCCGCAGCGGGACCTCTCCTGAGCGATCGTGACCGCGGCAAGGCCGAACATCACGTCGCGGTTGATGCCGAAATGGAGGCGATAGAGCCACCAGATTGCGCAGCACCGGTCGAGATCGGAGAGTGCCCGAGCGCGGTTTATTGCTGCTGCGACCCGCGCTATTGGCTTCATGACACGTCTCGTCTGGAAACCTGAACGTCTCGGGACCAGTGCTCTAAATTTGGTGAGTTCTTGATCGGTGACGGTCGGCTGTCGCGCGCGTGCGTCGGCAAAGGATTGGAAGCTGAGATTCATGTTTGCCATGGCATTGCGCGTCTCGAAGCTTGATGGGAACACGCATATGCGTATCCGGCCTTTCCGTAATCTTACGAGGCAAGTACTGCTTCCCCAAACACCCAGATCTGGTAGCGACAATTGACAGCACTCTTATGCGGTAGTTACGCGGTGGCGCGCGTTAGTTCGCAGACCCGATGCTGTCGCATCGAAGCGATCGGAGTCGATGGCGTTGGCTGCACCTCGGAAAACGGGGCGGCGCGGCCCGGAGCCATGTGATATTGCCTCGACTCATCGATGGCAGGTAGAGCTCCTGAGAGAGACGGTGATGCACTGCGAGTTCCTGCCGCTGTGGGGATGCAGTCAACGAATGTGAATTCGTCATTTGAACAACTCGCCAGCCGACCACCTAACGGATTGACACGCGACATAGCCAGGGTAGCAAAGCTACCCGCCCACAACACTAGTTCGGTACGGTCGACAGCACGTTGCGCAGCCTGTTGCGGCCTTCTCGAATATGAGGCCGAGCGAATACAAATTTGGCGCGCACCACCCACTCTCTGAGGACGATCCTTCAACTGAACAGACTACCAATGCATTATCATGCTGTGGGCACACGCATGCTCTAAGACCAATTTCCCGGTCGCGATGACCGGGTCTGTTGAAGTCTGTACTTGCCCGCCTACTTCATTCTTCTCCATGTCAGCCAGCTCGAAGAAGCCCCGCCGCGCATGGGCAATGCAAAACGCCAGTGTAATCGGCCGCACCTTCTTCTGCGGGTCGAACAGCGGTTCGAACCCGCTGAAGCACCGGCGTACAGCATGCCGGCGAACGCGGCCAGCTTCTTCTGGAGATGCTCGCCTCGTCGGTTGCTCGAGGCGTACTAGACTGCCGCCGCCGGCGCAGGCCCGGTGGCCGGCCACCACACACAAGTGCAGAACCGCCCGGTTGTACCTTGCCCTTCGCCGGGATACGGATGGTGTGGTGAAAAGGCCGGCGGGATTTCACCTCCAGCCTCTCGCAGAACCGGGCGTATTGGACGGAATGCGCGCCGTTTCTAATCCGCAAGCAGACGCTGCTGAGCACGGTTCTGACCGAGCTTTTGTAGATGGTAACCGCTTGCTGCTGGGTTAGCTACCCACAACGAGCTTTCATCCCGCTCGACTGAGCGCTTGTTATGTTCGAGACCAATGTCGGAAAGTTGACGATACGCACGCTCAGACAAAGCGCAAAAGCAGCGATGTCAGTTTGGTATGCGGATTGCTTTGTTAAGGTGTCATCACCGATCGCTTCCAAGGCGACGGCTAGGTAGAAACATTTAGCAGAGGCCGGGCTATGTCGCAGGCTGAGGTAGAACGGTTTGTCAAGAATCTAGCGAAAGAGGGTAGTCTGCTCGAACACGTTAAGCAGAGTGCTACAGGTCTTCGCGATCGGAAAGAGCCACGGCTACGATTTCACGCTTGATGAGGTTAGGAGCAGCATCCGAGTGCCACGCCGACATGCGTTGATGCAGCTCGACGCGATTGTCGGCGGCAAGCAGGATTTGAGCGGTGTAGGCTTGAGGAGGATTGTGCATACCACTGCGTTGGCTAGTTCCACGTCGGAGGCACCTACGAGCGCCGTGCAAGCCGCGGAAGCGGGCCGTGACCTAGTCGCTATCGTTTTGCTTATTGTAGTTGTTGTCGCTGTCACGGCCTGACGTATTTTCACTCTGATCGCATTGGCTCGTCCTGAAGGAAACGATCCGGTGCGAACAGAACTGAAAGCACGCCTCGTCAGGAGTGAGATCATTGCTTTCAGGCCTAGAGATGCGGCTTCAGGGCGTACCCGTACCGTATGACGCACACTGCCACCGAACACTGCCGACGGATTTTTGACCGGCGTACCCCCGAGCAACTGCGCACGTTGTCACACGTCAAGCGCTTCATGGAGCGGCTGGCCGGTGACTTGGAGTTCCGCAGGGCGCTTTCGGAGAACGTTCATTCTCCTCGAGCGGTAACAGAGCGCTACGGCATCGAAGTTGCCCCAATGAAGATGCTTCCTCTCTGGCGCGGCGGCTACCTGAAATATCGCTTCAAGCCGGAGTCTACGCCCTGGCCCCTGGCTATGATGTGGGACGAGTTTATCTGCGACATGTTGCGCGATCGCGACCTCCTGCGCGAAGAGGGCGAAATGTCGACGATCAACCCTCGCTTTCATGCCTGGCGTGAGCGCCACATCCGGCGCTGCAACGACGAATTGGGCGGAACGGCGGCCTCGGTCACGTACCCCATCATCGCTTTCGAGCTGAGCGACGGCTGCACCATCGGTTGCTGGTTCTGCGGCCTCTCGGCCGACCGCTTCAAAGGCTATTACGAATATAGCGAAGAGCATGCAGCGCTTTGGCGCGCCGTGGTCGGTATTGCGAGCGAGATGTTTGGTTCGGCAGCCCGTACTGGTTTCTGCTACTGGGCCACAGAGCCTATGGACAACCCCCATTACGACCGCTTTCTATTCGACTATTATCAGATCACGGGCGCATTGCCACAAACAACGACGGCGGCCCCGCTCAGGGATCGCGCACTCACCACGCGCGTGCTCGAACTGTTCCAGCGCTATCGCACCGTGACGAACCGTTTCTCCGTGCTGAGCACAACACATCTCGACCAGATTCACATGGCGTTTTCGCCTGAGGAGCTGATCGGTGTCGAACTCGTCCTGCAGGGCAAGGAGGCGCTGACTGCAAAGGCTTTTGCCGGGCGCGCGCCCGGAGCGAGAAACTTAGGGCTGGCAACAAAGATGATGCAATCGCCTTGCTGGAGAGCGATCACACGACCATCGCCTTTGTTTCCGGCTTTCTCGTAAATATGCTGCAGGGACGTTTACAATTGGTGACGCCGGTGCCCGGTAGCGAACGCTGGCCTCTTGGCTACCGCGTCTTGAGTGAACGCTTCTTTAGGAGGTCTGACGAGTTCCGCGAGGGGCTGCAGCGCATGATCGACCAGCATGTGCTCGAGATTCCAGCTCCCAAATTGCCGATCCGCTTCCGCAGGGACTTGCAATACGAGGCTGGGAACCGATGCTTTCATCTCCGGTCACGCAACATGGAACACCGGGTGCAGGACGACATCGCTCCGACTTCCGTTGGCCATCTAATCGCCTATGGCAACTGCACAGCGTCGGAGCTGGTTAGGCAGGTCACGACTGACGGAACGAGCGTGCTCGCAGTAGCCGACCTGCTCGATCAGTTATGCACGGCCGGGGGTGATTGAAGAGGACTTAGACGACAGCTTCGCCTGGCAGACCAGCTCACCTGTTACTGCGCTTTCATCGGGCAGCGGTTAGAGTTTCGGATTTTGTACGCCAGTGAGTCCGCCGGAAGAATTTCATTCTCGAGTTGCCCAGGCGAACGGTGCGTGATGCCCCTGCAGTTCCACCGCGCTGTCGAAAACATGGAAATTTGGAGTGCGCGCAGCGGCGGCTACTCGTTCGTTATAAGCTTGCAGAGCCCGACCGGTCCTGGCTTCCGCGGAAGGTTCGGCTACGTCGCTTCGTGGCGTCCGCTTGACCAGAGCCGTGGCGCGATCAGGGTGCTCGGCTCGCCGCTGCAGAGCTTGGCTGAGGCCGAGGACGCCTGCAATAGTATGCTCAATTACCTGAGAGACTGAACTGATTCCTGGTCGCGGAAAATGGAAGCATCTTAAAGATGCTGCAGTCGCGTCGGGTGCTACCCAGGATGTTCACGGGGTCGAGACGTACTTTGTAGCGGCTGAGATTATCGCGCCCGATTTGAGCGGGCGCTACACGTTCTATCCGTCGGACGGGCTTGCTTCCAAATCGAGCTCATCTGGATTATCTTGAAGATCATCTGCCGTCCCTCACGCCGGTCGGAGCAAACATGTTCGTCGAAGGCTCGACAGATTTGTTCGCGTTTCCCAATCCGGTAGTTAAGCCGTACATCAGGATCGTGATCCACAAGACGCCCCTAGCGAACGGCTGCGCCCTACCGGATCTATTCACGAAATGATCATCACGATCCGTACACGGATGCGAGCCAGAACAGCTTGATGACAAGGGCGGGACAGGTCGTAACACCGTAGTCTCAATGACTTCACTGATTTTGCCGTCCTGCCACGCCTGTTTGCAGCGGCTGCGGTAGTCGCTCCTCAATCGCGGTAGCGCTGACAATGCTGCTAAAAAATACCGTCGCGCTTAAAAATGCTTTCAGCACAGCCAGGACCCTTTAGATTAGGAATAATCAAGCGGTACAAAGGCGATATTACCCTCGGGCCCAGACGATCGCCGTAAAGCGCCCCGGCCATTTCCGGAAACCGCGAAGTGAAGATTGAGCCGCCCATTCATTTCTTGCACAGAAAATGTCAAATTCGGGTGTGAGCCTGAACGAACATCAAAGATCGTACTGAGTTGAGTGGTGACATCGTGGAAGACGACATAGCCAACTTTCATGCCGGTGTGAAAAGACGGTAGGTTATCCTGGTCAGCTAGTATCTTCTGAACGATTTCTTTTCGCTCTAAACCAAAGTTTGAGGCAAAGCCGGTTGCAAAACAGTCGACTCTATCGTCGTTGAGATTATTGCGAACAACCAACACATCATGTCGTGTGCAGGTCGTAATGTTCGAAAGAAGATCGTTCGACGGCTGATAGTTCTGTCCTCTGAGTATCACGTGCAGCGTGTCAGGGGACCATCGAAACCCTTCCTTACTTATCGAGCAACCAGCCACAACGCCGCCAATACCGTGCGTCTCCAGTCCGTTTAAAAAGATAGCGAGGCGTTGTGAGATACAAGCTGTACAGACAAGACGGCCCGTCACGTCAGCTCTGTTTGGGGGGTATTGTAGCACCGAGTGAATATAGTCTTTGTCTTCTGGACTGCCGCGCCATGGAAAACTGCCCCCTCATATTGCCTCAGATGACAATGTTACCGAGCGCCCCCAGCTGTCGCGCGAATTGGACCCCGCGGGTCCGAGCAAGCCGCTCGCGAAGCGCGCCCTCCAGAGCGCCGTAGCGAGAGAGCGGCTTGCGGTGATTCGGCAAAGCAACACGTGGGATTTAGACAGCGAGGGAAGCTTGGAACGATAGTATGGTTTCGGTGCTGCTGATGAGCTGTCGAGCGACCTTTGATCGCCAATTCTTCACCAACCGCTGCACCGTACGCCGCTGATGGCCACTGAACTGACCCGGCGCATGCGCTGCCAGCCGGGAGAGGAGATCGACGGCGGACAAGTGCGGAGCCGCGGCGAGCCATTCCTCGATCATGGGAATGTATGGGTCGAGCATCGATGGCCGACGTGGCGCAGGTTTGCGCCGCACATAGCGGCGCCGATGAATGCCGCGCTGCTCACCCTGCTTCCAACCGTCGCCGAGCTCTCGGGCAAAGGCGGTCAAGTCGCTTTGCACCGGCGCGACGGTCATGGCTGGCTTTCCGGCCCGCTGATCAACACGCTTGCCCAGCTCATTTTGAGCGTCCCTCATCTGTGCCAGCAATGCCACCGGATCAAGCGTGCGGTAAATCTCACGCAGCCGACGTTTGAATGCCTCGTTGCGGGTGGACCAATGCTCTTTCGTACGGTGTAGCGGGAGGAAGATAACGCTTGATCACCTTGGCACCTTCGCGGTGCTTCTCCTTCAGCTTAAACGAGGGCTGGAAGAAATTGATGTGCAGCCGTGCCGCGGCAAACAGGCGAGCTAATGAGCGAGCGGCATCAATGCCTTCAAAGCGCCCGTAGCCCACCAGACGTCGAACGATAGCTCCATTCTTCTGTTCAACGAACGCTTGATCGTTCTTCTTGTAGGCCCTGGAACGAGTGACTTCGACATCGTGAGAACGGCACCACGAGACGACCGTGTCGTTCATGAAGGCGCTGTCGTTGTCAAAATCGAGCCCGCAAACGGGCCAGGGAAATAGGTTCTGGGCGCGCTCGAGGGCCTCGACCACAAGCGCTGCTTCACGCACAACAAGCGGAAAGCATTCGGTCCACCCCGTTGCGACATCCACCATTGTTAGCGTCTGAATGAAGGCCCCGGATACGGACATGCCGCCGTGCGCAACCAGATCCGCTTCGCAGTACCCCGGCGGAGGTGATCCCCAGTCATTGAATGTACGCACCGGGACTTGCCGCCGTACGGCACTGGAAAAGCCCGCCCGCCGTCGGCGTCCTCCGGCTGCTGCGATCCTTACGTCGCTCAGCAGGCGATCGATCGTCGCCGCGCTCACCCTCAAAACCTTAGACCGCTCATCAGCAGAAAGCTTCAATCTGCCGTGCCGTTCAAGAGCCGGAAGCAAGAACGGGATCATCGCGACGAGCCGCTTACTGCAGAGCCGGTCAGACGAGTCCCATAGCACAATCAGTGCCATACGAATGGAAGCTCCGTAGGTCCGGCCCCGCCGCCGCGGCACGGCCGACCCCGATGCCCCGTCCGCTGACAGCGCTCGGATCGCGTGCTTGCGATGCCATCCCGCAACGGCGCACAGCTCGTCTAGGATCCGTCCCTTCTCGAGCCGCCCGCTTGCCCGATAACGCTCGGCCAGCGCTGATGTGATCTCGCGCTTTGCGCGCATGCTGATCTTCCCTGCCATAGCCGCCACCGATCTGATTCGGCAGCTCCGCCCCAGACACGACAGGGAAGTTGTCCGGTAACATTTTTAGCGAGGCAATATGGGGGGCAATTTCCCATGTCGCCCGACAATCTACGATGGTGTGGTCCTCAACCGACAATGTCTCACTGATCAGCAGCCTAAACCGTCCGGGTGATCCTGAAGTCGTGACGACTGACAGCACAGACAGCACGTCTGAGTGGTTGCAGGAATTTCCGTGGCGGATTGAGGGGTGTTGATAGCCCATTATTATTGACCGACTGCGCAAAAGGCCTGTCAGCTTGCGGTAAGCTATGACAGATACAGAGCCCTTGGGATTAACGGGATGTGACAGGGACAGCGTTATCGCTCCAGATCGATCGGCGCCGAGTCACTTTTCCGCTAGTCTCAACGGCAGTGCGGATGTGGTAGGGACTAGTTGGCCTGGCTTCAGCCCCCGGGTCGGTTAGCACCGAGCCGCGCCCGCACTGTTTCTACATCTTGCCCCGACCAATCCCGCTGCTATCTCCGACAAGCTTCGCGGGTACTCTGGCGAAGGTCGGTACATCACCTGAAAAGGTGAGGGCCACGTACTTCCATTCTGCCGCGACGCGCGCAATGAGTGGCGTTGGACACTACATACCGCCACGAGAGCCGCCTGAATCGCGAGTTCGGCCGCAAGCGCTTCGGCGATGAAGGCTATGCCATGGAAAAGTTGGTCGCAGAGCTTGGCGCGGCCTTTCTGTCCGCCGATTGGGCCTGATACCGGAGGTGAGGGAGGGGCACGCCTCCTATATGCCCTCTTAGATCAAGGTGCTGAAGAACGACAAACGCGCGATCTTCAAACTTCGTCCAGCGGGCGGCGGACTTCCTGTATCGGTTTCAGGCCAAAAATTCCGCCGCGGCCTGAGCCGCGGCGGAAATAATCGATCTGGACCTCGTCATTTTAACTCCAAATAGCTCAGATCAAACTCGCCATGAAAGTCGGGGGTGAATACAAGCTCGCGCCATGAGCCCCTTCGGCGAAAAGGATTACCCTCTCCTTGGTGAATAGCCGATGAGAGAGCGAATGAACGAGGAACGAATCGCGGAAGGCGGATTTGCGAGAACGATTCGGATCAACCGTGGCTTGGCACCCGTGCGTGCACCTGCGGCGCCGCCGGTATGCCGTTTTGCAACCCGAGCAATGACCAGTCGTCGGCTCCCATGCCGCCGCAAGACTTCATCGGCCGGGAGGAAGGCGGGTCCTGAAACCCATGAAGCCCCACGACGATCGAGAGCCGCAGGGCCGTTTCGTTCTGCAGATGTCGCGATGCATTGCCTCACGAGCGACGGCCTCGTCAGCTTCTGGAAAGCCTATCCATAATAGGATCAGCTCCGATGCTCAGTCAGCGCCGGTGGGTGGGGCTGCCGCCAGACCGCCGCTCTTCACCGAACCATCAGACGCGCCAGCTCAGTCATCAGACATCTACCGCGGTCTCAACTCTTTCGTTGATCTGCCGTACACACCGCAGCAGATGCAAGACGATGCTCAGTCAGCGCCGGTGCTCAGCCCCGCCGGTAAACCCGCGTTCTTCGTCGCGCGGTCGGGCGTACTCCAGGAGCTTGAGGACATCGGATACCGACTCGACGAGGATTGGCAGGATGGCGCGTCCGATGGTCCGGTGAACCGCGGCGGTCTGGCGGCAGCCCCACCCACCTGTTCAGGGGAGACGCCTAGCGCAGCGTTCGCCTCGACGAGCACTCAACTCTTTCGTTGATCTGCCGTACACACCGCAGCAGATGCGAGACGATGCTCAGTCAGCGCCGGTGGGTGGGGCTGCCGCCAGACCGCCGCTCTTCACCGAACCGTCACAGCCGGTGTCGGATTTCTTACTCGATGTCCTCCCTATCCGCATCCGCACTGCCAATGAAGTTAGCCAGGAGATCGAGAGGCTAACGCACCGGCTTTGCCTTGAGGGCTGTTCACACGAAATGCCTGGTGGGTATTAACGAGAAATCGGCCTTGGACTGATAGGGTAGACTGAGGGCGTAGCTGATCGCTCAGATTCATCCCCGGGGAGATACCATCGTCCGCCGAGAATGAGCAAAGACGGGCTTGCTGACGCCGCTGCCTGCTCCGGACGAACTCGATTCAAAGTCGATTGCGCGCGCCATCGGGCTGGGATGCGCTCGATGCACGATTTCTAAATTCCGCAGCGGGATCTCTCGTGGGCAACCGAGACCGCGGCGAGCCCCAACATCACGTCGCCGGTGAATCCGAAATGGAGACAATAGAGCCACCAGATTGCGCAGCACCGGTCGAGATCGTACATGGCGAGTGCGCGCCTCGTTGCTGCGACCATCCGCGCCATCGGGTTCATTCCGCGTATCATCTGGAAACCTCGGCGTCTCGGGGCCAGCGCTCTCCGTTCAATGACTTTTAGGGCGGTGATGGCCCGCTGTCCGGCGCGTGCACCTGCAAGAGATTCGGAATTAAGATTGATGTTCGCCATGGCGTTCTTTTCCGCGTTTCGAAGCTGCATGCGATCTGTGTCGTAATCCTACGGTTCAGGTGCTGCTTGCAAAACGCCCAGATCTGGTAGTGCCAACTGATAGGATTTCCATCCGATAAATACGCTCACGCGATTGCACTGCCACGCAAAGCCACTTGCGACCGTCGTTCTCGGTTACGCGACCTTTGCTGCGAGCTCCTTGAGAATACCTCCGCGTCCGCAAGTTATTGACGCTCGCACAGGCAGGGCCTACGCCGTTTCCGAGTAAGCCCTCCACGGTCACCGGTTTCGCTGCCCAATTTGCGCGAATCCAGCCGACGTCGAGCGCTGGTTGGCGGCCGAGCCCCGTCTGAGGGCGCTGGCAATTCTCGGTCGCCTCGCTGAGCAACGCCCCAAACAGTTCGGCCCGCAGCACACCATCGTGCAGCGCTTGTTGGGATGGCTCCGACGCAAATCAGCCGAAACGATCATCCCGCACGGCGCAAAGCTGCGACGCTGGCCGCGTGTAATGGGCATTCCGCGACGTCTCCAGTCCCTCCGATTCTGCGCGCCATCGTGGAATCTCGGACTGGCCCACAGCGGGAGCTACATCGTTTAAGCGAAAGTCACACCGGCAGGGGAGGCAATACGGGCGCAATATGGCAGGCCGGATGACAGGCCGGCACCACGCAGATGAAATGGCAAGGATGACCGTGCATCTCGTGGGCTGCCAGGGGGTCCAATGATGCGTACCCACTGGCGGCGCGAACAGTCCACTGTTAAGCGGCGAATGTCTCTCCAGGTAAGGACAACCGAAGTGATCGCAGGCCTCCAGTCCGGCGCGATCGCTTCACCGTCGGGTTGCGTCTCATACCCTTGTAAGCCTAACGAACCCTCCTTCCACTAATTCGGCTTTGTAGGCCCGATTGTTAAGTAGGATTGTGGCGGGGTTATCTGCGGTCGGCATGAAACCTTCTTCGCGCAGCTTGTCCATTAGGGCAGGTGTGGCCCATTGCTGTCCTAGCGGCATTCCGTAGCGCCATTTCTCCGCAAAGAAGGCTCCGAAGTCCGGTACTCCCGCCCGGCCGGCCCCAACCACTTGGTCCTCCGCGGGGTTATGAACAAGACGAACGCGATTGGACTCATCCAAACCGGCCGTGTAGCGGTGACCTTGGATTTCATAGGTCATCGTCGGCTGGTCCGAGTCCGGCAAGAGACCGTGGTGGAATAGCCTCTCAACCATGGCGTCAGGGGCGATTTGCGAACCGTGTGAAAATCTCTGTGGAGCGGCGAATGAGACATCTACCGCTTCCTCAGGTGCGGCAGGTGATGATGGTCCAGCTTCATTCATGAAAGGAGACAAACCCGCGGCCGCAGCTGCCCCCTCTGATGCGATCATCTCCGGGCCAAGTCTCATTCCGCCTGGCCTCGCAGTCGGCGCGCGGGTCTGCGTCGTGCATTGCGTTCACCTGAGCGTAAAGCTGGTTAGGAGGTCCAGGTGATGCGGACCGCGACCAGACTCAGTCTTGCACCGAACATGTGCATTTCGACCTCTGCCCTCGACCCGTCGTTCTGGCTGACGCTTCGAGCCTATGCTCGGGGCCGCTAACCAGAATGGCCACGATAGTCGCGCGAGCGCGAGAACAGACGAGAGCGAGACCTACGTGAGAGTCCGGCAAGCGCGGAGCGAAGTGTTCACCTGAGATAACGAAATCGCTGAGACGCAAACCAGCCGAGACGATCATCCCGAGCACGGCTAAAGGTGCGGCGGTGCCGGTGATCCGGGGACTGCGGCCGCCGCTGCGTGTAGTGGGTAGTCCGCGAAGTCCCCAGTGCCTCGAACCCTGCGCGCCATGATACAACATCCGAGTGACAGCCGGAGCTACATCGGTCAAGCGGAACGCTACGTTCTCAGGTGAGGCAATACGAACCGCCAACTTTGTCCCGGCTGCTATCGACGCTCTGCGTCATGCAGATGGCACTCGTGTCAGGGCGTTGGAAAGAGAATTCACTGGTGTCCTGAATAAGGAAAATCGTCGTAATTCGTGCGCGCGGTGGCGAGGTCGCCGCTGAAATGTCCGCTTCCTCCAAGCGTCCGTTGGCGAAGAACCGTAGGCCACATTCGTGCTCGCCCGTTGCGGGCGCACGAACAGTAGCTCCTGGGGATGCGTCACTGGTTTGCCTTAACAGCTCTCTAAGTGGTTGACCAAGATGTACGCCCCCTGAACCTTTGGCAGCGCTCCCCGAACGACTTGAGATCGGCCTCGTCGGCGTCGGGGCCGAATAGCCGGGCCTTCTCCCCGTCCCGGCTGATGCCCTCGCGCAGGAGATAGCCAAGATGCGGGCGAGCGGCGCCGAACGCACGTTATGACTGGACGACCTAGGTCTTGATGGTCGCCAGACGCGAGCGTCCCGCGAGCAGGCGTTCGCCCACTCGCCGGCGACCCGGCCGGGACGCAAAGGTGGAGCACTGATGATTGGTGGATCTTGTCCGCCGCGCGAGAGAGAGCGGCAGGAGCGCTGAGCGGCGGCAAGCGCCTTGGCGACGAAGGGCGTGGCACGCTGACTCCTTAAGGAGCGGACGCAACCTGGCCGAGGCTGAAAGGGCGCGAGACATCGCCAATCGTGTTCGGCGCCCGCCAATTTGTCCCAAACTCGCCAAAGCAGCGCGATGTCTGGGTGCCCGACAACTATAGCAGGTCTCATATTTGTCTTGCCGGGAAGGCCAGCGATCAGATCAAGGGTAAAATGGGCCACGAAAGGCGGGCATTTTTATTGCAGAGCTTACCGTGAGGTTCGTCGTGACACGCTTCAGCCTACATGTGAACAGGCGATGGCCGTGAGGACGAGCTCGGGCAAGTGGAATGCAACTTTGCGCGACCTGTCTGGTCGAAATGTTCGGGCCATGGATCGCGCTCCAGATCAGGTCGAGGATGGCGAGGCAATTTACTCCAGAGGGGCTGGAGCCGGTCCTCGGTCCGGCAGACGAACGCTTGACACGCCGCGCGGTGTTGGGCGCAACCATCGGCAACATTATCGAATTCTACGACTTCGGGACCTATAGCTTTTTCGCAATACAGATCGGTCAGGCGTTCTTCCCGGCAACTGACCAGTTCGTCAGCCTCATGCTGTCACTCGGAACCTTCGGCGCAGGTTTTGTGACCAGGCCGATCGGAGCCATCGTGCTCGGCTCGTATTCGGATCGGGCCGGCCGCCGACCCGCGATGACCGCCAGCTTTGCCATGATGAGCGCCGCGGTCCTGTTATTGGCTATCACGCCATCGTACGAGACAATAGGACTTGCCGCTCCGTTGCTAGCCATTTTCGCACGCTTGCTGCAGGGCTTTGCTCTCGGAGGTGAAGTCGGTCCAACGACAGCCTACTTGATGGAGGCGGCCCCCACCAAAGCCCGCGGTCTTGCGGTCTCCTTTCAGCCCGCGAGCCAACAGGTAGCTGCGACGGCCGGAGCGTTGGTTGGAGAAATACTCTCGCTCACCATGACAAGCGAAGCGCTCAATGCGTACGGATGGCGGGTCGCGCTGTTGCTCGGCGCGGCTACGTTGCCGTTTGGACTTTGGTTGCGGAGCGTCCTGCCCGAAACGCTGCACCGCCCCGAGGCGCCGGTTCTTGTCACCCAGCCCGAGGGGCGACCACCTACCGATCGCCGCATCATGAGCTTGGGATTTGTCATCTTGGCCAGCTGCACGATCACGACTTATGTTACGGGATACATGACGACCTACGCGTTGAACACCCTCCGCGTTTCCACGCCTCTCGCCTTTGCTACTACGCTCATCAGCAACACGGTCGGAATTTCTGCAGCACTGCTGGGCGGCCTGCTCGCCGACCGCGTAGGCCGTCGGCGTATCATGATATGGCCGCAGGTCACTGCATTACTGATGACCTATCCGGTATTCTTGTGGATTGCAGAGAGCCGCAGTGCCTTGGCACTTCTAGGAGGTCTCGGCGTCCTCACCCTGATCGGAACGATTCCGTATAGCGCCTTCTACGTGAGCATGGCCGAAGGTTTGCCCAAGTACATTCGTGGTCGCGCGTTCGCGACGATCTACGCTTTTGCGATAGCGATTTTTGGAGGCACAGCTCAACCGATCGTCACCTGGCTCATCCACCTTACCGGGAGTGCACTCGTGCCCGCCTGGTACATGCTCTTCGCGGGCGCGGCCGCGCTTTGTGCCATGCTTATGATGCCGGAGACGGCGCCACTCAATTATGTGCCCGACCATAGACGAATGGCCGTACCGGCACGACCGCTGCCCTAGTCATGCCCGAACAGGTAAGGATGACATCTATGATGTCCGAAATGCGAAACATCGAGCCGGAGGACGGGTATGGGGCCAGCACGTAAAAGAGAATCTATCCTGAAAATTCGAGCAGCTTTACATCGAGCAGCAGCTCCTGTCGGAGCGCAGCGTCTCCGTCTGAAATGACTTTTCCCCATTTACCCGATCTTGGTCGATGCGGCAGTTGCACGATCGGCGGATGTCACCGAAAGGCTGTAAGTGAGCCGTCACTCTGATCGTCGTTTAGAGAACAAGAAGGCGCGGCTTGTACTATCTACTAGCGCAAGTACGGCATGAGGATGCGGCCGCTGTCGGAGCAGCGGCCGCACGAGGGTCAATCCTCATCTCTGCTTGATATGTTTCCCGCTGTCAGTGCTGGACGCACGAGGGATCCGTCAAGCAAAAAAACAGATCGCAGATACCATTCAACGGGTCATCCACGCACTCAGGATATGATGTATCGGCTACCGGCGCACTCGCCGCAACCGGCTGCGCGGCAACGTTTGCAGCAAAAGGAGGCATTACCGCCGTTGCAAGCGCGAGGGCGCTCGCAGTCACTAACACAGACTTTTTCATTCGAGATATCGCTTCCCTAGGTTAGCCCCAGCCGCCCTCGAGGGTCTATATGACCACGCTGCAAGCGGTAAAATTGATTTTCTTGATCAGATCTATTGACCGAATGGATAAGTATGCAGCAATCGACGATCGGCTCATCGATGCGATGGGCGACGAGTTTCAAATTTGGCTGAAGCAACGGCTGGCCGAAGCGGGTCTGACGGACGATGCCGAGGTTAAATCGTCAACGAGATCGCCTGCGAGATCAAAAGCGAGGTGATGCACCGGGTGCTTAGGGAGCACGGCATCCAGCTGTAAAAGCTCGGCCAGGCCCGTCTTACGGATTGCTGTCGCGAGCTCGCGCCATGACACAATGAACAGTCCCACCAAGCTGATCGTGCGGCGCAGCCTGCTCTTCCGACGGTGCCACCGTTGCTCACTCGTGGCGGCGAGTGAAAAAAGCAGGGAAATGACTGACCATACGCCGGTGTACTGAAATTGTCTCCGCGGCGCCCGGCGCCATTGCAGTTGAAACGAAGAAGCTCCGACTTACTCGGATTGAGACGCTCAACGAAGAACGACAAGCCCAGCATCTTTTGGGGGGGCCAAGGAGGCGTGATGCTGGGGCCGTCGTAGGCTGATGCTAGAGTAGCAAACAGGCGGCGTTGTTGTGCACCGCCCGGTTTGATTCGTCAAAGCGGCCGGGACGCTCAGCTCCCGTACATCCGGACCATCCGCGATCCGTTGAAGCTCGCCCGAAGAGTTTGCGCGCCAGTTCGCCGCGGGCAGGCTGGTGAAAGCACTGTGACACCGGGCGTATCGCCGCCAGCATCTGGTATATCTCCCGCCTGCAATAGTCAGCGGCCCAGCTTCTCGTCCGAGCGCCGATGTTCGCCACAGCAGAGAATGGCAGCTTGCTTGTACGACGACCCACCATCCTCCGGATCGCCAGCCGATACCCCTCCCGTAAGCAGTGTTCTCTCCCAGGCTCCAGCCTTCTGTGAGCTGGAGCCCGACGACGCTCAGCGCAGCTCAGGCAATCCGCCGAGCCGGTCCGAAAGGCATGAACTCACGCCGACGGCTCACCGCCGCAAGACAACCAGCTCACTAGATCCCCAGTCGAGCCATCTGAGCTGAAGCGTGCTCCGGGTCGGGAAGGGGCTGCCACGGCTGGCCAGCGGCGGTGCTCAACAAGGACCTACAGAACGCAGGAGTAAGCTTGCCGCGGTGGACCACGACGTTCTCGTGCCCCTCGGCGGCTCGAGCGTTCTGCCAGTGCTGATTGTAGCCGCGCTGTTCGTCAGACTTCACGTGGCTAGCGGCGAATTCGCGATCGCCCAGCGTTGCCAATTGCCAGGCATGTACCGGCCGCTTGGTATGGATGTGTACCCACGTCGGCCTTGGCGTCCCGCCATTGCTCAGCGCCATGGGCTGTAGCTTGATTTCGAACAGCGTCCCTGGCTCTCCCTTCAAGGCGCGAGGTGGATCCACTGACGCCAGTTCCCCCGCTGCCCGCAACTGTGCAAGGTATTTCTGCGATGGAAACGCATAGGTCTTCATGCAATCGCTCGTGATTGCTGCCTTTCGCGCGCTCAATGACTTTGCCTGCCCCTGAACCTCGGACCCCATCCTTTGAAGCCGGACTATCTTTTCGTGCACTTCGGGCACCTGCGCAGCCGTGAGCATGCCCCGTCGGCGAGGCTCCTCCAGCGCGACTACACAGGCCTCAATCTCGGAGGACTGCGTCTGCAAGCGCTTGATCACGCGATTCAGGACATGTTCGGCGTCCTCGGGCTTCATCTGGCGCGCTTGCGAGACGGCGCTTTGCTGAGCCCGCAGATCGAACTGCAGCAGCTCGTCCAATCGCTCAAGTAATCCCGGCAGTGCCTTCCTGGAGGGCGGAGCCTGCCACATCTGGAGGTGATCGGTCGCAGAGGATGACGCAGCTGCCTCCTCCGGCATGGCGAGTTTCTTTGTACCGAGATCCGAGAGCACGATGACCTTGCCCGTGGGGGCCGTCGTGACATCGGGCCTGGCGAGTTGCGCCGCAGGCGGGCTGGCCGTCGAACTCCCCTCGCCTGCGGCTGCTCCGCGCCTTGCTTTGCCCTTTCTGCGCACTGGAGTGCCTTCACCCACCAGGGCAGTGTTTTCTGGCAGCGCAGCCCAAGCCGGCGGTTCAATCGTCACTTCCGTCTTTGGCTGCAATGCCAGCAGCCGCATGACGTCGTTCGCCGTCACCCACGCACCGTCCACGATCTCGCCAAGCAACTGCAAAGGAAGGTCAGCTTGCGTTCCAGCCTCCCTCAGGGGGGCAAGCATGCCCCTCAGTTGGGATGCAAATTCCGAAAGCCGTTCCATCACTCCTTCCAGAACGGCGCGGTGCTCGGCGTCGAGCACCGCTCCTCCGCGAACGGCGTCGCCCGTCGAAACAAATGCCGGAAAAACATCTCCAACAAAAGTCCCGAGCAGACGCACCCTCCCGCTCTCGTCCATGAGGGCGGCTCGCGCCTCTGGTGCTAACGTGCTCGCTTGCGACTCAATCAAGAGCTGCGCGAGAGCGATCCGCGATTGCAGATACATACACTTGGTAGTGAGCGCCCAGCCCGTATTGAGCCTGAGTTCCGCCTCTTCGGCCTTGCGCATCTCGGGCGTGCTGCTTGGCAAGTGGGCAGTAGCCGCACAGACTGACTGCATCCGCTCGAAGCGCAGCGCCTTCTTTCCCCACCACTCCATGCAGGCAGCATATTGGTTGGCGACGCCCGCAACGACGCGGCTCAGCTGCTCGGGCGGAGCGGTGTCTTTGACATGGTCGAGCAGGGCTGCTGCTTGCTCTCTCCTGTTCTCAAGTTGGTAAATGATATGGGTGGCCGCTTTGTTACATTGGTTCCCCGCATCCAGCGTGTCGTCGCGGAGCCGGCGAGCCTGATCGTCAGGCAGGATACGACGCGCCAAATTGGCAGGCAGATTCGCGTAATGCTCCAGAACTGCTGAGCCTGCTTCGACCACTCGATCGATCAGCTCTTGCGCCTTTTCCAAGTTGCAGCGTTGCGTGGCCGCTCGACGGCAAGCTTCAAACTTCTCAAGCAGGCTGTCCAAGTTTCGCTTTGCCGCCTTGATCTCGTTGCGCGTTGGCGCCGCCATATCTGAAGCCGCAGTTCTGTCTTGAGGCCCGGAGCGCATCCGCTCCAGGACGGCATCGAAGGATTGACCGCGTTCCCCAGGGAAGAGACCAGGCTCCAGGCTCGAACGGCTCAATTCCCCGGCGCTGTCGGCTCCCGCCGCCTCACCCTGTGATGAATCAGCTCGGCCAATACCTTTCATACTTCATCTCCGAATAGTCGAGAGTGCGCAGCCTGTCTGGATAGGCCCCCCAGCTGACGACTAGCTGACCAAGAGCATTCATCTGGATGCACAAGAAAGAAGATCTCGCCTTGTGTTCGACTTCCATCGCAGCTCCTCGTGTTGCTGAACTAGCCGCATCAGTGCCGGCGTGATCAGCTAGGACGTGACCGGGGCCCGACCTGCCCTGCCCGCGAGATAGTCCCGCCCCAATGCGGTGCCTCGGTGCACGCGAACTGGGCCAAGTCATCCCCAACGGCCTCCTGGACGGCAATTTTGGCCAAGCAGGAATGGCTAGCGTATGTCTATCGGCAGACCTGCGCTCGCAACACGCGTCCCGCTATCCAGCAAACAGACTTCGACCGAAGAGCTTACCAAGTCACCAGCCATACACGGGCGTGGCGAGACGCCGGAGGCCGTCAGCAACAACATTCTCCAGGTCCGAACTGAGCAGAATCGACGTTGCGCAGCCTTCAAACTACATCTCGCCAAAGCCGGGCCGCGCCCAGGCCGGTTAAATCACACTCATAGAAATATGGCAGCGAGGGTACCAATCGCACCGAACATCAAACCTATCAACGAACCGGCTGTCGGCACGTCTCTAAAGAGCAGGAGGGTGAGCATCGGTTCCACTACCAGAATCGCTCCCATCGATATCGCGACAATGATCCAGATATTCTTCAGATGCATGTAGCCCAGCGCGTATCCGAACACGAGGAGGATGCCGCCGAACGATATCAGGAGAAACATCGGCAACAGCATTGCCAGATCACCGCCGGCCTTTCCAAATTGCCGTGAGGCAATCAGCTCGGCGAATATCGAAAGCGCTTCTCCAAGGAAAATCGCTGCCACCGCTACAATCTTCAACATCAAATTCATCAGTCTCTGCGGTCCCGGCTACCCAAGGCAGCCCGGAGACGCGGCATCGGAGTTACCGTGGCGGTTGGCTTTTCGGCGTCAGGCGCTTTGCAAGTCGTCCGCGCGCTACACTATCGCTCCTCACGTGTACTTCGAACATCTGCCCGGCTGATATAGATTCCTACATGCAGCCATTGTTTCGCGCCGACCAAACCATCTTCGCTGCTTGCAGAAGCGAAGATGGTTCAGGACGGCCCACCCCACCGCGTGCCGGCTGCCAGACCGGGAGCGACCAGGGCCTAGGCTGCAATCCGCACGGGGAGAGCGGAATAGCCGTGCACGAAGTTGGACGCAATTCGCTCGGGTTCGCCGACAACCTTGACCTCCAGTCCCGCACCCAAAATCTCTTCCCAGAGGACTCTCAACTGCAGTTCCGCAAGATGTCGACCAAGACAGCGATGGATACCAAATCCGAACGAGAGATGCTGCCGTACATTCTTGCGGTCGATGACGAAACTGTTGGCGTTCTCAATGATCTCTTGGTCTCGGTTGCCGGAGATGTACCACATGACGACCTTGTCGCCCTTCCTGATCTGCTTCCCGCCTACGATGCTATCGGTCGCGGCGGTGCGGCGCATGTGTGCGATCGGCGTCTGGTATCGAATAATCTCGGACACGGCACTCCAGACCAGCTTGGGATTGTCGGTTAGTTTTCTCAGTTCGGAGGGGTGCTGACTCATGAACAGGAGGCCGCCGGTAATCGAGTTGCGCGTGGTGTCATTCCCCCCAACGATCAGCAGAATCAGATTCCCGAGAAACTCATTCGGCTCCATATGGCGTGTGGCGGGCGAATGCGCCATCAAGGAAATCAGATCGAGGCGCGGCTCGGCATTGATGCGCTCGTTCCAAAGCCGTGTGAAATAATCCAGGCACTCGGATAAGATTGTGCTTCGCTTATCCCAGCTGTCGATCGCATGCCCTGCTTTCGGAGTTCCAACAGCTACGTCTGACCAATAGGTCAGGAGTCGCCGATCCTCAAATGGAAAGTCGAACAACGTGGCGAGCATCTGCGTCGTCAACTCGATGGAGACCATCTCCACCCAATTGAAGGCATCATTGCGCGGCAAGCCGTCTAGAATCGCCCTGACCCGAGAGCGGATCAAGATTTCGAGTTTCGCCAAGCTTTCCGGTCCGACTATTGGACTCACGGTATTACGCTGCTCGGCGTGCTGAGGAGGTCCCATCTTGATGAAACTCTGGGTCCAGTGCTCGGCAGGCACGTCAACAATAGTGACACCTTGCTCTGACGAGAATGCTTTGTGGTTTGTGTCTACCGCTACGATATCCCGGTATTTCGTCAGGGACCAATATGGGCCATGAGGGCTGTCTTGACAGTAGTGAACGGGATCTTCCCTTCGCAACCGCTCGAAGCACCCCCATATGCTGTCGTCTTGGAAGCGCTTGGCCTCGCTTACATCCAGATTTCTTAGCGGGACAACACACGCGTCGTCAGCTCTATAATCTTCCAATCGCCTTTCCATATCATCTCCGCAGATTCTGCTCTCGAGAGCTTACGGATCCAAAGGTCGCGATTCACCGTTTTCGAGCTGCCGTGACGTTTGGCTGCGACGGGCCGCTCGAGCAGACTATCTCAACGTGCGGCTAGCCGACCCTACCATATTGGGCAGTTCGGTATGGATTGACTTTTCAAGTTGATCTACTCAGTGGATCGTGAGAGCTTCACCGCTGGTGGGACGATGGCTGTGCGCTTGGGCAGCGCAAAGCGGAATGCACAGTCATAACGTAGGCGCTGCGTTCAGGCGCGGCCGGAGTGACTACTTTTGTCAAAATCACGACATTCATAATCGTCTGGCTAGGACTTTTCAGGTAGATCGATCCAGATATCCGGAGCACCATTCAGGAGTGTATCCTGATCCGGAACGTAGATATTATCGAAGACCCTGAGGCCATGAGCCGTTGCCGCTGCAACAATTATGAAGGGGAGCTTGACCTGCTCCAGGTCTGCGAAGCTATCAGCGCCAACAATGCGAACAAAATCGAGTTTAAACTGTCGGAACGCTATTTGAGTTGTAGCCGACGCGACAAGATCCTTGACGCTCGACGCCCCTTGGGCGATCTCTTTTCTCGAATGGTTGAGGGCCGTGAAGAGACACGAAAGCTCATCAAGCTCGGATCGGCTAAATCTTCGCAAGCGCGACGAAATGGGAACTCCGTTCCTGTATCTCACGGTCGGCACAAATCGTATCTCACAATCAAGAAGCAAGTCTGCGACAGCGCGCTTCACCAGGATCGCCTGACCGATATCCTTGAGACCGAAGTAGCTGCGAGTTGGTCGCGCATAACAAATCCAGCGGATTGCCCCCGTAACGGCTTCCTTCAAGTACGCCTCAGGCCCATCTAAACGCAAATGATAGTCGCCTTGCGATACGAACGTTCGATAGCCAGGCGGGAACATTTCGGTGTCGTTCGAGGAAATCACGGCAGTTGCTCCCGCACGTAGGGCAAGTCCAATATCAGCGTCCAAATCGAAATCGTAGCTCCCACCTGGTCTAAGCTGAGTCTTGTTCGGGTAGACTGTGACAATCGCGACGTCATTCTCCGATGCCGCTCTTCTGATCAGTTCTGCATGCCCATGATGCAGGGCGCCTAGGGTGTGTACCGTCCCAATACTCTGACCTGTTCTCGCCACCTCCCGGATGAACGCTTTGCCTGCGGAAAGACATCCCAGATGCATTTTCTTACTCCAGTTCTTTTGGACCCCGAAAGAGTGGTCTGATCGGTCGGATCGCAGAAGGTAGGCCCTGGTGTCGTATTGGCCGCGCACGCCTCCGAGCCCCAAAGAGCTTTAACGCCCGCTCACAGCTCGGACCACCGCACCAAGCTGCTCTAAGCTCACCGACATTGTACGCCCTTCTATTTTGCGATTTCCAAAGCCGTCAGGTCGAGCCCTCTCGACCACGTCTGATCAACGATGAGAATTCAGCCAGATAGCTTGATGACTCGCGCGGCTGATCAGCCTTCAAAGCGGTCTGCAGTCCCGGACATCGGTCGGCAAAAAACGGTGGCTCGAATGTGGTTATCTTAGCGCCCGAAAAGTCGACCTTTACGAAGCTGGCCTGGAACGGCGATATCCCACTCAGATTCGCGTCGCGCAAGGACGATTGGTTCATGCGAACGTATGCGACGCGCGTTGCCTCCAGGTTGGTGTCGGTCATTCCCGCGGCGAGATATGCCTGAACGAGATTGGATCCTTCGAGATTTGCGTGATCCAATGCCATTGATTGCGGGGGGTCACCGGTCATCATCGACCTGTAGAGGTAAGCCTGGGATAAGTCGGCATATTCAAGATCGCAGTCGCGCACAAAGGCACAGCGGCCACGAAAGCCCGTCAATTTGGAGGCTCGCATTGTGCTCTCTGTAATCGAAATGCTTTCGCCTGATGCCCGAGACAGGTCCGCTCCATCGAGCTGACAGGAATGAATAGAGGCACCGTCCAACACAGCACCGATTAGGTTCGCGTTGGACAAGCTTACGGACAGAAGCCGCGCCTTGGTCAAGTCTGCCTGCTCAAGCTCCGCACTTGAAAGATTTGACAGGTGAACATCAGCGAAGGGAGCGCTCAGAGCCCTCGCCGCAATGCGGCCGCTCACCTTTGAGAGTCTCAGATACGGAAGATGAGCGCCTTCTAGGGTGAGACCGTCGACCGAGGTGGGACGCAAGATCGATAAACAGTCCCCCTTTGACTGGAAGAACGAGCAAGCCGCCAGGTGCGCTTTCGTGATCGTGACTTGGCTCAGCTTGGCAAAGCGGAAGGAAGCGGAAGGAAGGAAGCATTCATTGATGGTCGAACCCTGTAATTCCGCGCCATCAAATACAGCATCACTCGCGTCGCACTGGTAAATGAGAAGTCCGCTTAGCATCGCCTTGTCAAAGCGTGTCCTTTTCATGCTGCAACCGTGAAACAGACTTCCGGTTGCATCAATTACACTGCGCAGACTGGCATCATCGAAATTGCAGACCTGCGCTGCAATCGCGTGCATATACGCAAAATCGAGCTTGGCCCCGCGGAAACTTGCCCTCTCTAGCCCTGGGCAGATAAGGTTTGCCCCAGAAAGGTCTGCCCGATCCAACTTTGCTCCGTAGAGCTGCGCACGATTGAGGGTACAGCGTCGCAACGGGAAATCTGACAGGTCGTGACCGTTAAAGTTCTCGGAGGATAGCTGCAAACCAATTCCAGTCATTCTGATCGCCTCCTCGGTTCGCCTCCCGACAGCGGCCACTGCGCGCAGCCGATCGGCAGCTCGGCTCCAGTACCGAACAAACTCGCCATCTGATGAAAGTTTGTTTTTCGACTCTGACCAGTGCTCTGCCCCTTCATTCGCGGTGCACTCGCTATCAGCGCCGATTGTTTGCGACATGTCGACGATTCCGTATTGCCCGGATTAGGGGGGGCCTGTTATTGACCTCTTTTTTGGTAGTCCTTGGAGTTACGCTATGCGATTTGTGGCGAACTCGTCGGCGAAATGGCGACAAGATGCGTCGGTGAGACACCTATTGTGTCGGTGGCCTCCGCAGCCGGCACGCTTGAGCACGTCAGCCGAATTCTCGTCTTGCGTCCCCACTGCCGCTCGCTGCCATTGTTTACCGAGACCGGCTAACGCTGGCAGCGCAACGGTCGTTTGACAGTGCCGATATGTCCAGAAGTTGCGATTTGGCTCGTCAGCTCTTATAGGCAAATCCACATCGCTCTCCATCAAACCGAATGCGAAGAATTCAAGGTCTTGCTTCTTTTTCAGAAATGGACCCACGGCTTGCCGGCTGAAACGTGACCATTCACAGCGCTGCTCTCAGCCTTTCCTCGGCATTACATCAATTTGATAGCAATGACCGTGCCAGCCGCATCAGTCGTATTAATGGCTGAGTAGGCGTCATGAAATCGATATTGACGCCGAATGTTTTGAACCTGACAAACACGGTCTCATTGTCAGAGACCGCACCATCATCGCAAGGCTATCGTGAAAGCGACAATTCCGAGCTCGTTTGCCGGAGAGCAAGAGCCGCGAATCCTTGCGGGCACCCATCGATGACTTGCAATGCAACACTTGCGGATCGCCGACCTCACGGTTAGCGAGTGTTCGAACTCGGCTAGTCCTGCTCCGCGCGCCCGCCGGTCCATCTAAATGGGAGCCCGGGCCACAGCTGTCCTCGTCGAGCGATGATCGAGCGCGCAATCGTCACCAAATCGGCGCGCAAGGCGAATGCCCGTAGAGGATCGAATTCGAAGGCATTCACGCGATGCCTTCTTCGAGGATCGTAGATAACTGACCTATCTCTTGCTCGCGCACAAGACGCGGCATGGCGGCGATAAGGCTCTTGGTATATTCAGACAGTGGATTACGAAATATCTCTTCAGTGGGGCCACTATCGACGATTCTCCCCCGGCGCATAACTATGACGCGATCGCTGATATGACGAACAACACTAAGATCATGCGAGATAAAGAGATAACTTATGCCGAGGTGGTCGGCGCTCCAGAATTCATCAACAAGCCAGCTGCTTCTCAGGAAGGAGTTCTGATGCCCATTCGCGATCGGAACGTTTGGACTCGCGAGCGAGCGAGCAAGGATCGATAGAGGATCTTTACAGGTCGAAACCACGCAAACGCAATAGTTGAGTATTTCAATCTACTATCGTCTGTTGGCATCCCTTCTATTGCGACGTCTATCTGTCCATCGCTTAGCCCAAATGGTCTCTGATCAGGCTCGGCGCCGGCTCAAAGCGAGGAACATGAATTGATGCGCTCGAGAACACACGACAGATTTGGCCGACCGCACCCCCGGCGTTCTGACCTAAGCCATCACCGTCCTGCCATTAGCAACAGGAGTGCAACCCGCGAGCGCCAAGAGCCGCTTCCTTCGGCCATCCCGGCTTTGGATCAACCCAGGAAGACTGATGCTTGTCAAATTTTCATGCGTCGGTGCCTGGTATCTATCGCTACTTTGACCGGAAACGCGCCGGGCTCGGAGGAAGGAGGGGCCGATACGACCGACCGCGAGATTGCCCTAGGTCTTTTTGTTCAGCTGCGCCTGCAGGTCACACCAACGGCTTGCGCGGCGAGATGTTTATAAGGCGCGACTAACGTTGTGGTGCATTGTGTGGCGCATCGGCTGCAAGCGTCAACGCCCCATTTTTCTTTTCCGAACTGAGGCGCCCGAGCGCCAGTCCTTGCCGCCACGTTCTTTATACACCCGAATCGTTTGTGGCCCCAGCCACGTCTGGTTGGCAGTTCAACGTCTCGCGGCCGCACAGCCTGTTAACGTTGCGAGTTAAGCCACTAACCGTGTGTTGCGGATGCCTGGATCGGAGCCGCACGCCCGGCTCTTGTTTTACGGCCAGCGCCCCGCGTACCGACGCAAGGCCCCGCATCAGCGGTCCCGACAGAGGACAATGAGCTTCAGCCATCCCAGCCCGGACACGAGCCCGACGGCTGCGGCCAGACTAAGCTGTTCGGACCACAGCTAGCATCTTGACGAGCATTTAAAGGAGCTCCACTGGGAGCCGATGCAAGCTGGCCCAGGCATACTTCTCCACGCCGCTCAAGCCCACCGATAGCCGCGCTTCCGCCGCGCTGCTTCTGCCGGACCTTCACACGGCGCTGCCGTGGAGCGGATACCGACGATGGCCCCATCTCCAAACTCCGCTCTGCAATGAACAACAGGCTCGCTGGCATAGTCGGAAGGGCCCCGAATTTTCTTCAATGAGGCTGGTCAGGTGTTCGACAGCTAACCCTTCTAGCATGGCAAGACTTTGTCCGGACAGGAGGCCGACTTGATGGCCCAAACTCTGGAACAGAAGAATGACTTGGATCCCCGGTCAGTCCGGCCCGCACGCCCTCAACACACCGATCCGCTCGAGAACAGCCTCGGTGTGTTTTATCGACATTGCGCGGGTCGCGGTTTCTGATCCTTATCGGATCAACTTCGTACGAATGATATTGACAAGGCTACCAAAGGGAGAAGGGCATGGACCCATTTGAGGACGTCAACCGATCCGAGGCTCGGATGCATCACCTCGAGCCGCGACAGGAAGAGACAGCGCAAGCAGACTTTGAGCAGCGGCTTAAAGAGTCTCAGCCAATCCTCGCAGCATCGGCTTCACCCGTGGCTGGATCGAACCGGACGGTAACGGATGGTAACAAGAGAGCGCAAGCTATACTGGAGAATGAACGGTGCACGGCTCCATCCTTTGTCAGAACGCGCGCTCAACTTGCCGCAACGCTGACGTGCGCGAACATTGCGGAACTCAGAAGAGAAATCGAACTCGCTGCGCAAAGATCAGCAAAATGGTCACGAGTGAGTGGATCGTCAGTCGACCGCGTCGATATTGGCCGCGTTTACGACGACGTGATGGTATCATCATACCTGGAGCTGCAGCGCTTTCAAAACCACGCCAGTCATTGCAAACCACATGCGTTGGACCGTCTAAGCGCGATGGCCCATTTGCGTTCCATGGCGGCTTTGCGTTACGACGCCGCCCCTTGGAATATCTGGGGAGGCCAACGACTTGATCTGGGTCGCGCAGCGGCAGAGCACGTGAGGGGCGATACCAGTTGTTCGCCTTTTGTGTCGCTGTCAGAGGAGGCCTCACAACTGCTCCTTTCGCCGGACGATGACAACGAGTATGGCGCCAAAGTCATCGCGGAAAACGCGAATGAGTTGCACACCTACACGGTGCCGAGGGTCACAACTTGGACGGCGGAAGAGATCGTCAGTATTCTCGAGGACGGACTGAGAATGATGAACCCGCTCTGGCATGGATGAGTGATACCCCGACTGAGGAGCGTGAGGTACTATTTCTGGGCGGAAACTTGGACGACTATCGGACCGCTAGCGCATCTAATCCATATAGAAAGTCAGGAACAAAAGGCTGAGGTACGGGCTACGGAAAGGGTGATTTGCCTTTTCCGGCGCTCGGAAACATCGAACGCAGCGTTTCGCGCTACCAATAATACTCCGGTCCAACTGGCCAGCGCGGGCGACCGGCCGCGTTCCGCGCTTGGAATGAGAGTTTCAGCCCAAACCTGTATGGTCTCTAAAGTTCGCCCACTTATCCTCGGGTTGGAAGGGCCCGTGCCGATCATTATTCACTTTAGCTTTCCGTCTGGCCAGGTCAGGTTTTGCGAAGCTAACATGAGTAGCGATAGAACGAGGTAGTCATGCCCGCCGACCGCAGCATGGATCGATACAACGAAATCAGCCCAACCGACGGCCGCGCTCTTCTCTTCCGTTGGCCGCAATTTGGCTGAACGAGGTGCTCGTCGGCACCTCGGGCGGATGCTCAAGCTTTCGAAACCACGGATCGTTTGCTCAGAGAGCTTAGATCTGCGCCCGAACGCAGTTTACGAGCGGTGAGCAAACCCATAGCAGCCAGCCCAGATGATCTTAAGCGGGATCGTTCATTCACCTTGTGGCTGCATTCGGCAGTACTGAGATTTCAGGTGAAAGGATCCCAAAAAGAGGCGGATGAAAGATAAGAGCGCACCCGGGCCTAAGGTCGTCATCATTGCGGGCCCGCGGCTGGAGCGACTTGGGAATAATGTTCTTACGATAACCGCAGCCGTGAGGACGTCCTTCGAACTCATCTGAAGCGTTCAACTGAGAGCCTTGGGTCCGCCCATAAGACGACTACCTGAACCGCCGACCTTCCAATCCCTGAGATGGAATGGAGATCGGCGGCCCTCATGAGTTACCTGAGCAGCAAGTTCGTACAACTTGATCCTCGTCCGACGAAACGACCGTCAGAAACACTCTGATCTTTCCTGACGATCGAAAGGATTGGTATCCGTGCGAAGGTGTCCGCACGAAAGGATTAAGTCTTCGAAGCGCCCCCTGCTCTGTGCTCTTCGTTACCAGATGAACTTTGCGCCATCCGGCAGTTCGCAGATGAATTCTCCCTGGTTCACGAGTTCGGTGGTCCCGACGACAAGTTTCGAGGCTCGCACCGTCAGCTTGCCTTCGCGGCTAAGGCTATGGCGGATGTACTCGGTCACGGCATGCCCGGAGCTGTCGACCGTTTGATGAGCATTGGCGAAGCTGATGCCGTTATGGACGGTCACCCTGAAGGCAGTGATGACCAGACCGGCTTGCGTCGCGGACGCAGGCTTGACACCCTCCGCTGTGGTACAGCGGCTCATGTCCAGTATGAGCTTTACATTCTTCCCCGCCTGGAGGGCACTGAGCACCTCAGTGTATTTCGGCGAG
The DNA here is from genome assembly GCF_020194055.1 of Bradyrhizobium sp. NBAIM03. Classification (NCBI taxonomy): domain Bacteria; kingdom Pseudomonadati; phylum Pseudomonadota; class Alphaproteobacteria; order Hyphomicrobiales; family Nitrobacteraceae; genus Bradyrhizobium; species Bradyrhizobium sp. NBAIM03. The sequence goes on along the minus strand of NZ_JADYVS010000027.1, from coordinate 27,647 downwards.
GGCTCATCGGCTCTCGCCGGCGCGCTCACGCTCGCGGCCGAAAGCAAGGACAATAGGATCGGTAGTGCTCGGCCAGTAAACTTCATATGCTCTTCTCCCTCGATAAGTACCGCAGATTGCGCTTTTAAGGACGTCGTGCTCGCAAGCCGTTTGTCTGCTTCCAGACACACGCGCGCTCGCGCCGGTACAAAAGCAGCCTGTCGCAACGAGGCGCAAGTCGCCGTGATGGCTATTCCGACATCACAACCTCGTAGGTCAGGTTTGCTGGAGTGACTTAGCTTCGCGCGCCGACTTGAACGATTTGATGCAGCGTCTCCTCCGCTTGGAAACCACAAAACGGCAGCCGGTTGCGCTTGTCCGTCGCAGTCCTAACGGGCGAGAGAATGCTGTTCTCACATCTGCATAAGGAGACGATCCAGGAAAGAAATTCGACCAGCCGCAAGCGCCAGTTCGTCCGCCTTGCTGTGCACCGTCTCCCTAGATGACGCGTCCGCAATGAGGTGGTGGAGCGAACCTGACGCGGCGGTCCGAAAAAGCTCAATCAGGGGACCCGATCTCGGCCTGATCGAACACCAATGTCGGAAGGCACAAGGTAGCACCCTATTATGATCCGTCGCTTCGCGCGGCTTCCGTCCAGCTGACCGTTCGCGTCGTTGACGGAATCTATTCGACTCATTCCAAAGCTATTCGCTACCTGGATGCGTTCCATCAAAACAATCGATTTTGTCGATCGCGCCTAAAGCCCCATAATCTCTCGTGATGTATGGAGGCAGCATTCAAGAATGTCCCTTGGCAATCGATTCCTTCTTCAGTCCCTTTCCGGTCAAATCGGCTTGCGCGCTCCGGCGTCTGCATCCCAGAAGTTAGCTGTCCCTGTGCGTCACATAGAGGCATCTCGCCACCGTCTCCTTGCTAGATTGACACGCATGAGATCTCTGACGACCGTGAGGTCACGCCTTAAGGCCTAGCAAAGACGACTGCCTTCACACACTGTCATCGGCTTTGGCTCAAGCTACGCCTTATTGGACCGACGAAACGCTCATGACCCTGGCGAGAGGGCCGAGCGTTCCGCAGGTCGATAGTCTGGCTTCAGAGGTCGCCATCGTTTCAGAATGCTTGCGAGGTCGAGAGCACTGCTACGACCAGCGGTCAAAGCACTTGAATCTCACCTAGCGTCAGATTGTAGGATTTCCGACAGCCCCGCGACACAGAACCAGCTCGCGTGTACCCTTCCTGACAGGTAGCAAGAATTGCGAACGTCTCAAAAGCACAATGCTAAGCCGCTCCGTCCCTCACGCTGCTGGACTGCTCCTCTCCGGAACGCTGGCGGTCGCCATCTGGCCCTTACTGGGCGAGACCCGAACATTCTGGCGCCGTGCACCCCGAAAGACGAAATGGTGCTGGTGTAGTCACCTGGATCTATGCGCGATGACAACCACGAGGAGCTCGATTGGATCGTTCGCAGCTTCCGCTGGGCTGCGGCGGACGAGGGGACCTCGGGCGCGACGGAACTTCAGGGCGGTCGACGTCTTGCGTGCAAAGAGTCGGCTGCGAGAGGGTGTTCTTCAAACCGGGAGGGGCATTGATCGTTTCGTCGAGCATCTCAGCCTGTGAAGCCATTGGCCAGGTGCGTCGCGTGATGTGTCTTCGAATGCGGAAAGACTTGCATTGTCGTGACTTCACGACACGACAGGCTCAACAGCCCAGCAAGACTGACCGCAGACCAAGACGAATTGGGGAAGTTTCCAAATGTCGGTTTCGCTCATCTGTTCAGTCACAAATCCGATCGTCTCCCGCGCTTTGGTTAAGATTGCGCGGCCTGGCGCTATTCGCACTGCAGGCGTTGGCTCAGTGCACGCAAGAACGGCTGTGATCGGCCTGCGAACGCGTCAGCGAGCTGCCGCGGTTCAAACAGAATCAGCTCTCTTGCTCGCATGAGCGGCATGTTGAGCGGCGCCGAGGTCGTAAGCAGCCCCGAGGGGTCCGTGGTCCATCTGACGACAATGGACCGGCAGAGACGGATCGACTGTCAACATGTTCCGCCCTCTCGTTTCGGGCTGTTCAAATTCACACCAATCCAGCCGCCTCTCAGTTCCATCGAGCCCATGGTCAATCGTGACGCGCTCAGGTCTTGACGTGGATGGACGAGAGGCGATGAAATGCGAATTCTCCTGGTTGATCATCATGCGGACTTTGCCCGCGCCGTGAAGGAAGCGCTCTTAAATTGCGGCTTCGCCGTCGACGTGACACGCACGCTGGATGAGGCGGCGGCCGCGCTCGATTGCGCGAACTACCACATGGTCCTGGTCGAAACGGATTTGCCCGATGGAGACGGATTGGACTGGCTGAAGCAGCTGCGGCGCGAGGGACGGTCAATGCCGGCGGTGATGATGAGCAGTCTCAATGATCTCGGACGGCGGATTGCAATTTTCAATGCGGGCGCGGATGATTTTCTGCCCAAGCCCGTGTCTATCGACGAACTCATTGCTCGCATGCGGGCCATTTTGCGACGGTCAACGCAGATGATGGCGCCGGTAGTGACATTCGGGAATCTGCATTTCGATCCGATCGCGCGACAGGTCTCGGTCGGTGGTCGAATACTGAGAATTGCGCGCCGCGAAGTGTGCATTCTTGAACATCTGCTCAACCGCGCCGGCCGTACCGTGCCGCGCGCATCGCTCGAAGATAGCTTGTATGCATTTGACGACGAGGTCTCGACCAATGCGCTGGAAGTCGGGATTTATCGCTTACGCACGCATTTGAGCCAGGCCGGTGCAACGCTAAGGATCAAGACCGCGCGCGGTGTCGGTTACACTCTTGAACTCATTGGCGCAGCATCGGCTGCCTAAGCCGATCCAACTTGAAAGCTACACTCCCTTGAACGTCATTAACAATGCCGCCGGCGCTGATGAGCCGTCGATGGTCGCCAGCGGGTTGCAGTGTGCCGCTTTTCCCCGCCTCTGCTACGTGCTGTGCGCAGTCGCTCTGCTATTTCCGCTTGCAGTCACAGCTCAGACAAAGCGGGATGGCAAGGGAGAACCGCCACGCGCGGCGCCAGGCAGCACCACCGGCACGCTCAACCTAACCTCCTCACAGGGTAAAACAGTTCATCTGACCGGACCGGCTGCGAGCATTTTTATAGCCGACCCGGCGATTGCGGATTATCAGGCGCCATCGAACACCACGATTTTCGTGTTTGGCAAAAAGGCCGGACGGACGAGCCTGTTTGCCCTGAACGACAACGGAGAGGCTCTCGCCGAGCTGCGTGTTGTCGTTACCCAACCGATCGAGGATCTGCGGGCCGCGCTTAAGGCCGAGGTCGGCGACTATCCAATTCAGGTCAGCTATACCCCGCGCGGCGCGATCCTTAGCGGTACGGCGCCTAGTGCCGATGTCGTCGAGACCGCCAGGAAGGTCACCGAGCAGTTTCTTGGTGCGGGCGCGCTGGTTGTCAACAAGATCCAGGTCGCCGGCTCATTGCAAGTGAATCTCAGCGTACGGGTGGCAGAAGTCTCCCGCAGCGCCGTCAAGGATCTCAACATCAACTTCACGGCCTCGAGCCCAAACGGCGCTTTCCTTGTGACCGGCAAAGGGGGCGGGTCCGGCGCGGCCGGCGGCGGCGGCACGATCGGGATTGGGTTTAGCGCCGGCAATACCAACCTGAGCGCTGTTCTCGACGCTCTCGCGAGCGAGCACCTCGCCTCAATCCTGGCTGAGCCGAATCTAACGGCCATGTCCGGCGAAGCCGCAAGCTTCCTCGCCGGCGGCGAATTCCCCATTCCGGTGATGCAGGACAACCGGCAGGTGTCCGTCCAATTTCGCCAGTTCGGCGTGAGCCTCGAGTTCGTTCCGACGGTTCTCAACAATAATCAGATCATTGTCCGTGTGAAGCCCGAAGTCAGCGAATTGTCGAGCGAAGGCGAGGTCAAAATCAATGGCATGGCGGTCCCTGCCCTCTCGACTCGGCGGGCCAGCACCGTGGTCGAGCTCGCCAGCGGTCAGAGCTTTGCAATCGGCGGCCTCATCAGGCGCAACTTCAACACTGATATCGGCGAGTTTCCCTGGCTCGGCGATGTGCCGATCCTGGGCGCGCTTTTTCGCTCCTCATCGTTTCAAAAACGTGAAACCGAGCTGGTCATTATTGTCACGCCCTACATCGTACGGCCCGCATCGAACCCGAACAAGATGAGTGCGCCAAGCGACCGCATCGCACCGCCCTCAGATGCGGGGCGGATTTTGACAAACACGGTGGCCCGGCCGCCGCGAGATCGCGATGCGCCTCGCGCCAGCACACCAGGATTGACCGGCAGCGCCGGCTTTATTATCGAATGAGGATCGCCAAATGACTTTGCGACATCTGTGCTACCCGATCGTTATTGGAGCAACATTGGGGGGCTGCGCAAATACTGCCTCGATCCAGCCCGCGCCGGCTGACCAAGAGATCCGGGTCGAGCAGAAGAGTAGCGTGCTGTTCCTGCAGAGCCTTCGTGGCCCCGAACGGCATCGGCTGCGAAGCTTTATTGCAGCGACCAGTCGCGGCCGGCGAGATGCCCTCCATGTGCGTGTCATCGGCCCACCCAGACTCATTGCACAGGTGGCCCACGAGGCTCGCGCCATGGGCGTTGCCACCTACAACATCCACCTGTCCGCTTCTCGTGTGGATTTGCCGGCTCGTTCCGGGGGGAGGATTGAAGCGATCACTTTCGAAGCCCATCCTCCGGTCTGCCCCTCGCTCTCCATCGTCGCTCCTACAGTGAACGACAATTCGTTCAATCCAACCCTTGGCTGCTCAGTCCGGAATAACCTTGCGGTTATGGTCAATGAACCTGGCGACTTGTTAGGCAATGGCGCTGTCATGCCGACCAGTGGTGATCGTGCAGTGCTTCCCTTCACCGCACTTGGGGCCACGTCGGCGGGCAACAGGAGCAATTTGGAGAATGAAACGCATAGCAGGGTTGCGCCAGAAATCCAATAAGCGGCTCGTAAGACCCGAGCAGCATGAACATCGGTTGGCCATTCTTGTCCATATCAGTCTTGGAATCGGCCGACGAGCCTCCTGGAATCCAATCTTTGCCCGGTCCTTTTCTTGGGATCGTGCAGCTTGCCGATCAGGTTCTGGGACAGTTGGGTCGTTGACCAGAGATTTGAGCGCATCGCTGTTTTGCGCGACGCTAAACTAGGCCGGCGGCAAAGACTGCCTTTGCAACCCTCTCGAAACACTCCATCGGAACGGCCTTGCCCATCGCACCCTTCCGGATCAGCTGACGCGCCAACACATGATCCTCGACAATGCTCAGACGTTGGGCGCGCGCCTCCGCCAGTAACTGTGAAGCCGTTTCGCCCTCGCCGCGGCACACCAGTACCGGGACGCCGGTCTCGCCCCGAACGTAGCGCAGTCCAATCAATGTCGCTCGCCCCGTCAGTATCACTGTCGCCCGATGAATGCCGAGCGGAGACTCGTTCGCCGACTCCCGGCGGAGCCTGCGGTGTTCACCCTTGATCTGCGGATTACCATCCTGTTCCTTGGACTCGCGCTTGGCTTCGCTCTGCGTCATGCGCATGTCGCGCAAGAACAACCAACGCTGAATGAGCAGATCGGCCAAGCCGCCAATCAGAAGAGCGCCGGCAGCAATCGCGATCAGCACTTTGAGCTCTTTAAAGACAAAACCAAAGCAGCTCAAATCGCACACGGGCAAGTATACCAGTGCCCTCCAACTTGCGAGCACAGTGAAAACGAACGTAGCGCCAAGAACCAAAACTTTGACGATAGACTTTCCAAGCTCGACAACCGACCGCTGGGAGACAATCCGCTTCAGCCCTTTGACGGGGTCCAATTTCTCAAAGCTGGGTTTAAGCGGCTCAACCGAAATCGTCAGCCCGCCGCCGGCCAAGACACCGGCCACAATCGCCGCAGCAACCGCCGCACCTAGGATGGGAGCCGCGGCTGTTATAGAAAGGTCCATCAATCCGACCAACGCCTGCCGGGCCGCACTGTTGAAGGGCTGTTCCTGCAGCTTGTCGGTGAACCGCACGGCTTCGCGCCATCCGTCTTCGATCGGGCCCGCCCTGAAGCACAGGCAGCCGAAACCAGCGCAAAGGCTTGCCGCGGTAACAAAGTCGGCGCTCCGCGGGCTCTGCCCTTTCTTCCGCGCGTCCCTCAGCTTCTTGTGACTTGGTGGAAGGTTTTTCTCTTCGCTCGTGTCGTTCATTTCAAGAACTTCTCGAGCCACTCCAGCACGCCGTTGAACCGAATGATCTCTGCTCCCATATATTCGATCAGGAAGACGGCGTAGCTGGCCATAATGATGCCAAAGGCGGCATTCTTGATGGTCGAAGAGAGATCGTTCAGCTTGACTTGCGGCGCAAAGCGCCCGAGCAGCATGAGGGATACGTCGATCAGAAGCAGCAGAGCCAGCACGGGCCCGGCGACCACGAGGGTCGTATGCATGATATGGTCGAGAAGCCCGATAAACTCCATTGCCCCGTGGTGGGTCAGGGGCGGTAGCAGCCGATATACGGGCCAGATCAGATAACTTCCATAGAGGCATCTGACCATGGTCTGCAGACCTCCTGATACAACGAAGATCGTAACCGCGGCAGTCCCGAGAAAGAGCCCCATCGGGGCGGCTTGACTGCGTGTGGCAGGATCGTCCACCTGGTTGGAGATGCCGCGCTGGGTATCAATGATGTCACCAACGGCCTGGATGCTCCAGAGTGGTATACTAAGCAGAAAACCGAACAGCAGGCCGATAAATATCTCCTTCAAGCCGAGGAGCGAGACCGCAACCATACGGGTACCCGGATCTAGTGTCTGCAAGCCGTTCCTGATCTGCATCAAGCAAGGCAATCCAATCACAACCGTCGCGCTTGCGCGGATAATCCCGCTAATGTGCGGTCGCGTGAATACCGGAAGAACCAGCATAATGCCGAGGGCCCGGGCCCCACCAAGTCCGGCCGCAACGACGAACTCGACAGCAGTCTGAATCAGAGTTTTCGTCTCGGTAGGTGACAAGGCATCCATTTGAGCTCAGCTCGGCGTTCCTTCAGCCAATGCAACCGTCGCACTCACGTCGCCATGATGTGAGACGTCAAGAACTCTGCAGATCTCGTGTCCGAGCGGTTGCAGAGCGACAGGTCTCCCACAAGGCAGATGACTTCGGCTTCAACCATCCATATGACTACAGCCATCCGGCGCAGAGGTATGACCATTCGATGAGAGCACCGGCGAAAGCCGCTGCGCGCCTACAAGCCACGCTTCTTCCGCTCTCACCGGCCGCAGCGCGGTTTGGAGATCTGAGGGCCTCAAAGCTTCCATCAATTTCGCAGTCTATGGAGATCGGCTCGAGCGGCACCTTCATTCGCAGGCTCATTCACCAGAACGCCAGAATCGTGGGGCCGCTTGCAATCAAAGCAGTTCGCCCGTTCACTGCGTCGACAACTCGCCAGGCAATGCATCGAGGACCAGGTCTCAGCAGGTAATTCCGTCACGTCGTAAGCAAAACCCAAATCGAATGGATAGAACTTCCAAATAGGGTCATTCTTCCTCCGAATAAGGCAGGCTCACGGAGCCGAACAGGACAGTTCGGATACCTATCCGTCGCATGCTAGTGAGGCGAGCTTTCGATAAGCTGACGAACTCGCCCTTTTGTGGTTCACGATCAAGGCCGACAAACGCGCGCTATAGCTAAAACTCAGACAGCCGTGCGTTCCGCGCTCTAATACCTCGCTGTGAGCGCGGGGAACTCAGTGAAGATCTGCTGGGCTTGCTCGATCAGCGGCGCGCTCAGCACCGGAGCAAACAGAACGAGCACGGCGACGACGACGAGGAGCTTCACGGTAAGCGGCAAGGTTTGATCCTGGAGCTGGGTTGCTGCCTGCACGATGCCGATACCCAATCCCGCCACGAGGGCTGCCAGGAGCGGCGGTAGAACCCAGATCATGAACAGGACCAGTGATCGGCTCAGGTGGGTGAGGATGCTGGCCTCGTGCATCTCAACTCCCCGCAGATGCGTAGCTTAAGACCAATCCGTGCATGAGCCGTGACCAGCCGTCGATTGTGACGAACAGAAAAAGCTTGAAAGGAACGGATATCATTGTTGGTGACACCATTGACATGCCCATGGCCATCAGAATTGTCGTCACAATCAGGTCAATTGTGATGAACGGAAGATAGAGAAGGAAACCGATTTCAAACGCGCGCTTAAGCTCCGAGATCAAAAAGGACGGCACGAGGATCGCAAAATCATCGGCTGTTGCGTTGCCGCGCATCTCCGCCGACCAGATATGTTCCGTCGACGACAGGAAGAACGTGCGCTGCTCCTCAGTGGTGAACTTCTTGAGATGGGCGCGCAGCGGCTCGCTGCCCTCCTTGGCGGCGGTCAACCAGTCGTCGGCGGTTTGGTAACGAAGTTGCATATCGGTCACGCGGTTGTATGTTTGCTCGAATACCGGGGCGTCTATGAACACGGTGAGGATCAATGCAGCGCCATACAGAACGATGTTCGGTGGTATGGACTGAGTGCCGAGCGCGTTGCGGATCAGGAAGAGAACAACGGAAACCTTGATGAACGCCGTCGTTGTGACGACTGCGAACGTCAACAGGCCAAGGCCGACGGTCGTCGCAACAAGCGCAAGGATGCTCGGTTGAATGTCAACCATTGACCGCCAACCTGCTACGTAACCGGATGCCCAACGCTTCACCGACACGTACGATGTCGCCGCGGCCGATCAATTGACCGTTGGCGACAATGTCGACCGGACCGTCCAGCTGCCGGCCAAGCTCGAACACGTGCCCCTCGCTGATGCTTCTCAACGTACCCAGCGGGATGGGCCAGCGGCCGCATTCGAACACAAGCGTGATCTCAACACTGTCGATGTCGGCTTCCGAGGGCGGGATTGCTTGCTCCGCTTGGGGTCGTATCGTCATATTTGCATACCTTAGAGGATGGGACTGCAGGCGGAATGGTCCGCGAAGGATAAGTCTGTCGGCCGCGACCTGCGCCGGCGCCCACAACTTGTCCGCAGCGAGGATGAGCTGGCCATGGGCAAATGGAATGACGTCGGGCAGCAGTGCGTCGCCGGCCTGTGCTTGACGAAGAAGCCTGACGGGCGCCCGCAGCGAGCCGATCTCTCTCGCAATCACGACCGGCAATTCCGAAGAAATCTTGCCTAAGTCTCGCGGTAATTGGCCGATCAACTCGCCTAACACACGAAACGCAGACGGAACCAGACCGTCAAGTGGCGCGAACAAGAACAGGCGGGCCTTGGCTGCCAGCGGTCCGAAAGTAACGTCGAACTCCAAATAGGGGTCTTTGGCCGTCGCGTCTTCGATGCGGATCAGCTGCAAATTCCGCGCGAGCATGATCTCTAATCGAGCGAGCCAAGGTTCCAGAGCAAGTTCTAGAAGCAGCGAGCGGGTTGGGTCGGAAGGTAAAGTAAGGCCATACTGGACCATTGAAATCAGCGCCTCGACGAGAAGGCGGGGCAAGGACAAGACAGCGGTCTCGCCTCCGGCGCAAAATACGCAGTCGAGCATCGACATGGCATATGGCTCGGCCTGCCAAACAAGCCGGCTTATACGGATCGATAGCGGCTTATCGCGAAGGCGGCTCTGCAGAACCGTGCGTGGTGCGGCGACCTCGTTGAGCCACGAGACCACGCCATGCGACAACTTTACCGCTGGCTGAAATAATGCGGGTTCACCCACGGCATTTACCGACAGGTTCCACGGCAGCTCGCGACGTCATAAGAGAACAAGCCATCAGTTCGAGCCACCGACCGCTTGGCTGCGCGAACCACCCTGATATCGGAGCAAAACCTCGTCGTCGGCATCGATTTCGGCTGCACACTCCGAACGGACAGCGGTGGTGCGCTGGACATCGCCCTCAATCTCCTCCCATTTCTGGCTCGCCGCCGAACGCTTGGCCCATATGGTCCGCGCCTCATTCACTGACCGCTGAGCCTGGTCATGCGCGACGCGCGCCTGCTCACGCGCCTGGCGTGCCGATTCGATCTGTGCTGCCAGTCGCCCAAGGACGAGTTGACAGCGACGATCGAGCTCGGTCACGGACATCGTCTTGAGCGACGCCAGCTCCTGATAAAGCTCAGCTTCGACCTTGGCGCGACGATTCTCCGCGCCTTCAAGATTCTCAGACGCTCGCTGCAGCGCTTCGACCGCAATTCGGCGCCTGGCTTCCATGTTGGATAATTCACGAAGCGCGCTTCGCTCTCTCATGTCTTTCACCAGCCGCAATTTCGACGCTTGCACGAGATTTAGGCCGTCAGACGCGACATCCATGAAACGGTCTCCTCAAAGCTAGACGGCTCGTCCTGTCCTTGGCGCAAGAATGCGCGCAGTTCCTCGATCGAATCGATTGCCCGATCGGTCAGTGGATCGCTGCCCGACTTGTATTCACCGACCTTGATCAGGAACTCAGCCTCATTGTAGCGCGAGAGCAGATCGCGGAAGACGGATGCCGCCTTGCGATGTGGACCAGAGACGACCGCATCCATGACACGACTTCGGCTCGACAGCACATCGATGGCGGGAAAATGCTCTCGCGAGGCCAGCGCGCGCGAAAGCATGATATGACCATCGAGAATGCCGCGCGACTCTTCGGCGATCGGATCGCCCGTGCCGTCACCTTCGACCAGCACGGTATAGAATGCCGTGATCGAGCCCCGCTCGCCCATACCGGCACGCTCCAACAGACCAGGCAGCAGCGCAAAGACGGAAGGAGGAAAGCCGCGCCGGGTAGGAGGTTCTCCTGCGGCAAGGCCGATTTCGCGCATCGCACGGCTAAAGCGCGTCAGCGAATCCATCATCAGAACGACCTGCAGCCCTTGATCACGAAAATACTCGGCGAGTGCGGTCGCCATATGAGCGCATTGCGCCCGCTCCATTGCCGATCGATCGGATGTCTCAACGACAACGATCGTGCGAGCGAGGGCATCTCCAATATGACGTTCGATGAATTCGCGTACCTCGCGTCCACGCTCTCCTATGAGCGCAACCACGGTGATATCTGCGGCCGCGCCTTTTACGATTTGCGACATCAGCGTCGACTTACCGCAACCGGCATCTCCATAGATTCCGATCCGCTGCCCTTCGCCACACGTCAGAAGTCCATCCAGCACGCGAACGCCGAGCGGAAACGTCTGCTCGATGCCACGCCGCCTCATCGGGTTGGGCGCCTTGCCGCGGAGCGGACGCGTGTGGATCGTCTTTATCGGCCCCTTGCCATCGAGTGGACGGCCGAAGCTATCGATTACGCGGCCGAGCAGGTCGGGCCCGACTGACACCTCCTGCATGCGCCCGGTCGGGAGCACTTCCGCGCGGTGGGACAAGCCTACCAGATCGCCAATGGGCGTCAGCAATACCCCGTCCGGCAGCAAACCGATGACTTCCGCTTGAAGTGACCATCCGGAAGCGTGATCCTGCAACAGGCAAAGTTCTCCAACACGGGCCCCCGGCAACACGGCATGGAGCAAGGTGCCGATCGCACGCGTGATCCGTCCCCGCACGGCACGCGTATCGACATCCTTTGCTGCGAATCTTAGAGATGCTATCGCCGCATGCACATCTCCTTCTCCGGCCGATTGATCATGGCCTGATCGTTGCGTCGTCACGGATCGCTTTCCTGAGAAGATGGATTAAGGCTGAGACGCAATGTGCGGAGCTGCGCGGCAAGTCCTAAATCGACACTGCCGAACTCACTCCACAGGACGCACTGGTCAGGCCCCACGGCCGGGTCCGGATCAATTCTGACTTTCGGCCGACTATCCGTTCCGTCGAACGCCACGAATTCACGCCTTAGTGCATCAGCATTCACAGGAGACACGTGAAGGCATACTTCTGCGCTGCCATACCTTTGCTCGATGGCGTGACGAACGGTCCTTACCAACATCTCACCCGGATCAAAGGAGCCCAACAAACCGGTCAATATCTCAATCACGAGCTGTGGCAACTCCTGTTGCAGAACGGCTTTTCGCCGGGCCACATCGGAAGCAGCTCGGGCGACCAGCTGTGCCATTTCGTCCGAGCCTGACCTAAGACCTTCGCAATGGCCGCGCTCCCGCTCCTGCTGATAGGCTCTCCTTGCCCAACTGCGAACCCTCCGCAGATATCGCTCGGCTAGCGCGAGCGTCTGCACCGCATCGTACCAGATACCAAGTTCCGCGCATGGTATCAGCGGACCAAGCGGCCGTATCCGCGGGCTATCTGGCAAGTCTGTTTCGTTGGCCGTCATGCCGCTGGCTCCTCCGTGGCCAAGTGGGCCACCACCAAAGACAGTAACTGACCCGCTGAATTGTGGTGTTCGGCTGTTGGGGATTCGGCGGTGGTCCCCACAGGTAAGCGGAAAAGAACGCGCACACGGTCAAGCTCTGATGCGTCCTTGAGCCAAGCACCAAGGCAGGCACATCCGTCATGTTCAATCTGGCTCGCGAGCTTCTGCGGATCGTCAATCGATGTGGTTGCGACGGCGATGGATGAGTGTCGGATTGCGAAAGCATGAGCTTCCGCACCAATATTTTCGATCAGAATCGCTACATCGTGCTTTGACACAAGCTTGAGCACCGAACGGGCATGCCAGATACTGCCGGCGAGCAGGGCCGCCCGACGCGGATCATGCCCGAGCAGAACGTCCCTACCCCAGTCGGTTCCGTTCGAGACCAGCTCACTGCCCATTAGCAATTCGACCAGTCTTTGCTGCAGTCTCGGAGTCTTCTGCAGCTGCAGCACTGTGGCGGCCGACAGGAGCTCATCAAGATGGCCGGCAAACCGGCCGGGATGAATCAAAGCGGCAAGCTCGCGCAGGCGATCGGGATGCGGGTTGAGTGAATGATTTGGGTCAGTGGATGCCATCGATACGGACCTGCTTGCCGCCTATTTCGAATCGGAGGACGGTTTTTTGCCGGCGGACTGGACCGCTCGCTTGCTGGCACCTCTGCCGAGATTTGTCACTTTGCGCCAGGATTGACGAAGCTGTCGCCCACGTGTGCTCAGCAGCACGTAAGATAGAATGCCCAACGCGGCGAGCGCACCTCCTGCACCGATCGCAATGTGAGTTGCGATGAATTTGGTTGGTGCGGCGGAAGCTGCCGCCGGCACAACGGAGACCTCATGCTGAGCTCGCTCAACCGGCACGAACACGACCGCCACCTTGTCGTACGATAGACCTTCGATGCTGTTGGCGACGAGCATCTTGATCTGCGGCAGCAAGGCTGAGAGCTTCGCGTTCGAGGCGTGTCGAATGAAAACCGACGCCGAGGACGGGGTTGCATCCTGTCGCAAAAGATCATTCTTCGGCAGAACGACATGAACACGGGCGGAGAGAACCCCATCGATATCGTTGATCGTGCGCGACAATTCTTCACTGAGAGCATAGACGTAGCGGGCTCGCTCCTCAACCGGAGAGGCAACGAGGCCCGCCCCCTTGAACACCTCACCAAGACTCTTGAAGGATTGGCGCGGCAAGCCATGGTCATTCAGCAGCTCGATTGAGTAGGCGAGCTGCCTTTCTTCCACCTGAATCGTGCTGGTCCCATCCTTACCGACCACACGGATGGCATCGACGCCCTTGCTCAGGAGCAGCCCAAGCATCTCGTTGGCTTCACGCTCCTGAACTTTGGTATACAGATCAGCTTTGCAACCGGCGAGGGTCAGCAAAAGCAGCAACAGGACGAGAGCATCAAGCCGCTTTCTTGCGGGCCGGCCATTACCGATCTTGTCTTTCGTCAAGACAGCCAACGGCCCGCTCAGCCCGCCGATAGAAGCTTATTCAGAGACGAACTGACAGCACCTGTCCCCTTGGAGATGAGCGAAACCTGGATGACGCCGCTGTAAACATCCCGCAGATTCGCCAGCGCCGAGTCGAAATGATCCGCACCCTCCGGTTTTCCCACTGGATGCACCTCCACTTGCTGCACACGCAAGACCGGTTGTGCGGCCGGCCCAAGCTGCAGACTCTTGGTAGGATTAGGCTCGCCGACGAGCGTCGGCGAAACTGCACCCGACGGAAATGGTTTGCCCTGGTGGATAGCAGAAATGCTCTGAAGGACGCGATCGCCTAGCGGGCTCGCCGGCGCTACTGCGCGCTGCACTTCCGGCAGCGATGGAGCTGGCGCGTGCTCGGTCACAGAAGAGACGACACCTTGGTTCGAGGCCACCTGCGCAAGACTCTCGCCAAACTGAGTGTGCGCCGGCGAACAGCCGTTAGAGGCACACTCTACGGAGTTGGCAGGGATCGACGTAACGCCAAACAACATGGAGGAAATCATTTCTGTCACGTGGTGAGATGAGCCGTTCGTTCACACGAATGGGCCGCACCTTAGAGAAGCAAGCTGACCAAAAACTGACGAGCATCTGTCATCTAATGATCACGGTTAGCTTCCAATTTGGGACGAAGCATCGGCTTCCAAATTTTGGGACAAATTCCGGTGCTTGTTCTCAAGTGTAAAAATAGCAGGAATGCTCATCCCATCCACAAGGCTGCACATCTTGAAGAAAGTTCTCTATGCTGGTGTTTTCATTTGCTTTGGCGTCGTCGAGGCGCTCGGCGCTCCCCTGGCGCTGCCATCGACGCCTTATAGTTACACAGTTCTGGATCAGGACCTCGCGGCCGCACTGCAGGAATTCGGCAACAACCTAAATATCAGAGTCAATATCAGCACCGGGGTGAAGGGTCGGATTCGGGGGCGAATGCCGGATCTACCACCGCGAGAGTTCCTCGAACGGCTGATTAATCTCTACAATCTTCAATGGTACTACGATGGGCTGGTGCTCTACGTATCCGATGCGCATGAGGCGCAAAGCCGCCTTTTGGTCTTGAGTCCAATCAGCTTTGATGCGTTCAAGGCGGCACTCGATGCGCTCGACATCTCCGACGAGCGTTACATCGTGAGACCCGTACCGGGAGATGGCCTCGTCTTCGCCTCTGGTCCACCCCGCTTTGTCGCGCTTGTGGAGCAAACAGTAAAAGGACTTGCGGCGGAGGCACAGGCACGGCGAAACCCGAGCGGTGCCGAAAAGCCGCCGCACGAGTCGGTTTTGATGCTGTTTCGCGGATCCTCCAGCGTGGTCATTCGCGAAGGACGACCGAATGACGCTCCTTCGCCGGAGGCACCACATCAAGACGGCGTGGTCCAAACACCCGATGCAGGTAAGAAATGACTTGATGACAACAGATGGCCTCGAAGAGATGCAATGCGTCTGCTTATGCCCTCTGTCAGCTTTTCGAAAGCTACTGCTGCCATTGTCAGAGCGCGGATGTGTAGATGGCCGATGCCGCAGGGTGGCGCAATATGCCAGCAGCATCGGTGAGCGTGCTTTTCCACTTTAGCGCCTCATGCGAGCTTTTGAACAACTCCACGAAGTCCGTCATGCAAACGAGCTTCGTCGCATAAGAATGAAAGCCACTCCGCTGTCCAAAAGGAGGAACAGGATGGACTTCAACGCGCTAAGCCGGGCGGACAACAGCCCAGCGTCCCACTCCTCCTCATCGCCCGCCGGTCCAAGGGAGTTTGAGCGTGAACTAATGGCATTGCATGAAATACCCGAATACAGCCAGGACCTAATTTGGCAGGAACTCGGAGGCAGATCATCGCGTGTCGAGCCATCATTGAGCGGCGGCGAGCGGTCCAATTCCCAACAGCCGATCGCTCAACACCGCGCGGACGCCTCCGATTTCGGCAACGACCTTGTTTGGCAAGATCTTGAGCCTTGGCTCATGCGGGCCGGGTCACCTCACGCTGGACCGTCTCAAGCTGGGCCCGCGTTGCACGCAGGGGTTGCTCCGCCGGAAATTGGAGATTTCGCCATGGCGAACGGTCGTCGCGCCAAGGACGACTGGGTCTTCACTGGCCAAACAGCTACGCCCGCTCAGATCGAAATGCTAAGAAGCCGCGATCTCATACCTACCAGGGGTGTCCGGACAACAACGTTCACCATCCTGGGTGTGCCTCACACGGCGGAATGGCGAGAAGAAGGTTTTATTCGTCTCATACCGTCGCTGGACCCTTCCCTTTGGCCTGTGGGTTCGAGCGAACACTCGCCAAGCGGCTAAGCATGATGACATGAAGAATGCCGAGTGCAGCTGAGCTTCGATCCGCTCGGGGCAATAGGGGCCGCACAATACCGTCGGACTCTTCGAGCATCTACGCAAGCGCCAACTGGTGGGGCGCAGGCGCGAGGTCGCTACGCGTGGGTGATTTCCACCATAAGATGCTGCGGAGACCTGCGACCTTGTTTCACGAATCATCGCACGTGACCATCCGCAGAGCGGCAGACTCGGCCTCTGTAATTTGAGCTAGTGGGCCCGGAGGCGAGCGATCGAGCATAACAAGCAAGGCAATTCCGATATCGAGAACCCATCACCGCCTCTCACACCATCATTGCGCGTCTCGTTGTGAAACCTCTGAGCGCCGTCAGCTTTTGGAAAGCTAATCGAACCTACCATGTGGCGTGAATATCTAGACGGCGATGTGCCTATAGATTGTAGCGGAACTGAGCGCTGGGGGCGCACTGAGCAATCGGAAGCAAGTGGTAGGAGCCATCGAAGCCCATCGACATTTCTTGCTCGTTGTTCGTCGCGATTCTCGGGCTGCGCCACATGACCGGCTTGTGGTGCGATCTCAAATCAGAGGACGTATAATGTCAGTCAACAACCTGTCACTAACCGCCAACTCGAGCTTGTCCGGGCTGGCCCCCGGACCCTCATCGGCGCGGGATCTTTCAAACTTCGAGGCGATGCTGGCTAGTTTCTCGTTGAAAGACGATGACCGTTCGACTGCACAGGATCCGCCGGCTGCAGACTCAGCCAAGCAGCTGACGGAGGAACTCACGCAGGAGGTGCGGAACATCCTCCCGCCGGAGATCAAGGCTGCACTGGACGCATGTCAGCAGGCCCCAGAGCCATCCTCCGCGGAGTCCTCCTCCGCTGCGAGCGCCCCGAAGATTGCAGAGGCACCCGTACAAAGCTCCAGGATCACGTGGAACAGCGGCACGCTGACTGATGCCGAGCTGCAGATTGTGTCGGTGCTGAACCGACACAAAGACAAATGCCCGCTGGATTGGAAATCTCTTGGAGATTTGGCCAACGATCCCTCCACACCGCCGGATCTAAAGGCGGCGATCGAGGCTCTGCAACAGGACCCAGAGCTCTTCTATGCGATAGGCTCGCAAGGTGACGGCCGCTGCGGCGGGAAGATCAAAGCAGGTGATCTCTCCGGCTTCTCCGATCACCACCCTCAGGTTTCTGCTTTCCAGGAGCAGCGGGCAAAGAGCTATACGCAAAACTACATCCCTTCCGACGGCACCCGGAATGGCGAGCCATCGGTGATGACCCAGACCGATGCATTGCGCGAGCTCTATCGGTATTCCGACAACCTGCCTAAGAACCTGAGCCTTGCGGATTTCAAGCGGATCGTCGACGGCGAAGCTAAGACCGGCAAATGCCCGCCACAGGTCCTCGCGGCCGCTCAATACTTCCTCGACCACCCGGATGAATGGAAGCACTTGTACGGAGGCTCGATAGACAAGGTCCACAAAGAGGACTTCCTGCAGGTTGCTTCATCATCGATGAATCTCACGCAAGCCGAGCTCGATACGCTCAATACGATCAGCAAGAACCAAGACGCTTTCTTCGGGAAGGGTGATCTGACCCGGGAAAAGCTGGCGAGCATGGTGGATGACAAGAGCCTCGCGCCCGAGGTGCGAAAGGCGGCCTCCCAGCTGCTCTCCGATCCTGTGTTGTTCGGGTTGATGAACAACGCGATTACGGGCTACAAAACCCACCATAAGTTCTTCGACTTCGGCGGCGGCCATACGGTCGATTCCGGCAACATCAGCAACACCGACTTCAACCAGTTCTTCAACAACATGTCGGGTGCGAACCGCACCGTTCACCAAGTGAAGACGCATGCCGTCCGAACGCCTGCCGAGCAGGACGCGGTCGCGGACATGACGATGGGAGTGGCAGACCAGCCCGACATCAAGTCTCCCAAAAAGAACGGTGGCGCCTTCATGCACGCACTTAATGACGTGCTCAAAGTTGGCTCTAAGGTATTCGACTGGGCCGCGACAGCAGTCGGTGTACTTGGCTTCATTCCAGGCTTGGGTGAATTGGCCGATCTGGCGTCAATGGTGCTCGAAGCCGAGGCGCAAGCTGCAAATCTTCTTCACACTGCCATCAGTGGCGGCAACATAAAGCAAGCGCTGGAAGAAGCCGGGCTGAGCCTTGCGGCACAGGCGGTGGGCTGCATCGCCGGACCTGAAGTCAAATTAGCAATGCGAGAAGGCTTGGTGAAGCAGGCAATTCAAGAAGCCGCGACGGCCGGCGTCAACCTGCCGGTTTCGGTGGCCCAGTCCTACGCGGAGGATTATCTGAATAACCTGAAGGCTCGCATCGAATCCGAGCGCTTGCAAGCTGCAGGCGCTAATGCCTAGGCGGAGCGACGCTATCTTCTCAGGATCACGCTGGAAACGCTAATCGAGCTTGCGCGGCCTCCGCGCGGTTGGGCCTCTCTGCCGAGCAGTAGGTCGCGCAAGCTCTACTAGCATACTTGAGACCGCCTCCGAATCCGAGGAACTTATTTCGGCTTCTTCACTGCGTACAAACTATGTTGGCCGCACTCGATCGTTCGAATCCGACCTCAACTCCAGTCTGCCGCTGTGAAGTTCACATCGACTGCATACGCCGCCTGTCAAGACCGCGATGCATTAACACTACGCGACAGACCGGCCGCAGCCGCGGAGCCTGCCGGTTGCGCAAGGATCGAGAGCACATTGGTCCAGAGCGGGTAGAAGTCCGAAGGGCTCTTTCTCGAGTGGCGGGCTTCTGCTCGGTCTCCCTGAAAGTAAGTCGCGATTGACGGATCTGCTATGGGCCCGCCAGGACCGAGAGACCGCTCTTGGCCGCTGAATCGGCCGTCAACACTCTGGCTTTCCGCCTCGCTCCGACCAGGTCAAGCTCCATGCCGCTTCGCCTGACTCCAAGCAAATTGTCGAAAGAGCTCGGAGGCATCGCAAGGGACGTGAGTTCGAGATTGCAGCACGTCGGCCTCAAAACGCTTTTGTTAGTGGTGGCTTTGATATTTCGCTATTGAAGCTTTCGAAACGATGAGCAACGTGCTCACCCGATCAAGCTCCACAAACGATTGTTTGTCTTAACCATCTGATCTCCAGCTTTCGCGGGCAACTTGTTCAAATACGGTCGGCTGGTGAAGACATATAATGATGATCGACCATCGGCTCATTACATTTTCTACGACTCGTCAGCTTGTCGAAAGCTAATACTTGCATAGTGGAGGGCGGAAACTGCCTCCATTGGCACGATCGAATTGACATAGGAGAACCCGATGCGCGTTACGAGCTCTAGCGTCGCTGGGCACGTTGATGCTGACCTCCATGCGGCTGGCGGCAAAAGCGGCGGCAAAAAAGGATCTCACAAGCCTGGCGAGCGCGACGATCATGCCGGATCGCCTGATGCAAACATTCCCGTAAATGGCGGCGCGTCCATGGGCGGCAACTCGCAAGAAGCCGCTATGCAGCAAGCGTTCAGCGTCGCTTTGGGAGCCGTTGCTCTCCAATTTGCGAATAGTGCAATGAGCCATTTCGACGATGTCATGGCCGAGACAGAGGAGGATTCCTGACGTCGCATATTGCGACGTTAGGAAATAGGAGCCGCACGTCGCGGCGAAATTCGAGCACACAGGAGAATAGTATGTCTAAAAACGTTGGTGCGTCTCATACCTCGACTGCAGGTGGGGCAGCCGGCACCGCTACTGCTGCAGCCGGTTCCACGGCTGCTGAAGTTGCTGGAGAGGCGGCATTCCAACGGCAAATCGCCGCTCTGACCTTGACCAGCACAAAGGCTGCTGAGAGGGATGTTGAACTTCGCGTCGTCTCGACCGAGCTCTCGACCGTCAAGAAAGCGGCCGATGAGCGGGTGCAGTAAGGGATGAGATGGGGCGACGTCGCCGCCCCACTTTCCCCGGCTGCTTAGTCTGTGAAGTCGCACGGGCCGTACGGTTTTGCCGTACGGTTCCGTTCGCTGTTCAGGAAACCGATCGTGAATGAACCAAATTGCCCGCATTTCGAAGTGTTGTCGGGGTGTTACTCCGGGCTGACAAGTAAAGTGGGGGTCGGATCGTGTCTGATTGGCAGCAGCCTCGATGCTGACTTAATCTTCGTCGAACAAGGCCTCGAACCGCACCATCTTCGTGTCACCCCTCATTCCAATTCAATCGAGATCGAGGCCCTTGCGAGGGACGTTAGGATCGAGGGGCACGAGACTGTTTTACCGAACGAATCCATTGTTGTCCCTCTTCCTGTCGTTTTGCATGCCGGGGCGATGTCCATTCGCTGGACGATCGAGGACTACAAACAAGCTGGCTCCATCGACTGCCGGCATATATCGCTCGCCTTTCTCGCTTTGGTCCTGATCAGCTCTGCCGCGGTTGGCGCAGTCTCATCCAGTTTTGTCCAGACCGATACCACCGTGGCGTCAAGTCCGTCGTCCCCTGCTCCGGACATTGCGCCCAAGCTGGCGCTCAGCGCTCCTGATGCTCTGGCCACCGATGCAGCTGCCGAACGGTTGCAAAAGGAAGTTGACAGAGCGGGACTTGTCGGCATCAAGGTCGGCTCTGGGGCGGGCGTTGTCACCGCCGATGGCTCAGTTACGCCCGCCTCGCTCGCCACATGGCGAGACGTCCAGCAGCGGTTTGATCACAATAGCAATGGCGCTTATACGCTCGTCAATGCGGTGGCTATCAAGGATGAGAAGACGCCTCCCGCAATTGGGGTCCAAGCTGTTTGGCGCGGGAGCGACCCCTATATTGTCATTGCTGGTCAAAAGTATTTCGTCGGCGCGCTCTTGAGCAATGGATGGACCGTCTACGCGATTGAGGAAGGGCGTGTTCTGCTGAGCCGGGATGGCCGGCTTGCCACTCTGCCCTATTAGCGTTTTAGGCCGCAGGTAAGGAAGCAAAGTGCCATGACTAGGCTGCCCCCCAATCCCGTCGAGCCCGCCACCTCTTTTCAGGAGCCAAACGTTGATCATCATGCATCTGCCATCACGCGGGTCAATTCTCGAGCCAAGTCCATCGGGATCGACCGGACGCGCGGCAATGATCACAAGAGCCACACCTCAATTTCTCGCCATAGTGACGTGCTGGATCGGTTGGTGGACGCCACGATCGAGAGCGCGCTCGAGCTCAGTTCGATCGATGCAGTTTCGCGCATCAATCTAGACGAGGCGCGCGCCCCGCCAGGTCAGATCGAGCCAAGCTCGGAACTCGCTTGGCTTAACGAGCCCAATCTCGCGCACAGTCTGCTCTCCTTCGTGACGCCGCGCTTACGTCATTCGCATGTTCTGCGTCCAGAGCAACACGGCCTTCTTCTGGAGCGTTTGGCTGATACGCTATCAGCCGCGCCAGAGGATTTGGTGCCACGTGAAGGGGCCGCCCTTCTCCAACTGGAGCTGCAACGTTTAATCCTGCTCCGGCAGAGTCACAACGGCTTGATCAAAGGCTAGCAATGGTCGGGCCAGACAAAGTGCAACACTTCACATCTACACAGCCGCCGATCGTTTCCGAACCCGGCGCTATCGAGCTGATCTCCGGGCCGGAGCGAGATTTGCTCTGCGTGCTTTCTTATGTCTACCTTGCGTGCGGACAGAGCGCCAAGAGCCTGGCTCTGTTGCGGCTGGTCGCTCACGAACAGTCTCAAGACATCGGCCTGCTCCGCATCCTGGCCTACGCTCTCATCTCGGAGCGTCGCGGTGACGAAGCACTGTCGGTATTGGACAGGCTTGACAAACTGGATGACGAGCCGTCTTCGTGTCCGCCCTTGATGCTGATGCGCAGCCACGCCCTGCGCCACGCTGGCCGCATGACCGAAGCGCAAGCCGCCTTCAAACGCTATGTTTTGTTGCGGGGCAGCACAGCTGCAGTCAAACAACAATAAGGCTTCTCATGGCCAACCTTCTACGAAATCTCATCACGCGCGCGCCGGCTCACCCGGATTTGATGGTCGCGTTGATGCTTCTTCTGGCGATCGGAATGATGATCATGCCGATCCCGATCGTCGTGATCGATATGCTGATCGGCTTCAATCTGGGGTTTGCCATATTGCTGTTGATGGTAGCCCTGTATCTCAACACGCCGCTCGACTTTTCGTCCCTGCCGGGCGTCATCCTGATCTCCACCGTCTTTCGTCTCGCTCTTACCGTTGCAACGACGCGACTGATCCTAGCCGAGGGCGATGCCGGCAGCATCATTCATACGTTCGGCGATTTCGTCATATCCGGCAACATCGCCGTCGGCATTGTCATATTCCTGATCGTGACCATGGTGCAGTTCATGGTTCTCGCCAAGGGCGCCGAACGGGTGGCGGAGGTATCGGCGCGCTTCACGCTCGATGCGCTGCCGGGCAAGCAGATGGCGATCGACGCGGAGCTGCGCAACGGCCATATCGATCAGCACGAAGCCCGCAGCCGGCGCGGCGCGCTGGAGCGAGAAAGCCAACTGCACGGCGCGATGGATGGCGCTATGAAATTCGTGAAGGGCGATGCCATAGCCGGACTAATAGTCATCTGCATCAACATGCTGGGTGGCATCACGATCGGATCGCTCTCCAAGGGCATGTCCCTCGAGGAGGCGATGCATCATTATACCATCCTGACGATCGGTGATGCGCTCATTTCGCAGATTCCGGCCCTGCTGCTGTCAATTACAGCCGCAACCATTGTCACTCGTGTCAACGGTCCTTCTAGACTCAATCTCGGCGCCGATATCGTCAAGCAACTTACGGCCAGCACACAAGCGCTACGCTTGGCCTCCTGTGTCTTGCTTGTGATGGGGTTCGTTCCTGGCTTCCCTTTGCCGCCCTTTGTCATACTGGCCGCGCTGTTCTCCGCCGCCAGCTTTCTCAAGGTTGGCGTGCAAGAGGGCAAGACCGCTCCCAAGGCCGGCGCCGGTCCCACCGGTTCGGCCGCCGCTTCCGCACAAGGTCAGAAGCAAACCGTGCCCGCGGAGGCACTTCCGATTACGCTGTTGCTAGCGCCGAGCCTGATGCAGGCAATCGACATAGGGGAACTCGAGCAGTGCGTCGCACGGGTTTCGGCACTGGTTTCAGCTGATCTTGGCATCACAATTCCACGCATTCCCGCCCAAAGCGCACAGCACCTCGCCCAATCGCAATTCCGGGTGGATGTCGAAGGAGTGCCGGTGGAAGAGGGCGCCATTGACCCGACACAACTCTTACTTAACGACGACGTGGCGAACATTGAACTGAGCGGGATCCCCTTTTGGCAGGATCCAGACACGAATCGGATCTGGATCGAACAAGGCCACGCGCCCGCTCTCAAAGCTGCCGGAATAGGGCACCACCGTCCGAGCGAAATCATCGCCTTGCGCGTCCAGTCGACGTTGACACGCTATGCTCAGCGCCTGGTGGGCATTCAGGAAACGCGTCAGTTGCTTAGCCGGATGGAGCAGGAATATGCCGATCTGGTGAAGGAGGTGCTGCGCACGACACCGATCCCTCGCATCGCGGATGTGCTACGTCGCTTGCTGGACGAGGGCATCCCGATCCGGAACACCCGTTTGGTTCTGGAGGCGCTTGCAGAATGGAGCGAACGGGAGCAAAGTGCCGTATTGCTCACCGAATATGTGCGCTCCGTTCTGAAGCGGCAGATCTGTCACCGCTATGCCAACGCCCATCGTGTTGTGGCGGCCTTTATCGTCGAGCGTGAGACCGAGGATATCGTGCGAGGTGCGGTGCGCGAGACCGCTGTCGGTCCCTACCTCGTTTTGGAGGATCGGCAAAGCGAGATGCTACTTGCACAATTTCGCCAGATTCATTCGAGCATCGCGCGCAGTCAGAACCAGCCAGTTATCCTGGGCTCGATGGATATCCGCCGCTTCGTCCGCGGATTTCTCACCCGCAATGGAATAGACCTACCTGTTCTCTCGTATCAGGATCTCGCCTCGGATTTCACCGTCCAGCCGATTGGCTCCGTCAAACTTGCGCCTGGCAAGGACAAGACTCCTACAGGCGGGCATCGTGACCTCCTGCCTGCGGCCGGCTGACGAGCACAGGTGTGGGGTCGTGAGGTCGCTTATGAATTCATGTAAGATTAATGTTCTGCGGCGCTGGCGTAACTTTCGTCGCCATTCGTGCTCGGCCTTTCTCCCCATGCTTGCTATTGTGCTGCTCGCGGGTTGCGCTAACTCGCACACGTCGGGACTTTCACAGCAGCCGACGTCTACGGCAGAGCTCGTTGGGGCCAAGGAGGTCGATCCAGCTATGCGCGATCGCATCTCACACGCCCTCGGTAGGGATGCTGACGAGAAGGCTTTGCGCGATGCGCTGAAGCAACGACCGGACAATGTCGATGCGGCAATTCCTCTTGCGCGGGGCCTGCTGATGCGTGAAAGCCCTGATGAGGCGCTTGAGGTGCTCGACAACATCTTGCTTGCAGCACCCGGCGACCTGCGCGCACTGAATGCCAAAGGTGTTGTGCTCGATCACGAGGGCCGCCATCACGAGGCGCAAACGCTATACCGCCAAGCTCTGGCAATTGACCCAGAAAATCCGATGTTGAGCAACAATCTCAAGCTGTCGCTCGCCCTTGAAGGGACGACGCAGAACGGCAATCCGGACCCACAACTGCAAGCGGATGGCCGGCACGCACCGTACCGTTAGAGGTAGTCAACGAACAAGAGCCGATCGCAGCTGCTCAGTGCCTGTCTGTCAGCTTACCGACAGCTAGCGGATTATTAGCCGCCGTGGAGGCTCAAGACGTAAATATCCTGCGAAGCGACATCATTTCGTACAATGAAACCGACATGTATAACCAGGATCAGTAACCCAACCACACGCCAAGTGTATCCGCGACGGATGAATGAGGTGACTCACGAACAATGTCTCGTACTGAACTGATGGCCAAACGTTTCCAGGACATAGTCTCTACTAAGAATTCGGCGCTATCGAATTCTTCCTCCGGGTCGATCTTCGATGGCAACCCCGCCGTACTCGCTCATTTCCAAGCCGCCAGGGTTGATATCTCAAAGTCTTCAGTTTGCTGGATGAGATGAAAGCACCTCGACGATAGATCTCAGCGTCACTCACCGTTGGCCAACAACCCAGGCGATATCCTCCTGGAACGTCAGCTCCGGCTCAATGGCGACGAACCGCTCGTCCTCATCCAATCGCCCAGCGAAAGCTCGCGCAGCAGCGTTTGGTTTTGCTGAGGTAAGCGACTCGATGATGGCGCTTGATCCCGCCAAGCAGGGCAACAAGTGGAACAAGAAACAAAGATGCCAAATGCGCCAGCAGGCAGCTTGTATCTTTGCCGCAGCTGAAGACAGTAGCGCCAACGCCGACATGATTTCACGACGGCTGGCTTGCGCAACCGGATCACCTGGCCACCGTTCTCCCTCGTGAACCTTACTTATTGTTCGATCGTAAATCTGCGAAGCGCCCGCTGCCGTTAACGAAAACATGCGGCCGAGGAACTAAAGTATCTCTCGAGCTCCGCGATCGCGCGTTCCTCCCATTCCGCAGCTTGCACTAGTAATGAGTCCCGTTGGATTGGCCGAAATGCGGCGGACTGACGGCACAACGAAGCTATCGCGCGATAGCGGCGCACGTTTTCCATAACGGCCAGTCCGGTCATGTGTGGATCTCCTCCCCTGCTATCCCGGGCAAGAACTTGCTCGAAAACCGTTTTCGATCCGTTAGCAGTCGGAGTGGAAGGCGTGAATGGTTGGCAGAATCTTGTCGGCATGAGGGGGACCGATAATGAACGTCTTCCACAAGGCGCACATCCACCCGGCTCGGCAGTGCTCCATCCGGGCGCTTCTGCACCCCGTTGTCTCAGTTTATTGGTTGGATAGCGGAATGTAGAAATAGCTAACGGCAACGAAGCACGTTTCGGCTTGCAATCTCAATCAGACGACTGTGATCTGGCCTGTCTTCGAATCCTCAGAAGTAATGAGTAATCCGTTTATTGGTGATTTGAAGGACGAAGAGGGCCGATGCTTTGTCGGCATCCCTTTGCCTCCATAAACAGCAAACGGCACGCAACTGTGACTTCCTCCGTCTCATCGACGCTAGCGAGACTGAGCAGTTGTTTACCTCGCCGGTCGACAACCGAAATGCTGCTTAGAGACAGATCCTCTTAATCTCGCAACCCTAGGCGATCTACCAGGTCGTGTAGGTAATCGCATAACCTTCCGCGGCTCGGTTTACTTGATTTAGAGCGTTAGGCCATCTGACTGAATCGTCGGGGATTGAACGAAGCCGCTGGCGCGGCATGTAGGGAGGCATAGCAAGGATTGCCTCCTGTCTGAGAGGATTGCGGGTTTTCGAAGCCCAACCCTTTAGACAGGAGGTTTTCCGATGGCTGAGATCAGCCCGCTTCGCCGCCGCATGATCGAGGACATGACGGTCCGCAATCTGTCGCCGGCGACGCAGCAATCCTACCTCAACGCCGTAGCGAAGTTGAGCCGGTATTTCGGTCGTTCTCCCGACCGCCTCGACCTGGAGGATATCCGCGCCTTCCAGGTTCATCTGGTTGCGACGGGGATGTCTTGGCCGGCGCTGAACCAGATCGTCTGCGCACTGCGGTTCTTCTACGCTGTGACGCTTGGTCATGACACCGTTCCGAAGCGCATCGCCTATGCGCGTAAACCGCGCAAACTGCCGGTCGTGCTGAGCGCCGACGAGGTCGTCCGCTTCCTGGAAGCAATCCCGAGCCTCAAGAGCCGTACCGCGTTGACCACTGTCTATGCCGCAGGCTTGCGCGTATCGGAAGTGGTCCTCTTGAAGGTTGTCGACATTGACAGCCAACGGATGTTGATCCGGGTCGAGCACGGCAAGGGCGGCAAGGACCGTTACGTAATGCTCTCGCCGCAGCTTTTGAGGATTCTGCGGACATATTGGCGGCTCACTCGGCCAAAACGATGGCTATTTCCCCGCCGCGACGACGAGCGTCCGCTCGTCCCAAATGTGCTGCACGCCGCCTGCCGCTCAGCCTGTGCTGCGGCCGGCTTGAGCAAGTCGGTGACAGTGCATACGCTTCGGCACACATTCGCGACCCATCTGCTGGAGAACGGGGCCGACGTACGCATCATCCAGGTGCTGCTCGGCCATGCCAGTGTGGCCAGCACGGCGCGCTATACCCAAGTCGCCACAAAGACCATCAGCAATACCCCAAGTCCACTTGACCGGCTCCGCCTGGAGGTCGTGCCGCCCGGCTGAGCGGACCTGATGGCTCCGGTTCTGGAAGTGGCAGATATCTTCCGCCGCTACGGCGAAGCAATTTCGGCAAGCCCGTGCCGGGCATCTGGGCCGCGTCGAGCGGCGCGTCATGGGCGCGATCACGGCATGCCGGACGGCTGTGCTTGGCGGCCACGTCGAGCAATGCGACGACTGCGGTGCCACCCGCATCGCCTACAACTCCTGTCGCAATCGGCATTGCCCGAAGTGCCAGGGCTCGGCGCGCGCGCAATGGCCTGCCGAGCGACAAGCCGAACTCCTTCCCGTGCCATACTTCCACGTCGTCTTCACCTTGCCGGCGCCGGCCAGAGAGATTGCTTTCCAGAACAAGGCGGTGGTCTATGCCATTCTGTTCCGCTGCGCG
>NZ_JADYVS010000265.1:0-394 GCF_020194055.1 Bradyrhizobium sp. NBAIM03 | reverse complement strand
TTTCCGCGGTGGGCCCCACACGCTCAAAGCTCAATGAGAGGGCATTCGGATCGCCGACTCCACACAACTGGAGAATCTCTGCGTAGCGATCCGCGCGCGTATAGGCCGCTGTGATCCACCCCTCATCCGCCTTGCCAGCAAAATGACCGTCAATCATCGCGGTCACGCTCGGAAACCCATTTCCTTCGGCGATGCGTATCAAGTACCCCGCGGGTGACTCGTCGGGAAACGGAATGGGACGAACTGGAAGTTTGCGCCCCATGTCACCCCCGAAACGCTGCAGCCAAAGTCGGGCCGCTCATCGTGAACGGGTTCTGCTTGGTCACGGACAGCGCCGCAAATATGCCGGTGTCCCAGACAGATGCCAAATCCGTCTTGGTGATGACATCACGCC
>NZ_JADYVS010000264.1:0-395 GCF_020194055.1 Bradyrhizobium sp. NBAIM03 | reverse complement strand
GGGCAGCGTTGCCGCTGGCCTGGCGAGGCTGCTGGCTGCGGCCACCGCCCGGGCGGCCACCGCGCGCGTTGCCGCCGCGGCCCGCCGGGTTGCGCCCGTTCGGAATCGGCTCCGCCGCGATGGTCGGGTCGGGCTCGAAACGTTCCAGCACGGTACGCGGCAGCTCACGCTTGATGAGGCGTTCAATGTCGCGCAGCAAACCATGCTCGTCCACGCAGACCAGCGAGATCGCCTCGCC
Source organism: Bradyrhizobium sp. NBAIM03 (assembly GCF_020194055.1). NCBI lineage: Bacteria > Pseudomonadati > Pseudomonadota > Alphaproteobacteria > Hyphomicrobiales > Nitrobacteraceae > Bradyrhizobium > Bradyrhizobium sp. NBAIM03. The sequence continues at coordinate 157 of NZ_JADYVS010000264.1, read as the reverse complement.
CTGCGCACCCGCGCGGCCCGTGCGGCCGATACGGTGCACGTAGTCTTCCGGCACGTTCGGCAGGTCGAAGTTGACCACGTGCGGCAGTTGGTCGATGTCGATACCGCGCGCGGCGATGTCGGTGGCAACCAGCACGCGCAGCGTCCCAGCCTTGAAT
>NZ_JADYVS010000263.1:0-395 GCF_020194055.1 Bradyrhizobium sp. NBAIM03 | reverse complement strand
ACGTACCACACCGCCGCGCTGTCGACCGACAACCTGGCTAAGGAATACTTCGGCGACCAGGGCATGCTCGGCTACGTGGCTGGCGTGCAGCGGAAGGAAATCCGTCAGGGCATCGCCTGCGTCAAGCACCAGAACATGTCGGGCTCGGACATCGGCGACGACCACAAGGAATACTTCAGCGGCGAAGCAGCGCTGAAGGCTGCAGGTAAAGACAACACCATGAACCAGTTCCACTGATTCGCGGTTGGGGGTCTCACCCTGAGCAGAACGCCAACCCATTGCGGGTTGGCGTTTTTTTTGGGGGCAATTCCGACGCAATGACTTGCTTGAACCTGCCGTTTGGCGTCCACCCACAGGACGTTGCGCGCACAAGGGATTGATAATCAAAGCACATC
>NZ_JADYVS010000262.1:0-395 GCF_020194055.1 Bradyrhizobium sp. NBAIM03 | reverse complement strand
AAGCAAGACCCGCGCCGCAGGCGGGTTCGACTGGGCTGCTTGAATTTTGGGCATCCGCCCTGAGCAGCATCGACGCGTCCGCTTTTTACGCTCGGCCCAAAGCAACTACTTGGGAACCCCCGGATTTCCCGGGACTTGAGCAAGGAGTTTTTCGTGGGCAACACCGAACTGAAGCAAATCATCCTCTCGAACATCGCAGCGCTCTCGACAGCAGAAGCGGTGCGTCGGCTGACCGGCGCGGTCATCGGCGAAGATGGCCAACCGGCTGCTGCACAACTGAAGATCTTCTATTCGGGCGGCGGCGACAGCGGCGGCATCGAAGAGGTGACCGTCGTGGGTAATGAGGGTGCGCTCCACCCTCTGTCTGACGCGATCGTCCAGGCGCAGTGCGAGAT
>NZ_JADYVS010000261.1:0-396 GCF_020194055.1 Bradyrhizobium sp. NBAIM03 | reverse complement strand
GCTCGAACAAGCGCAAGCGAAATCGCCCACTATTAACGGACTGTCATCGAGCCGATTGCTGGCGAACAAGCCGCGTGGCGTTCCTCTGTCTTCAATGGCATCTTCTGCGTCCTCAGATCAGGAACACACTTGCGAAGATGGGCCTATATGCTGGAAGGGATCGATTGGCGGAATCCGCACTTGAGCTGGCGGCCGCAAAGTATTTTGGGAGTTCCAACGCATCTAATCTGTGATTCACTGTGTCGCATAGATGCCGACCGCGACGCCGATGCGGGTGACGTCGCAACCTGAGAGAGGCGCTGGGAGCCGATCGCGCGAAGGGTTTGAAGGTCGCCGCTGAGCTCGCGGTCGCTCGCTCGAAAGCGTCGGAAGACGAGACGCTGATCCCACAGCAGC
>NZ_JADYVS010000260.1:0-396 GCF_020194055.1 Bradyrhizobium sp. NBAIM03 | reverse complement strand
ACATAGACCCGCTGCGGGCCGTTCTGGAAGAACCAGGCGCCGCGCTCGTCGCAGCCGTAGTTGCGGCCGATGAAGGCCAGCAGCTTGTCATGCTCGATGCGGCTGCCCTTGATGCGCGGAAAGGGGCCGCTGCGCTGGCAGTGTTCGTCGCGCATGTACCAGTCGCCGCGCGCGTCCAGCGCCAGCCAGCCGTAGCAGTGAGGTACATGGGGCCACTTCTTCAGCGCAGCTTCGACAATGGCGTCCATCGCTCGGTCCTTCAGCGTTGCTTCCAGAGCCAGTCGCAGATCTGCTCGGGCATGGTCCGCATGTGGCCGGGCAGCGGGCCGGCCGGGAAGCCGACATGCCCGCCATGGCCGGGTTGCCAGAGTGTCACATAGGCGCCCACTTCAGCGG
>NZ_JADYVS010000259.1:0-396 GCF_020194055.1 Bradyrhizobium sp. NBAIM03 | reverse complement strand
TAACAGTGTTAAAAAATTATTGTTAAAGATAATTTATTATTAATATTCAGTTAATTCAAAAAACAGAGAAAGTCTGGCTATAATTAAGTTGCAAATACGAATTACACAAAAAAGGAGAGATAATTTATGAAATTTAAGTCATTGATTACAACAACTTTAGCATTAGGTGTTTTAGCATCAACAGGTGCAAACTTTAATAATAATGAAGCGTCTGCCGCAGCTAAGCCATTAGATAAATCATCAAGTTCGTTACACCATGGATATTCTAAAGTCCATGTTCCATATGCAATCACTGTGAACGGTACAAGCCAAAATATTTTATCAAGCTTAACATTTAATAAGAATCAAAATATTAGTTATAAAGATTTAGAGGATAGAGTTAAATCAGTTTTAAAA
>NZ_JADYVS010000258.1:0-396 GCF_020194055.1 Bradyrhizobium sp. NBAIM03 | reverse complement strand
GGATGCGGCGATCGGAAGCGAGCGCGCGCAGGTCGCGGCGCACGGTGGCTTCCGACATGCCGAAGTGCTCGCACAGTGTGGCGACGTCGTTCATTCCGCCCAGCACGGCTTTCAGCATGGCCTCGCGGCGCTTCGTGACTTTCATGTCTGCAAATATCCAACCGACCTCAGATGGGGAGCCACTGTAGCAAATCGGCCCCGAACCGGGTCAGCCGCGCACCCACGATTCGTCAACCGTCACGTATTTGATGCGCTGGCGGAAATAGGTGAAGGCGATGTGCAGCGCGCCGTCGTTCCCTTGCACGATGGAGGGATACGAATACTCGCGGTTGCGCTGGTCGGCCGAATTGTTGGTCATGCAATAACCGTCGCCAATTTCAATGTTGCGGCGGCGCC
>NZ_JADYVS010000257.1:0-396 GCF_020194055.1 Bradyrhizobium sp. NBAIM03 | reverse complement strand
CCTTGGGACTGGCCCCGCTGCAGGAAAGACTGGTGCTCGAATTCGAAGCGGCCTTTGGGCATAACGTCGGCCGTGTAAATCCACCCGAACGGCGATTCGCCGGCAAGCGCAGTTGTGGAACACAGCCAGGCAAGCGCCCCAGCAAGCCAAACCTTCCCCCAATGCGTGCTTTTTGTAGCACCTTGCATTTGACTCCCCTTCCGAAATAAGGAGATTGTAAGGGAGAATGAGAATTGTTCGCAATAGCCTCGTGAAGCGGCGAATGCTGGGATCAGAGTCGGGTCGCACGGAGTCGCAGCGCATTGGCGACCACCGATGCCGAACTCAAGCTCATCGCCAATGCGGCAATCATGGGTGATAACAGAAGTCCGGTAAAAGGATAGAGCACGCCGGCAG
>NZ_JADYVS010000026.1:0-111883 GCF_020194055.1 Bradyrhizobium sp. NBAIM03 | reverse complement strand
AGCTGTGTATAAGAGACAGGCTCAAACGCGCGCAACGGTCGGCCGCTAGGACGATCTTCTGCGGAGAAACGGTGTTGATCGAGGGTGGCCCCCCGATCTACTTCGTGTTGGCCAACCCCTCGCGACCGGGCGAGTTCTCGGTACAGGCCGGTCCTTCGACAGCGGATACGCTGCGAGGCATAGACATCGCCAATCCCTACTATCGCCTTCCGGGACCTCATGTCGCCGACAGGCAGGCGGCCGCCGCCTTGGGTCGGGCGTTCGGTCCCACGGAACTGGGTCTAGAGCGGTCCGCATTCGCCCCGCGGATCAAGTCCGTTACGGTGGTCAACCGCATTGACGAACTACTGCCGCCTCCGACCCGTGAAGCAGGACCGCGCACCTGTGCACGAGCATTTGCGGCTGGGCTGTGGGCCGACATGCATGATCACCCGGATGCGTCGTGGCGCGAAAGGCTGCGCATGCTCGTCCCGTCGCTCGCGAACTTCAAGGACGACGGTTTCTCGCCCTTCGTGGTCCCCGTCGATCTGCCGCACCGTGACATCCTGGAAGACTATCTCTCGCTCGCTAACGAGGACATCCAGGATCCGTATGGGCTCAGAAGGAGCGCCGCTCCGGCCATCCTACGACGTCTCAAGCTCGTCGACCCGGCCTTGCTGGCTGCCGACGAAGAGGTGCTTGCTGCGCTCGGAAAAGATCCGTCCGCAGAATGGAGAAGCGCGTATTAACCTCGGCGCGGCCGGACAGGGCGAGACGAGCGGCTTCGGCGGCGTCGCAGTGTTCGATGCGGCGAAGTATTCGTGGCTCCGTTCTCTCCGACGTCAGGCTCCTCCAGGCCTTCCGGAAGCAGTCGAAGCCGCCGGCCATTCGACCTCGACGTGCTTCCCCACGCCACCGAGATGCCGGCCCCGGCGACGATCGGGTGGGAGGCGGCGTCCGCCGACGTAGTTGTCTCCATCTCCGCACAACCGAAAATTGGTGCGGAAGAGACCTCCCCTTCGTCGGCCACGTCACCTACGCCAGCCTTAACTTTTCGAGGCAGGGTCCCCGAGGCCGCCCTCGCGGCGACCCCGGCCGTGGCGATGAGGATGACGGCGACGACCGCCGCCGGAAACGCGTGAGCCGCGCGCATCGGCCGATGCGCGCGGCTCCGGGTGGACCGGGGATCGACTAGCCGTCGATCAGACCGCGGCGAAGCAGCGCCAGCAGGGTGTCCTGGCGATCGCGCGGCAGGTATTGCACATAGGCTTTCACCGTGCGCACGCCGTCGTGGATGGCGTCGGCGGCGAGGTGCCACGGATCGGGGGCCTTGTCGGCCACCGCCTGCTTGAGCGTCCCGGTCGCGATGATGTGCCGGATGTCGTGGCCGGGGAAGCTGGTGATGCCGGGGATGCCGACGCCGGTCTCGGGATCATAGCGCAGGTACTTGCCGGTGATGCCGTGGACAAGCCTGCCGAGATACTGAGTGGTCATCCGGCCCTTCTCGCACCAGGAGTACTGCTGCTTGCGCACCCCGGTGCGCTCGGTCGGGCGCACGACGAAAAGCGCCCGGGTCTGACCGTCGCCGAGGATGAGGCCGCGACCCAGCTTCAGATAGTGATCGATGGCCTTGTAGAGGCCGTGCTCGTCCATGAGATCGCGCTCGTAGTGGTCGCGGCGGCCGTAGCCGGTGCCGAAGAAGGGACCGGCCTTGCCGTTCTTGAAACGGTGCGCCGGCACGCGCAGGCACCACTTGCCCTTGCCCTCGTCGAAGAAGATATCGTCGATCTCCATCGCCTCCACGGTGCCCTTGCGGAAGCCGGTCTGCGCCAGCATGCCGACGATGAAGGCGTCGCGCGCGGCGTAGGCCAGCGGCTCGGGGTCGAGCCCCACCATGTCGCGCTCAAGGCCTCGGCAGAGCGTCGCCAACGCCGACAGCGGGTTCGCGAGCAGCAGGATCGGCCGCACGGAGGCGTGCGGATCGCGCGAGCGCTTCACGTGCTTGAGGTTCGACGCCTTCATGTCGACGTACTCCTTACGCGCTCGCGCGCAGGCCGCCTTCCAGTCGGCACGGACGCCGGCGATATCAGCTTCGGAAACGAGGACCTCGCCGTCGCGCGCCGTCACCGGCACCAGCCGCTCTGCGAGATGCGGCTTCTGCGTCAACCAGCCGGTCTCGGGATCCAGCAACGACTTGGCCCAGCGGATCTGATCGACCTCGAACTTGGTCAGGGAGCCTTCGAAGCCGTCGTCGTCCCGGTCGACGTCGCGGGCGGCGCCGGCGGCCTCGGCAGCAGCCTTGGCGGCGGCATCCCGCGCGAGCGCGAACTGCAGGCGCTCATGCAGCATGCGCGGGAAGACCAGGAGCGCCAACGTGACGTCGGCAGGATCCATGCAGAGCCTGGGATTGAGCTCCGTGGTCCAGCTTCCGAACACGCTCTCCAGATAGTCGCGGTGCATCTGGATGGTCTTGGCGGACAGCCGGCCCTTCGGGCGCACCATGCCGTAGGGGCACAGCCGGTCGTTGCGGAACTTGGTCCAGTCCGCGAACTCGGCCTCAAGGCTCACCGACCAGTCGTGCAAGCAGTACTCGTGGTGGATGCGCCAGGCCGCCGCCTTGCCGTAGTCGGTCGCGCCGTAGACGGGGCGCGGCCGCGTCTGGCGACGCCACGCCGAGAAGCGCGAGGTGAGCGAATCGCGCGGCAGGCCGAGCACCTTCTCGAGCATGTTCACGCGCGGGTAGCGCGTCTCGTCCGGACCGCGCTTGCCCCTCGACCAGCTCGACACCGAGCCTTGGGTCAGCCCGCTCCCGGCGCAGGCCTTCAGCTGACTCAAACCGGAGCGCGCGAGCCCGTAGCGCAGGAGATGCGCCGGATTTCGCGGCAGGTCCTCGTTCGCGTCCCAAGCGTTGAGGTACGCGATCGCGCGCTTGACCTCGTCGAGAAAGCCGAAGGGGACATCGGCGCCCTCGACTCCGACCAGGGTGATGGCGGACGACAACGCGTCGCGCGCGTCCCCGTCGACGCCGCTCCGCGCGGCGACCGCGTCCATCGCCGCGACGAAGCTTGCGAGCTTGTGCGCACGGACGACATCGCTCTCATCGTCGAGCTCGCGCTCGCGGTGGGACCGGGCGACGATCGAGAACTCGGCGAAGGGGAAAGCATTCGGCTCCGCCGGGGCCGGCTGCAGACCGTAGGTGACGGCGAGCTCGGCGATGCGCTTGCGGTGGCCGAGGTGCTTGGCACAGAGACTGGCAGCGCTCACGCCGAACTGCGCCGCGATCGCCTTCCAGTAGGGGCGTTCGGGATGGTCCGGATTGGCCGGCACCTTGGCGCCGGCCTTCAGCGTTTCCTCGAACTCATCGATCGCGGCGGCGATCTTGCCGTCGCTGACGAACGCCCTGCCGGCCTTCTTGGTCGGCACACCCCCGACCGAGGGGTGGGGAAGGTTCAGCCCGACGGCGATCGCAGCGGTCGTCATCGGGGCCTCGGGAGAAGTCTGGCTACGCATACGCTAACGCTCCTGTTACAGCGCCGAGCAACTGTTTGCACCGGCATTTTCAGAAGTGGGGCAGCTTTCCCGTGCCGCAATCACCGACGTTGTTTGTTGGTTAACGCTGCATTTACCCCATTTGCGCTACTTTCCAGGCGTATTTGCCAAACCGTTTGCCGAAGCGATGCCTCAACACTGGATCGAGCGAGAATTCATCAGGACTGGCCTGCCGAAGTCGTCCTTCGCCGGCTACCTGGCCATCGACAACGCCGCGGTCAGCCGGATCTCGAGTGGCGAACGCCCTCTCAGCGAGGAAGAGAGCGCGCTCGCCCGGGCCTTTTTCTCCGTCGTTTCCGAGCGAGCTCCCGAATCCTCGACAGATGCGATCAGGCGGCTTCGCTCGACGAAGATCCGCGAGACGGCCGGCGTAGCGCTGAGCAGGTGGTTGGTCGAACGGATCGACCATAGGGATTCAAACGCCCTCGATCTGTTTGCACCCGTCGCGGCTGGGACCAGCACGCTGAGGGCAGACCAGATCGTCGCGCTATGCCGGATGCTCGAACTCGACGTGGTCGGCTTGATTCAAGGATTCGGCGTACGCAGCCTTGATCCAAACGCGAGCGTACCGCCCGACTTGGTCGCGGCCGTCGACCGGGCCGCGACCCGATGGACCCGCGACGGCGTGCCGTATCGCCTCACGCGAGGTCCGGCCGCGACGGAGGCACCCCGTCTGTCGGCATCGAAGACCAAGTTCGTCACATTGCAGCCCGCCGATCCCGCGGATGACGAACTGGGCGCGTATACGCCATATCTGATTCCGGACGATTCCTACGCGCCACGTTTCGAGCAAGGTCAGACGATCTTCCTCGATGCCGGGTCCGAACCGAGGAAGGGCGACTTTGTCGCGGCCGTCATCAAGGATACGAAGTCGGAGAATCTGCAGGCGGTCCTCGGTAAGCTCCTCTACGTCAGCCGCGACAAGATCGGCATCGATACGGCCCGAAGCAATCGGGTGGAGGTTCCGCGAGACCGGGTGACCGCTCTCCGGCGGATTGCTTTCTGCAAGATGTAGCGCGTCCGAGCCTTACCGGAGGGCTGCCAAAACGCCGACGATCTGGCCGATCAAGACCATGTCCCGACGGCGCATCGCGGCTTCGCCGGCCAGCCTCCTGCCCTCCTCGGCCCTCGCATCGGCGACGATGAGCACACCGTCGTGCACGACCGCGTACCGGACGGAGAAGATATCGGTGACCGATGTGTCCACGATCAGCCGGTCTCCGGGCGCGATCGCAAGATCCGCTGCGTGCACTTCCTTCGGCACGGCGACCAGTACGCAACCATCGGCATCGGCGCGCAAGACCGATTCGAGGAACGTGCGCGGCATGGACCAACCCGGCAGGATCGCCGGTCGGGCCCGTCGATCAGAATTGGTGAGCAGGCGAACGAGTCCTTGGATTTCATACTCGGGCGGAGACGAGCGGGAGTGCTCTGAAGCTACGCGTGTCCTGAGCGCGTTCGCTGTTCTCGCTCCTCGAAGGACCGGTCTGTAGGACGGCAGCCGCGCGGCCGCCTCATCTTCGTCGCGACCGTGATCCTCAAGCAATTGGTTCAATTTCGATTCGATCTCGGCCGGGTATCCGCTGGGAAAGGCACCCGTGAGCAACCAGCCCGGCTCGCAGCCGAATACGGCCGCGTAGACGCGCGCTTTGGTTACCTCAAAGCCGAGCAGGCCACGCTCCGCGCCGTTGAGAGTCGATCTGTGAACGCCGGCCGCAGCGGCGCCGGCGGCCGCGGTACGAAAACCGGCAAGCCGTCTCGCAAGTCGAAGCCTTCGTCCACGCGCGTGATCCGGACTTTCGCCACTCCGGCTCTGTTCCTCGACCCGGAGGCGTAACTGCTCAAGGCGCAAGGGATCCACATGGATTTTCTGGTCGTGTGGGGAGCTCGCCTCGCCGTCCCTGAGCCACCCCTCGGACACCGAAAAGGCTGAGGCGTACTCTCGACGCGCCGCATCACCCATGCCTCTCTTCGCGTTTTCGTGCGACACGTAGCGGGATTCGGCCCACCCGAAACGCTGCGCAGCCGCCCGGGCAGTCGCATATCCGGCCGCTATCCGCGCCGCATGTAGCCTGGCAGCCTGCTCGACATTCCCAGAATAGAGCCGTGCTCCGACCATGCCGGCCAACCAATCCCCATCGACGTCGCGCGCGCGGGTCCACCCCTAGCAAGGTCGGCCTCCTCGGTGAAGGCATTCAGCCCCCAGAGCTGCCGTTAAGGTGAGATTTACCATGATCCTAACCGACCAATGACAGACGGGAGGACGGGCCCTACGTAGTGGGGCGTACGGCAATCGTACGCCCCTTGCAATCGTTTTTTAGGAGAGCTACAGCGGTGATCAATCTCAGTTCCACCCCGCAGGGCGCCCCTGCGGCGCCGCCGCCCGCCAAGGGCATCGAACAGCCCACGGCCCCATTGTCGGAGCCGAATCTGCGCCTCGTGCTGCAGGTGATCGAAGGGGACTACAGTTCCTTCGATAACTGCGGCGATCCCATCGCCCTGCTTCTGCACGTTCGGCACTAGGCGCAGACACACAATCGATTAGTAGCGCCCTTTAGGGCGCTACATCTACCCTATGCCCCCTTTGGGTCGGCCAACATCGACCCGGGGGCCAAGCAATGGAGACCCCCACCCATGAAGTTCGGCCCCAACTCACGCGACACCATCGATCTGGCGAAGCGCATGTTTCCCAAGCTCCGGCCCCGGTACGAGGACGACGGCCTTTTCATCCGCGAAACATCGCCGCCGTACTTGACCTCCAGTGTGACCGCCTTCGGCACCACCATTGCGGGCCGCTTGCCCTTGCTCGTCGACGTCACGCCGGCGGAAGGGGCTCGCGCCGGCTGGTGCTTCGCGAACGTCGCGGAGGTCGTCGCGCGCGAAGGCGGCGTCGCCGTTCACGGCTGGGCGATCTGGTGCTGCCCGGGGCTTTGGAACGCCGCCGAGTTCCACGTGGTCCACAGGACGATCGCCGGACAGTTGCGCGACGTCACGCCGAAGCCGGACGGTGAGCCGCACATCGCCTTCGTCCAAGACTCCCGCTACCCCGCCGACTTCGATTTCTACCAGCGCCCGAACGGTATCCGGGAGCGGACTCTCGGCATCGAGGGGCGCGACGAATTCGTCGCCAACAAGGTCGCCAGGTTCAGCGCGGCCAGGATGGCCTACGAGACCGAGAAGGCAAAACGGAAGGGTCTCACCGTCACGCAGTCCATCGGCTCCAAGATGAAGGGCCGCGGCTCCTACGAACGGCTCGTCGACGAGTTTCTGGAGGAAGTCGGTGAGCTCGAGGCAATGCTGGTGCCGACGCCGGAAGGGATGGTCTGCAAGAACGTGCGCCGTGTCGATGAATTCCGTCGCCGTGCTGCCGACGTGGAGAAGAAGAAGACCAAGATCTTCCTGATGGCCGACCTGGCGGTGCGGGGGATGGTGCCGGGCGGGGGCGCCTAGGATATGCGCGCCATCCTGATCAATCCTGGCGATCGCTCCATCGGCGTCGTCGACCTTCCCGATTTCCCCCATGCGATCCGCCGCAAGTACGGCGGCGCCAAGCTGGTGCGCATCGCAACCCTGCCGGCGGGCGACCGGGTCCACCTTCTCGTCGCTCACCACGACTACGCACCATCGTTCTCATTGGGCGGATCCGGCCCCCATCACGGCCTCGGCCTGATCCTCGGGCGGCGCGGCCTCTACGGCATGTTGATGAACTCGAGGACCGACGTCGAAAGCCTGGCCGCCATCCTGAAGTTCGGCCCGGCCGGCGAAACGCATCTGGCGAACGCCGTGGTCGAGACCAGCGCGGAGGGTCAGCCCGGCAATTAGATCCGCGGAAGAAACGAAGAACGACGACGACACCTGCTACGTAACGTTATGGAGTGTTATGATGCTTGAGAAAGTTCGTAAGGCGATGGAAGCGCTCGAGGCGCGGAACATCACGCCGTCGGTGCGCAAGGTGCGGGATGAGATGGGGGGCGGCGGCTACACCGAGATTGGCGAGGCCATGCGCGAGGTCAAGGCCGAGCGCGAAGCTCTGCGCGCCGTCCGGACCGATTTGCCCCGCGTCCTGCAGGACAAGGTAGGCATCCTCGCGCTTGACCTCTGGACGGCCGCCCAAGAGATCGCCAATCGCGAGGTTGCCGACGTCCGTCAAGCCTGTGATGTGCGCGTTGCCGCTGCAACGAGCCAAGCCGAAGAGGCGTTGCAGGAGATCGACCAGGCCGAGCATCGCATCCGCGAACTCGTTCAAAGGGTCGCAACCCTCGAGACGGCCGAACGGGCCGCTTCAGTCCGTGCGGAGACCGCCGAGGCTCGCGCCGGATCGCTGGAAGCGGAGGTCCGCGTGATGCAGGAGGTCAACAAGCAGCGCGAGCGTGAACTCGATCGCGCCTATCAGGGCGTCAATCGCATGGCGGAGGTCTTGGGCACCAAGCACAAGTCCAAGGCCAAGACGGCGACGCCCAACGGCGACGGCAACGCTAAGTCCGTGGACGTGACTGGCTGATCCCGGCGGCGACGACACCGCTTCGACCTCGGTGTCGTCGCCAAACGAACCGATCGCAGGCCGGCCCATCAGCTCCACAGCGTCGCCGTTTGCCCACCGATCTTGCCGTGACCACGTCGACCTGCGCCTCGATCCCCCTATTCGCCTCGGTCTCGAGGCAGACGTAGTCCAACGAGCTCCCTCTAATCTTTCGTTTCCTTGGCGCAGATGCCGACGGCGCGGTCGCCGATAAAGAGAAACTCGATGCCCTCCTTTTCGAGGGCTTCCCGCAGATCGCGCAACGTGCGCGGCTGCGCTTCCCGATTGCCGAGCTCGAACTCCTGAATTGCACGACGAGCCACGAGCGTCGCATTGGCAAGGTCCTGCTGCGACCAATTCAGCCAAGCTCTGGCAGCCCGCACCTGCTGGGGCGTGACGGTTCCGTCCGTCGAAAAGGTCTCCTTAACCATAGCAGCGCCTGACACCGACTTTTTTTCAGCGCCCTATTGCGCTAAAAGCGCCTTTCGTCCCATATAGCGCCTAGAGACGCTATTTGCACGACGCAGGTCGCGGTCCACAAACAGGGAAGCCATAGCATGGAAGTCGAGTCGCACGTCCATTCCGTCTCCGCCGCCGCGCTGACGCGCACCGCTCAGACGCTCGTCGCCAACGCCGTCGCCGCAGCGTTCAACGAAGATCCCGTGATCGGCCCGGATCTCAGCCGTGCCATCTCGGTGGTGGGTTCCGTGGTCAAACGCCACGGTCTTCTCCTCCAGAGCACTGCCGCTCATGCGCTGGCGGCGAGCGGTCGCTTCGAGGTTCTGGTCGACGCCGAGATTCCGATCGTCGACGCCGCCAACGAGCTGCTGCTCGCCCGCAACTCGACCAACGATCTGGCCCGGATCAGCATCCGCGCCGACGCCGCCGCCGAACGCATCGTCACGATGGATCTCACCGTCATCGACGAGGAGGTCGGCTGGGCGGGCGTGTACGAGGTGAAGCGCGGCAACGGCCCCGTCGATGGCCGCACCCGCCGCCCGATCGAGCACGACCTGAAGGCGGCGCGCCTGGTGCTCCCCAGCTACTTGGCGAAGCGGGGGTACAAGAACATCACGCGCGTGACCGCGGGTGTCATCGACTACTACGGCGCCGCCGGCTTCCATAAAGACTTCAAGATCTCCCGCGACGAGCTCGATGCGCACTTCCACGTGCCGGTCCGCCAGTCGCTGGACCAGGTCACCTCGTGCCTTCGCACCGCGCTGCTGTCGGAGCTCCCCAACCTGTTCAGCACGGTGATCAAGGCGATCAACCGCGAGAATGCGCGGAAGGATGCAACGAGCTCCGCCACCGACTTGGTACCGGATGCTACCCCGACCGAGGAGGCCGTGACGCACTTCATCAGCACCCGTCCGACCGGCCCCGGTCCGCGCAAGCCGGCCACAACCATCCGGGTGAGCGGCGTGGCGTAGTGCCGGTCGGCGCCGCCGTCGCTCGGTGCGAGGCGGCGCCGGGGGCATCGAGAAGAAAAGTCAGAGTGAGCAGTAGATCGTCGAGGGACAACAACGTGATCGGCAAGAGCTCGACCGCTTGGGACCATCCGCCCACGCGATGGTGGCGCCTCCTCCCGCCGTCCGGCTTTCACCCGGATGCGATCCGCGCGATGCGGCACGTCGCATCGTGCGTCGAATTTTTCGGCGAGCCCCGCTGGCGCGCCGCAGTCGCCGGCGATGCCGAGAGCGCGATCTCGATCGCTTTGTCGATGAACCCGAGGGGGCAGTTTCGTCAGAAATTCGACGTGGCCATGACCGTCCTCGCCGCTTGCGCTTGCGAGGGCAGCGCCGCCGCCTGCGTGATCGTCGGCAACGTCATCCTGAACCTGCCCAAGGCCGGCGACAAGGAATCCGACCTCGCGGACGCGTGGGCGCCTTGCTACTGCCACGCTCCGTCGCTCCGCGCGGGCCCCTACGTGAACGCCAACTCGTCAGCGATCTCCTCGTCGACATCTCGACGGCATCCGGCGAGCAGGCGCTGTTCTGCGTGATCAACTACATCGAGAGCTTCGGACCTCGATATCGGCCAGAGGAGAGTTGAGTGAATACCCCACGCAAAATCCCCTACGAAAAGGGTATCCCCGATTTGCGGTCGGTGGATGACCAGTCCTTCAACGCGCTGCGTTGGTGGCGCAGCACGCGTGCGGACAACTTCCACGCGCCGGCCCTGAGCCAGATGAAGGCGGCCGTCGCAAATGTGGCGATGCTTGCCGAGCCCCGCTGGCGCGAAGCGGCTTCGGGCGACGCCGCCGCCGCCATCGCCATCGTGCTCGCAATGGGGGTGCAGAACTCCCACGCTCTGAAGTTCGATATCTGCATGACCGCTCTCGTCGTCTGCGCGTGCGAAGGCGATGCCGCATCCTGCCTGGTCGTCGCCTGGGTGCTCAGGCGGCTTCCGAAGGCGACTGCCCGCGAGAAGCGGCTCGCCACCTCGTGGAGTGTCCGTGCGATCCGGCCGTTCCTCGCGCGTGCCGGACTGGAGACGTGATGAGGCTGCAGATCATGAATGACCTGCACCTCGGCCATCCCGGCAGCGGCGGACCGCCGCCGCTCGCGGAAGGCGTCGAGAAGGTGCTGGTCGCCGGCGATACGTGCAAGGGATTGGCCAAGGCAGTCGAACACCTCCGTCGTGTCTACCCGGCGCCGACGGAAGTCGTCATGGTCGCCGGCAATCACGAACTCTGGTCGAAGACCCTGGACTTCGAAGAACACTGGGAGGCGGGCCATCTGGCGGCCGAACGTCATGGCGTCCGCCTACTGGAGAACTCGGTCGAGACTTTGAGGGGCATTCGCCTGCTGGGCTGCACCTTGTGGACCGACTACGAGTTGTTCGGAGCACACATGCGCGAGGTAGCCATGAGTACGGCGACCCACTCCATGCTCGACCATCGCCGCATCAAGTGGTCGCGAGATCCCTGGCAGCGGTTTCGCCCCCCGGAGGCGCGCATCCTCCACCACCAATCCCGGTCCTTTCTCGAGGCGGAGCTCGCGAGGCCGCATGATGGCCCGACGGTCTGCATCTCGCACCACGCCATGACACTGGAGGCGGTCGCGCCGGCTTACGGGAGGCGCAACCATGCGCGATGATGACGAGCGGAACCACGCGAGCAAGATCGGGGGATTCTCGCGTTTGGCCGCCCTGAGCGCGAATGCGCGTGAGCATCTGGAAGACTCCGACGACGATCCGAGCGACGACGACGCCATGGATTCGGCCGAACATGCCATTCCCGATTCCTTCACGCCGCGCGAGGCGCTGGTGTCCGCCGCGCTCGCTGCTTCTCTTACGCCCGCCATCAAGGAAGCCCTGAACTCCCCTTCCTCTCGGGCACTAGTGATCTCGGTTCCGTCGGCGGCCTGGATCGCGCCCTTGCGAGATCTCTTTGGGAGGCGCCCCTTCGGACGGAAGTGGACATGTATCGCGCGAGACGGGTCGGACCGCAGAGGACACCAGCCGTCCTCCGGTAACGCGGAGGCCGCCACGGCTCTCGCGGCGGGAGCATCGGTCGTAGGCATCGCCGTCGCTCCCGAACAGACTCTTCCGTCGACGCTCATCGGAGCCGCCGATTTCCGGCTGCCCCTGAAGTTCGGATCGAACGTCGTCGAAGAGGCGATCCGGAGGATCTACGGAAGCGCCGCGCAAATCGAGCAGCGGGATCTCATCGGACTCGATCTCGAGGACGTGGTCGCGGCCATGCGACGCGGCAGCACGGAGCAAGACGTCAAGGCTCGTTTGTCATCCGCCGCAAGGACGCGTGCCGGACAGACCTCCGCCGACGACGTGCCGCTCCTCGAGACGGCCGTCGAATACGGCGCCGCGAGAGACTGGGCTTTGGCTCTCGCGCGCGACATGCGTGAGTATCGCGCCGGCAATCTGCCGTGGAGCGCGGTCGACAGGGGCGCGGTCTTCCACTCCGGCCCGGGTATGGGCAAGAGCGTTCTCGCAAGGAGCATCGCCCGTGCGTGCGAGTCGACACTGATCGTCGGCAGCGTCGGCGAACTGTTCGCGACCAGTTCCGGATATCTCGACGGTGTGATCAAGGCGCAGCGCGAACTTTTCTCCAAGGCCGTGGCTGCTGCACCGTCGATACTCTTCCTCGACGAGATCGACGGGCTTCCATCCAGAGAATCCTTGAGCTCCCGTGCCCGGGAGTGGTGGATGCCGATCATCGAAGATTTCCTGCTGCTGCTTGACGATGCCACAAGCGCGCGGCGCGAGGGCGTGGTCGTGATCGGCGCGACGAACCGGATCAAGGCGGTGGACCCGGCGATCCTGCGGCCCGGCAGGCTCGAGCGCGCCATCGAGATCACGGCACCCGGTCCGGAAGGCATCCTCAATATCCTACGCTTTCATGTCCGCGACGATCTGCCGGAGAAGGTTCTGCGTTCCGCGGCGGAGATGCTGGATGGCTTCACGCCGGCGGAAATCATGGAGACGGTGAGAAGCGCGCGCCGCACGGCTCGAATCGCCGCACGCCCTCTTTCTGGCGACGATCTCAGACGTGCCGTTACGCCGGCCACTACCGTTCCTCCGGCAGCACTAAAGCGCATCGCTATCCACGAAGCCGGCCATGTCGTCGTCGCCATCGCCGCAGGCGTCGGCAGGGTCAGATCTGTCAGGATCGGCGGTCGTCAGGGCGCCGGCGGCGTGACCAGCATCGACCCCGCTTCGAGTGATCTGGTCACGCGCCAGTCGATCGAGAAGCAGGTTGTGGGCATCCTGGCCGGACGCGCTGCGGAAATCGTGTTGCTCGGCGATCCCTCGGCAGGATCCGGCGGTGACGAGCGTTCCGACCTGGCGCTGGCGACCCGCTTGGTCGCAAGCATGGAGTTTTCGCTCGGATTGGGAGAGCACGGCCTGCTCTTCGTCGGCGATGCCGAGCCGCAGAAAAAGCGAGCTCCCGACCTACGGTTTAGGAAACCGTGTAATGGCATGATGAATCAATGCGTTAATGCTCCGGTGTTGCAGATGCGTTGCAGACTCGATTTCGGGTGCCAAGGCCCCCTCCCTTGAGATCCGAGAAGAAGACCCGCGGACGCGATGACGCATTCGACGAATTCATCTTAGCTTACACCGGTGGACCTGAGACAGCCGGGCTCGTAGATCCGGAACGGTCCGCTACGCAGGTCGCTGACGAGACCGCCGGCTTCTCCGTCAGGCGTGTGCCGGCGGACAGTCCGAAAGCTTGTAGTCCCAATCCACCAGGAGATCGGCCGTTCCGGCGCGATATAGGCAAGGCTCCGTAGGACGAACTGACCACGCGGACCGCATGGGCGTTGCCTTTGAACACACGCGTCTTGTCGAACTCGGGCTGGCTTCGGCGGGGCTCGATGAACATCAGGCGCCGGCTCATCAGCCGGTGACAATTATACGCTCGTCCGCCGCAATCTGGTCAGATCGCGCGTGCCTTCGGCGTAAAGCTTCGAGGACCGGCCTCCGAGGCCGTCAATCATTCCATTGTATAGATGAAGCGGGCCTCCGAGTTCAGGAGGTAAAGCAAAAAGCGAGAGACAGTTATGGATCGCTGGCAAGCGATCCGTGCGTTCGTCACGGTCGCGGAGGCGGAGAGCTTCGCGGAAGGCGCTCGGCTCCTTCACATGAGTGCACGGGCGGTGACCAGGGCCGTTGCGGCTCTCGAGGAAACGATTGGCACTCGATTTTTCGTTCGAGCGACCCGCTCGGTCAAGCTCACCGAATCCGGATCCCGGTATTTCGACGATTGCCGTCGCATCTTGTCCGACATCGTCGACGGGGAAGCGGCGGCCGCGGGATCCCTTGCAAAGCCCTCCGGCAGGCTTGCGGTTACCGCCTCCGCTCTTTTCGGGCAGATGTGCGTACTACCGATCATGACGGAGTATCTCGACGCTCATCCAACGATGTCCGGTAGAGCTTTGTTCCTGGATCGGCCGTGAACATCGTTGAGGAGGGGATCGATGTCGCGATTCGGATCGGGCACCTACCGGATTCCGGCTTCAGCGCGATCAAGGTCGGCATAGTGAGACGCGTGATTTGCGGAACGCCGTCCTACTTCGAGAAGAATGGTATTCCTGTCACCCCTTCAGATCTGAAGGATCATCGCATCGTAACGTCCACGAGCGCCTGGGCCTCGCCGGAATGCCGATTAGCGCGTGACGAGCGTATCATGGTCCGGACCTAGAGTGTAACACAAATGAGGCCGCGATCGCCACAGCAGAGGCCGGTTTGGGATTGACGCCGGTGCTTCACTATCAGATCGGCCCAGCGCTCGTCGAAGGTAAATTGCAGACTACTCTCGGCGAATACGAAGAGCCCCCTCTCCCAATCCACGTGCTTCATCCGGAATGTCGTCATGCACCGGCCAAGGTCCAGGCGTTCCTTGAAGTTGCTGTACCGCGGCTTCGCTCAAACCGCCTCCTGAACTGAAGCTGCGGCAGACTTGGGCGCGCTCCCCACTTTGTGAACGAACGATCAAACTTCTTGATCGCGGGCCTCCGTCGTATTCTGCACGTGGACGACGACAGCCTCATCGTGTCCGGTTCGACTGCTGTAGAATACCAGCCCCATGAGGCCAATTCCGACCAGAAGCGAAAAGAACGTCCCGAGTGCCAATGCGATCCAACCGTCCAGCGACATCCGGACATCGCCTGCTGACGTCCAGCCCAGCACGGCGACTACGATTGAAAACAGCAGCAATCCAAAAAGGACTCCGATCGTCGCAATGGCACCAATGCCGAATTTACGTTCTTGCGTCATGTCAGTTTCAGACATTTCTGTCTCCATCCGTTGATGCGGCTGTCCTCTGCATCAGGTGGCGCCGCTGGTTGCTCTGTCTGTTCACAACGATGCCCCGTCCCGCGGCCGGCCGGAACGATCGATCTCAACAGTTCATTGCTGTCGAAACTGCAACAATTATCGACTTGAGACGGGACCGGGACAGCTCGCCGCTGCGCTTTAGCGGCGCTGGCGCAGAAAGGCTGCTTTCGATGGATGATCGCGCAGACACGATTCCGTCACTTCTCAGTCTGAAGGCTGCCGCATCGGGAGGGGCGGCCTCCTCGGTCGGGAGCTATTTGCTAGATCGGAATCGCTTGACATGACCGGGCTGACGCAGGCACAAAGTAGAAATCTCGACCATGAACCGAAACATGTTCTCACCGCTTGGCTGGGGCGGAGTGATATCGGTTTGCGACAGAAGCAATGGATAAGACGAACCACAGCCGCACTCAGAACTGGACGACCAATCTGGTCCAGCCGACCGAGCGCTTCGCCTACTATCGCGAAGTGGTCTGTCAAGCTTTCATGAAAATGACACCGGAGGCCCCCGCGGCACCCGAGTTCTCGGCGAGTGGCCAAAGTATTGCTCTCGGTACCGGTGCGCTCAATAGGGTTGTCGTTTATCCTCCGCATAGGACCTTACGCACCATTGCCGATGTTAAGGCGGCGGATAGACGCGGGTTTTATCTGAACTACCGGCTTGCCGGGCGTAGCCTGGTTCAGCAGGCCGGTATCGACATGGTGGCGTCGCCAGGACAAGTCTGCCTCATCGATAGCGATCGCCCGTTTTCGCTGACCCACCACCCGGCACGATCGACAAGCGTCACCTCGTTCTGGATGCCCGCAGAGGCACTTTACCAGCGGCTCGAACCGTCATTCGACATCAAACCGGCTCGGCTCTCCGACGATCCACATGTGGGTCCACTGATTACCGAGACGGCGCGCACCTTGAACCTCCACGCGCTTCAGATGTCCCCCGATGATGCCGGACGATTGTTCGAGGCTCTGCTTGACCTTGTTGCCCTAGCGCTGTCGTGTGAGAGCCGCTCGACCATACGAGAGTCGTCGTCAGTCGCCGACGCAACCACCCTCGCCGTCAAGCGCGCGATCGAAGTTCGGCTGAACAAGCCGGGACTGAGGGTTTCCGATATCGCCGCCGCAGTCGGCATCAGCGAGCGCTATGTGCATATGCTTTTCGCGCGAGCCGGCACGACCTTTCGCGACCATGTCATGCAGCGGCGTCTCGACAACGTAGCCGCGAGTTTGCGCGCTCCCGAATTCGCGTCCGCCGATATCGGAGCAATTGCATTTGAATGGGGGTTTGCCGATCTATCTCATTTCACTCGTAATTTTAAGAAGCGATTTGGGATGCGCCCACGCGATTGGCGTACCCCCTAAAGCGCGATGAGATTTGGGATGAATCGTCATCGCGCTTTCTGCTGTTGTTTGCGCATGATCTTTCCGAAACCGCTTCGCACTTTTCCCTCCGACGGCTGGATTCGGGCGGCTGCCTATACCTATGTATAGATGGCTGCGTTGGCTCAGCAGCTACCTTTGCCGCCAGGCAAGATGAAGACCAAGCAAGCGTCGCTTGGTCCTACCCGGAGCGGGTGATGGAAAACGCAGACTACGACCGATTGATGAGGGCGAACATCGTGCGTGTCTTCGGCGAGAGGGATGTCGCCAAGCGGATGACGGCAATCAGCGAGCTGTATGCAGATGACGCGGCCGTTTACGAGCCGGACCACGAGGCTATCGGTGCAGAAGCAATCAGCGCCACAGTTTCGAACCTTCTCACAACCCTGCCAAAAGAGTTTGTTTTCAGTCCCATTGGCCCGGCAACAGGTCACCACGACGTAGCTCGGCTACGTTGGCGCGCTGGTATTCCGGATGGGCCAGCCGCCGCAAGCGGGACCGACGTCGCACATTTCAGGGCTGGACGCATCCAATCGCTCTACGTTTTCCTCGACCCTACGGTTTCCAAGGATTGAGACGACCACCCCGATCGATCGCATTCTGACCGGAGGCCAGTCGATCTGGGCTTCTCCTCGGATTTTCCGTCGCTCGCAGGCAGCGTCGTTCTTGCCCCTTGCAGCTCACCGAGACAAGAACGAGGGCAGTACCTGCGACGGAGATAGGGGCCGCCGACCTACGGCCAACATCAATCAGAGTCTCAGTCGTCCGGAGACGTTTGCTTAGTCCTGCGCCGAGCCGAACGTCCGGGCATCAAGCCCTGCTCCTGATCAGCCGAAATCGGCCTTGAAGTGCTCAAGCCATTTGTCGCGCGGCCCCGGTCATTAAGGGCGCGTAGTCGCTTTGTTCGCGATCGACTTCAACACGTTCGACATTGCCTCTACTGCTGGCTTTGTGTTGTCGGCAAGGCCATGGCGGCGGGCGATGAATGCAGGATCGTTGTAGGAAACGTATGTTGTCCCGTTTTCGTCCTGCCAGACGAGAGCCTTCAAAGGAAGGTCAATGCCGGCCGTCTGTTGAGACTGCATCAAAGGTGTACCTCCCTTCGCGGCACCAAAGATAAGGAGGTCGGTCGGCCGCAATGGAAGCCCGATCGCGGCAGCGCCGTCGGCGTGATCGATGTGGGCGAACACCGTCATGCCCCTTGCTTTGATCTCGGCTTCAAGCCGCCTCATGGTCTCGGCAGCACCGAAGCTGCTGGACAAGGTGATAATTCCGTCTGCCGACATCGACTTAACTCCAGATAACAAGAGACCAACGATACAGAGGATGGCTCCGAAGAAATTCGCCCTCATTTCGTCTTGAACAGCTTCGCCGGATCGAATGCCGGATCGGGCACGAACCCGTTCCTGTTGGGCATCCGGACATTTGGCAGGCTCTCCCGGTCGAGCTTGCCATCCGCTGCCACGATGCCATTCAAGCTCAAGATGTAAGCCGCCACCGCATAGGTATCGTCGTTGCTGAGCGAACCAGGAGCCTGGTAGGGCATTGCCCTATGGATGTAATCGAATAGCGTGGTAGCGTAGGGCCAGTAGCTGCCGACGGTCTTCACCGGAGCACCGGATGCCAGCGTTCCCTGCCCTCCGACAAGACGATCCTTGATCCCATCGACGCCGTTCTCACCATGGCAAGCGGCGCAATTCTCCGCGAAAACCTGTCTGCCGCGGGCTGCCGTCCCGCTCCCTGGCGGCAATCCGGTTCCATCAGGCCTGACGTCTATGTTCCACAAGGCGATCTCCTGTGGCGTCGCCGGGCGGCCGAAATCGTAGCTGATAACGGGGTCGCGGGCGAGAACGGGCGTCACGAGCGCGAGTGCACCACAAGCCAGGAGCGCTCGATCAATCCAGGACATTGCGGACCTGCCCCTTGTCGTCGATGCTCCAGGTCTGTTGCGCGCTGTAGTGAAACAGCGCGTTCGTGCCCACCGCGGCGATGAACGATTTCCGATCCGGCTGAACATTGCCCTTCTCGTCGGTAGACCGACTGACAATCTTGGTTGGCTTTCCGTCCCAGACCCAGTCTATCTGAAACCGGGTTTGAGCCTTCGGAAGAGCGGGAAGATTGAGCTTCGCCTCCTTCCAGCTCTTTGCCCCATCCGCAGAAACCTCGACCTTGACGATCTTGCCGTGGCCGCTCCAAGCAAGGCCTGTGATACGCTGATAGCCCGGGCGGATCACCATGGTTCCGGAAGGAGAGGTGATAACCGAGTTCGTTTCCATCCGGAGTTGGAACTGGGTCGCCCTACCGTCCGGACGTAGCTGAGTGTATCTGGCCGTCTCCCATCGGGTCATCCAAGGCTGATCGCCGAACTTGAGACGGCGCAGCCATTTGATGTTCAGGTTGCCCTCAAATCCCGGCATGATCAGTCGTATCGGAAAGCCGTGGGCCGGGCGTAGCGGCTCGCCGTTCTGCCCGTAAGCGACGAAGGCCTCGTCCAGGATTTCGTCGGTGAGCGGAATGCTGCGAGCAACACCGGCAGCGTCTCCACCTTCTGCAAGCAACCAATGGGCGTCTCTTTCACGGCCGACCAGCTCGGCTAGGAACCTCAAGGGAACTCCAGTCCACTCGTTCGTGCTGACCAAACCGTGGGTGTTCTGCACGCTGAGACTTTCGTCCGCCTTCTTCCAGTTCTCCCAACCGTTGCCGGTGCATTCAATGAAGACCGTGCGAGTGACCGACGGCATAGCCTTCAAATCTTCGACCGTGAACACCAACGGCTTGCGAACCATGCCATCCGCCAGCAATCGATGCTTGACAGGATCGATGTCCGGCGCGCCTGAATGGCTCCTCTCGTAATGTAGATCCGACGGAGTGATACTGCCGTAGAGCTTATCGAGCGGCGTCTTGGAGTTGATCGCATCGCTCGGATCGACGTTCCTTTTGCCAGGCCCAGCTTCGGGAATGCGGGCCAGGGTGACATATTTGGAACGTTCGCTGCGGGCACCCAGATCGGCTCCGACCTCCCGTGGAGGCACATCGGCAAGGGACTCTGCGGCAGCGCGAGTAGAAACAATGCTCCCGGCGACTCCTGCCGAACTGGCGATGAACTTCCTGCGAGACAGATCGGACATCTTGTCCAGCCCACCCCACGCGGGCAATTGATCTTTGCTCGACATCCTTATCCCTCGCTCTACACGGCCACGTCAGACATTGTCGGTCTGCACGAGCTTGCGAAACTATACCGAGGTATGGTCTGACGCACCCTCGGCGCTCGAACCGTGCACGCTTGCGCCGAGCATCCTTACGAGAGAGTCGGTAGGCAACAATGCGTTCGCCAGCCACCTAAAGTTCAGAAGCGCTGCCGAATAGCCGTCACCCTCCGGGATCCTGCTTCCTGCAGTCGCATCGCGTACGACGGCGACTTCGAATCCATGTTCGACGAAGTCCCGCAGGTGCGATTCTACGCAGAAGTTCGCGGCCATGCCTGCCAGAATCACCTGATCCACCTTGAGCTTGCGCAACTGGAAGATGGTGTCGTTGGTCTGCGGTCCGGCGATCTTGTGCGGCGAGCACACGATTGTCCGGCCATCCTCAATGAGATCCTTGAGCTCCGGGAGCCAATCGGCTCCCGAACAGACGAATCCGTCCACGGACAACGGGCCTGGCCGATCAAACATGCGGAGCTTGTGCATAAGTGCCTCGCCTGGCGCAGCAAAGCTCCATCGGTGATCGTGCGGATAATAGTAGTGAGGCGATATGACGATCGGCAGATTCGCATCTCGCGCCGCCACGAAGAGGCGCCCCAGATTGTTCACTGTATCGAGCTCGGTAATGCTGTCCTTGAACACCTCCCAGGCAGCACCCTTCGGACTCAGAAAATCGATCTGGGGGTCGGTTATCACCAGCGCCGCCCGCGAAACATCCAACGCGAATGGTACGTGTGGAAGCGCAGGATTGGCCGGATCGGCGTAACGCTTGAGGTCTGGTGGCATGGAATTCCCCTTCCAAATACTCGCGCCATCTCTACTTCTGAATGAATGCCAATATGTCGGCATTCAGTCTGTCGGCGTTCGTCGTCAACATGCCGTGTGGAAATCCTTCGTAGACCTTGAGCTCACCTTGCTTCAACTGCTTGACGCTCAGCAGCGCCGAATTCGCGATCGGCACGACCTGGTCATCATTGCCGTGCATAACCAGAACCGGCACGTCGATGCGCGCCAGATCCTCGGTGAAATCGGTTTCCGACCAGACCGCAATGCAGTCGTACTGCGCCTTCGCCGCCCCCATCATCGACTGACGCCACCAGTTCCAAATTGCCGCTTCCAAGACCTTGGCACCCGCTCTGTTGAAGCCGTAGAACGGACCGCGAGCGATATCGAGATAGAATTGAGCGCGATTGGCAAAGAGCGCGTCGCGCAGGCCATCGAAAACCTCCTTGGGCAATCCGTTCGGGTTGCTCTGCTTCTTCAGCATCACCGGCGGAATCGCGCCGACAAGGACCGCTTTCGAAACTCGCCCAGGCTTGGCTTGGGCAACATATCGTGTAGCTTCGCCACCTCCGGTCGAGTGACCCACGTGAACCACGCCGCTCAAATCGAGGTGATCGACGAGCGCCGCGACATCCGCAGCGTAAGTGTTCATGTCCGTTCCCGCGTCTGTCTGAGACGAGCGCCCGTGCCCGCGGCGGTCATGGGCGATGACGCGAAATCCCTTCTCCAGGAAGTAAAGCATCTGAGGATCCCACTCATCAGAACTCAAAGGCCATCCGTGGTGGAAGAAGATGGGCGGAGCGTCCTTGGGACCCCAATCCTTGTAAAAGAGATTGATCCCATCGCTCATGGTCAAAGTGTTCAAGATCGCCTCCGTCAATCGCCTGCAAAGTAGTCAGGGCAGTATGGATCAGCGCCGGCTCCAGCCCAATCATACCTAGGAATGCTTGCGACCGAGCACCGACTGGACTGTCCTCGGTTCTGTTGACCAGCACTTCCAAAGGAGAACTTATGAAAAAGCTGCTGCTCTTGTCGCTCATCGCGATCGTGGGCTTCGTATCGCCGGGCCTCATCGGCCCGACATACGCAAAGGAGGACCGCGCGGTGCTCAAGCCACCGGTCATCGTGCACTACCGTTCAAAGACTATCGACGGCGTGAAAATGTTCTACCGTGAAGCCGGTCCGGGCGACGGCCCGGTCGTGCTTCTGCTCCACGGCTTTCCGACGTCTTCGCACATGTTCCGCAATCTCATTCCCTTGCTGGCCGATCGCTACCATGTCGTCGCTCCGGACTATCCTGGCTTCGGTGAGAGCGACGCGCCAGATCACACAAAGTTCGCGTACACGTTTGGCCACTTCGCCGACATGGTGGACACGCTGATGCAACAGCTTGGGACCCATAAATACGCGATGTACGTCATGGACTACGGAGCGCCGGTCGGCTATCGGCTCGCCCTCAAGCATCCGGACCGGGTTAGCGCTCTGATCGTTCAGAACGGCAACGCTTATGAAGAGGGTTTGCGTGACTTCTGGAACCCGATTAAGACCTATTGGGGTGATAATTCGGAGAAGAATCGCGAGGCGCTGGCTGGCCTAGTCAAGCTCGAGACGACCAAATTCCAGTACACCGACGGCGTGAAGGATCTGACGCGGATCAGCCCGGACAACTGGGTGCATGACCAAGCCGGGCTTGACAGACCGGGCAACAAAGACATCCAGCTCGATCTCTTCAAGGATTACGGCACCAACGTGCCCCTTTACCCCAAGTTTCAGGCATACTTCCGCGAGCGCAAACCGCCCACGCTGATCGTGTGGGGAAAGAACGACAAAATCTTCCCTGAGGAGGGTGCCCATCCCTACCTCCGTGATCTTCCCAAGGCCGAGATGCACATTCTCGACACAGGGCACTTTGCCCTCGAGGACAAGTTGGACGAGATGGCGCCGCTGATCAGAAGCTTTCTCGATCGACATGTGGCCAACACGGAACGATGACGGCCATCCAAACCTGCTTGAGCGCGGTAATCCCGCGCTCAAGCGCCTCGGAAGCAAGCCGTAGCCGGTTCAACCGCTCAGATCACCTTGTAGGTCGTGATAGAATACGTATCAGGACCTGTTGCGGAGAGCTTCTGTCATTCTCACGAGCGCAGCCAGCGAGCGGGCACCCATCTTCTTCATGACGTTGCTGCGGTGAATTTTGACCGTAATCTCGCTAATGGCCATTTTGAACGCGATCTGCTTGTTCATTTGCCCCTCCACGACATGAGAAAGGACTTCGCGTTCGCGGGCCGAAAGGCTGCTCAGACGCTCCTTGAGATCGGCGAACTCTTTTTCCTGAGCACGATTCTCTGCGTCCAGAGAGAGAGCCGAAGTCACGGCGGTCAATAGGTGCTGATCGTCGAACGGCTTGGGCAGAAAGTCCACTGCTCCCGCCTTCATGCCCTGCACCGTCGTTGGAATATCGCCCTGGCCGCTCATCAAGACGACAGGCATCAGTATTCCGGAATCGATCAGACGCCTTTGCAGATCGATCCCACTCACGTCCGGCAAACAGACGTCGAGGACGAGGCAGCCGGGTGACCGCGCGTTTCCAGATTTGATGAATTCCTCCGCGGCCCTGAACTGGCGCACGTTGTGCCCTTCCGATATCAACAGTTCGCCCAAGGCAACACGGAAGCCTTCGTCGTCGTCGATGATATGCACGGACGGAGCCTCACTCCGCCCGGCAGAAGCAGTAATCACCATTCGTCCCTTCGACCTCCGGGTTGATTTCGATCCGCATGCTCATCGGAACCCGATCGAAAGGGCCCGACCGTCATTGCTTGCCGCCCAGCTTCCTGATGTTCTCTACGAGAACCAAGGGGCTGCAGTTTTCCGGGTGACGGCTGCTGCATAGTTGGGTCAGCGTCGACACCGCGACCATTTGCCTCGGATCGCTCCGGCGTCGCCGATTGGGGCGTCTCATCCACCGCACGAATCCACAAAGGCAATGTGCACTCGAATTCAGCTCCGCCACCCTCGCAATTGCGGGCCCTCAAGGTGCCGTCGTGGGCTTCGATCACGGATTTGCTGATCATCAAACCCATTCCGGTCCCTTCTTCTTTCGTCGTGAAGAAGGAATCGAAGATTCGGTTGAAGATCTGTTCGGATATACCAAGTCCGGTGTCACGGACCTTGATGGTCGCGTACCCCTCGGAGTGAGCCAGAGCGACGATGAGCCTTCGCTGACCAATCCCTTGCTCGCGCAGTGCATGCACGGCGTTCAACACGAGATTGGCCAAAGCTTGCTGCAGGGCCACCCGATCGCCAAGGATCCAGACTTCGGTGGTGGGCTTGTCAACCAACAATTCGGCTCCGACATCGGCGATGTCCTGAGCGAGGAGTTCCAGAACGTCTTCGATCAAGCCGATCACGCCGAGTGGCGCGGGCCGCCTTCGTCGCCCCGCGACGAGTTCTTTGGTCTCCCGCACGATGTCGGCTGCTCGATCCCCCTCGCGGACCACCCGTTCGGCCGCCGACAAGGCCGCGCCGACGTCGGGCACTTCGCGACGCAGATAACGGAGACATGTCTGGGCATTCAGAAGGATCGCGCCGATCGGCTGATTGAGTTCATGCGCAATCGCTGCCGACACCGTTCCGACGGACGCGACGCGAGTCGCCCGGGCCAACTCGGCGTTTGCCGCCATCAGGGCGTTGTTGGCCGCCTCCCTTGCGCTGACATCGACCAGCGTCACGATCACGGATCCGGCGCCAGCCCCCTTCAGATTGATTGAAGCGCCGAGAATGACATCCACTTTCTTGCCGTCGACCCTGGTGATGCGGCCACCACCGTCGTAGTATTCCTTGCCGGTCCACATCACCTGCAACAGTTCGAGCAGGCAATCGTCGTCGACGGCAACTGAAGCAATCGTTCTCGGAATTAAATCTACGCCCGGCTTCATGCCGAAATGAACGAACATCGCATCGTTCATGTCGAGCAGGCGGACATTCTCCTTCAAACTGGACAAGAAACCGGGCGTTTCGCGACTGAACTGCACCACGTCGACCACGCCCCTGGCCTTGAGGTTGTCCAGGAAGGGCAGCGCGGGCGAAAAGTCGACCTCCAGAATCGGAAATCGGCTTCGCGTGAAGATTGACTCATACCTCCACTCGCACGCCTGCCGTGCTGCGGCGATTCTTGAAAGAAGCAGACCCGCGACCGCAAGAGCGATGAGCTCTTCTGAGAGCCGCACGACCCCTGCCCAATTGGCAGCCGTCCCCGCGTTCACGACGAAGGCGGCAATCGTCAGCAGTGCAGCTATTGCACTGATCCCGACCAGCCCAGTCTCTCGTCCATTGCGCGAAGTCACGAGCAGCTGCGCGAGAAGGTAGAGAAGGATCGGGCTCGCGGTGTGGCCCACGATCAGATCGAGATGAAACGCCGCAGCGGCAAGTCCGGCCGCCCACAGCAAACTTGTGTATTGCCAGGGGCTGCGACACCTGTTGCGATTGGGCTCCCGGCGAGGTTTGGCAGCCTGTAAGCTTGCCGCCCACCTGCCGGGGTCGCCGGAGGCATCGAACTCCGTGGAAGTATCGGTATCAAAATACCGCTTATCTGCAAGTTTAGGCATTTCGTGGTAGGTGTAACGACGAGATCATCCCATGCGTACCTCCAAGAGCATGAACGTCATCGCGAATTCCTGCTTGGCCAGGACCGAAGCTAATTGTTCTGGGAGTGAAAAATTGCCTGGGAAATCTGGAGATCTCCTTCATCGAAGCTGGACGACAGCCGCCGTCAAGCCGTCAGAACGGTTTGCTTACTACCGCGAGGCGATCTGCCAAGCCTTCATGAGAGTAACGCCCGAGTGTCCCTCCGGCATCGAGTTTTCTGCAAACGGCCAGAGTATTGGCTTGGGAAATGGTGCGCTGAATCGCGTCCAATTTCCGGCGCACACCACGATACGCTCGCGAGCCGACGTTGCGGCATCCGACCGTCGCGGTTTCTATCTCAATCTCAGGCTCGCCGGCGAAAGTGTTGTCGAACAAGCTGGCTGCACCTTCGTTCAGTCGCCCGGCCAAGTGTCGATCATAGACAGCGACCGGCCGTTCAGGTTTGCTCATCAACCGTCGGAGCCCATCAAGGTCGCTTCTTTCTGGGTGCCCGCAGATAATCTGCGCGAGCGACTGGGACCGGCGTTCGACATCAAGCCCGTTCAATTGTCCGGCGATCCTCATCTTGGATCGTTGATTACCGAGACGGCCCGCACGCTGAACGCCAAGGCCTTCTCGATGGAGGCCGACGAAGCTGCGCGGTTGTTCGAGGTCCTTCTTGAACTCGTCGCTCTAGGCCTGAGGCGCGAAAGCCGTGGACTGAAGGAATCGACGTCGATCGCGCATGCAACCTTGCTGTCGGTCAAGCGCGCAATCGAGACGAAACTGCACGAGCCCGGCCTGAAGGCCGTCGATGTCGCGGCTGCAGCAGGCGTAAGCGAGCGCTATGTACATATGCTCCTTGCCAGGACAGGAACGACCTTCTCGGACTACCTGATGGAGCGGCGACTCGATGGAGCTGCTGCGGATTTGCGCAAAGTCGACCCCCTCAATCAGAACGTCGGAAACATCGCGTTCGACTGGGGGTTCGTCGACCTGTCCCATTTCTCGCGACGTTTCAAGCAACGATTCGGAATGCGACCGAGAGACTGGCGGAACCAGAAATAACTAGGGGACGTCCGTCCCCCGTCCGGCGCGCAGCGTTGAGGTGCATTCAGCTCACCCTGGTCACCGGCAGATGACGCCCGTTGCGTCGCAACGTGTGACCCGGTCCATGCTGCATCTCCAGCTAGACGAAGGTATGGGTGAATTCCACGCCCTGCACCATATCATCGGCCGGCAATTGCTCAAATTAACAGCATGGCGGCGGGTGTGGACCAACTTGCAACAATCGCACTCGTCGATGACGATCGAGGGTTCCGCGAAGCTCTGGAGGGCCTCATCCTTTCGCATGGATATAGGGTCTGGGCCTTCGCATCCGCTCGCGCTTTCCTGGTCTCGACGGAAAGATCTAAGGTAGATTGCATTATTCTGGACGCGCGCATGCCCGGCATGAGCGGCCTCGAACTTCAGGCCAGGCTGAACCAGGAAGGCGTCTCCACTCCGATTATATTCCTTACTTCGTACGCTGATCCGGTTATGAAGCGTCAAGCCCTTGATGAGGGCGCAATGGGCTTCTTCGGCAAGCCAGTAGATCATATGGCATTGCTGGAGTGCATCCGTCTTTGTCTCGCGAGAGGGCGGGGGCCATCACGGGCATGAGCGCGCGCCCGACACACGGGCCTCATCATACTCGCGTATGAGTGCCTGGAAGCCCCCTGCCGCCCTACTCTTCTTCCGCGAGTTCATCGGCCCAATCCACCGATGGCGGCATCTGCGTCGGCGTCCCATTGCGGCGCGTAACGCTCGCAATCGCTCAGCCGCGGAAATCATATTCACGGAGAAGGACTCAACCATGCACAAGAAAGCTTTCACACCCGAAACGGCCGCCATGATCTTGATTGATCATCAGCTCGGAACGATGTCCTGGACTCACTCTCACGACATAAACCTTGTGAAGTTGAACACGATAAAGCTTGCCAAAATTGCCAAGGCATCCGGCATGCCGACAGTCCTCACGACGAGCATGGAAGAACATGCGCAGGGTCCTCTGCTTTCGGATATCCAAGA
Organism: Bradyrhizobium sp. NBAIM03; assembly: GCF_020194055.1. Lineage (NCBI taxonomy): Bacteria > Pseudomonadati > Pseudomonadota > Alphaproteobacteria > Hyphomicrobiales > Nitrobacteraceae > Bradyrhizobium > Bradyrhizobium sp. NBAIM03. The sequence goes on along the minus strand of NZ_JADYVS010000026.1, from coordinate 84,976 downwards.
AATTCTTCCCGACGCTTTCGCCTCACGGATCAGGCGTCCCGGCATCGTAAATGCCATGCATCACCAGGGTTTCAACGACGCAGTCAAGGCGACCGGTCGAACGAAGCTGTACGTCGCGGGGATCACAACCGAAATCTGCGTTCTCTTTCCCGTTTTGCAGATGATTGATGAAGGATACGAAGTCCAGGTTTCGGCCGACGCATCGGCATCCTACACGAAATTCGGCGACGACATTGCGCTTCGGCGCATGGAAAACGCGGGCGCCATCATCACCACAATGGACCAGATCGTCTCCGAATTGGCAGTCGATTGGACCCAGCCGCTCGGAAGCAAGCTGAGCGGAATTCTCAACTATCATTAATGTTTGGACCAACAAGGCGAGCTCCGAGGGCCCGGCGTTTCAGCATGGACTGCAGCCGATATTCCTCCGCAGTCCATATCGGCCCGAGTGGCACGCTCCGGGTCTCGGACGGTCGGGCGAGATGATTGATAAATACTCAGACCATTCCGCTAACGAGCGCACTTTCTTGGCTTGGATACGAACCGGGATCGCAATGATCGCATTCGGTTTCGCTATCGGCAAAGTCAACCTGCTGATTTGGAGCCTCGAACAGCGGGTCGCCGTCCCGCCTGGTCATAACACCTGCCCCTGGTCGAGATCTTTCGGTCACCTCGACGGTCTATTGCTGGTCTTCGGTGGGATGTCACTCATCGCGGTCGCGACTAGGCGATTCGTGCGCATCCGAAGGCTCATCGATGCGTCGGAAGTTCATTCGGCTGGAGGCGTACTCGCCGAACTTGGAGTTTCGATCGTCGTGATCATGGCCACTATTGCAGCCTTCATCAGCCTTCAATTATAGCTCTCGTTTCCCTTCAGGCCAGCCTGGGGCGAATGATCTCAACGGCGCCCCCGTGATCCGGATTGCCGCACTTGAAACTGCGCTTCAATTTCATCGTCTTTAGGGCCGTGCTCCTTTTTGGCGTGCTTGATTCGTCCACCCAAGTGACGACGCCAAAGGCACCACGTTTATTTAAGCCAAGCTAGTCTTGCGATTGTCGGCGCGGTAGCCATGCGTCATGGTAAGCCGTGTCGCAAAAGGTGGAATGCGACCATGGAATTGGAAGACTTACAGACCTTCCTCGAGGTGGCGAAATCGGGCGGAGTTTCTGCTGCGGCCCGCAGGCTGGGTCTAGCGAGTCCGCTATAAGCCGGCGGCTGTTCCGCCTAGAGGACGAGCTTGGCGTTGAACTTTTGGCACGCAACACGCGCGGCGCGGCTTTAACAGAAGCGGGCGTAATCTTTCGCGAGCATGCGGCACGAGTCTGCGCTGAATCGAGATCGCACGGGAGGAACTATTGCCGGAGGGCTATCTGCGCGGCCTGCTCAGGGTGGCGGGTCCAATCCTCCTTCAACCAGCACTTCGCACCGTCGCTCGCCGAGATGGCGCGACGTCCCCCACTACTCAACATCCACGTCCGTTATAGTGACGGCTACGTCGACCTGATCGGCGAAGGCTTCGATTGTAGAATCAGGGTGGGATAACCTTCCCGACTCCGATCTTGTCGCTCGCCCGATCAGCTCCTTTCAGGTTGCGGTCAGTGACCTCCACTTAAACTTGAGTATGATGTCCAATTTGGTTGTCGCGATGAACAGTGATCGCTCGCGCCTGAAACGATGGTACACGGACGCCGCAATCAGAAAATGCCCTTCATCCAGAAACAGCCTCCACAAGCCCAGACCTCAAACAACATTGTCCTGCTGCCGATACAGTTGGGCATGATCCTTTCGGGGTGGGCCAGAAGTAAGCGACCAAGTAGACGTTGCTCGCTCCGTGATCCTAAATGAAACGAAGATTTCTCATAGCCAACGAATCCCAGCGACCCTTACACGCCGTAGATGTTCCAGTTTGATCTGTTGGCATCAACTGCGCCGAGCGCAGTAGCCGCTCCACGAGGCTGCAGCGACTTGCAAAGTTCAACGCCTGCGCCCAAGTCGACATGTGAGAAATTACCCGCTCGTCGAGCTCCAGCGACTTTGGTTACCCCTGTCGGTTCACGACGCGATTGCATCCGAGGAGAACACGACCTGGGAGACGCCAGGTCGCCGAACTGGAGAGGACCATATCGTGGATAGACTGGGTGCGATGGCGATCCTTCTGAAGACCGTGGACGCAGGCAGTCTTTCCGCCGCCGCCAAGGAGCTCGATGTGCCGCTTGCCAGTGTCAGCCGGCGAATTGCGGAGTTGGAGTCTCACCTCGACACACGCCTTTTGAACAGAACGAGCCGCCGATTGAGCTTGACGGAAGCGGGACAGCTGTATGTCGAAGCAAGCAGGCGCATTCTCGAGCAGGTCGAGGAAGCCGAACGCACCGCAACGGGGGTCTATCACGATCTAAAAGGGCAATTGAGCATCGCGGCCCCGGTGGTCTTCGGTCGCACGCACATCATTCCGATCGTTTCGGATTTCCTGCGCAAGTACGCTGACATCGACATCAGGCTTGTGCTCGCCGATCGGCTGCTTGACCTCCTCGAGGCTGAGATCGATGTCGCCATCCGGATCGGAGACCTCGATGACAGCAGCTTGATCGCCTTGAGGGTCGGCTCGGTTCGTCGTGTGACTTGTGCCAGCCCGACATATCTGGCCACTCACGGTTGGCCGAAAGACCCGCAGGACCTATTGCGGCATACTTGCATCACCTTCGACAACCTCGCGTCGTCGGCGGCTTGGCGATTTGCGGGGCCGAAAGGTCAAGTGGTTGTTCCCGTACACTCCCGGCTGACGGTTTCAACCGCAGAGGCCGCAGTGGATGCAGCCGTCGCAGGATTGGGGCTTACACGCTTGCTCTCTTATCAAATTGCACACGAGATCCATGCGGGTCGACTCGCGGTCGTTCTCGAAGACTACGAACTGCCGATTTGGCCGGTCAGCATCGTACATGCGGGTCAGCAACTCCTGCCCAAAAAGGTACGCGCGTTCCTCGACTTCGGGGTCCCCAGATTAAGAGATCTCCTGAGGCAGGATCCTGACGCATTCCAGCCCTAACGCACGACACGGCGCATTCCTGCGTCCTTGCGTTCTCAACTTCTTCCGCTCACGACCGCTGCCCCCGTCTTCAGGCCCGTTTGGCATTCGACAGAACGGCAGCTTGATCGATCGCAAGAGGATCGCTCAGCGAGCAGTTCCGGCGTCCTTCGCGACCATTCAACCTTTCGCGATAAAACTGTTTGCCTCTGCGAGAAGCCTGTAAGCGGATCGCATAATGGGTTGATCAAGCCCTTCTTCAAAGCCGCTGATTGTGCTCCCAATTATCGTAGCTGCGTCGTCGGCGCGCCCACTCGCAAGCACGAGTCGCGCCAAGGATATCGCCGCCCGCAGTTCGAATCCCTTTGCCGACTGATAACGCGCATCCGCCACAGCCTGACGCAGATGATGTTCGGCCTGATCCAGATCGGGTACGGGGCCCTTTGCAATAATCTCGCCACGTGCGCGAAGCATGTCGGGTAGCAGATACAACTCTCCGCTGGATTCCGCCCGGCAAATGGCTTCATCGAGGGTCTCCATCGCCTCCGCGATCAGTCCGTCCGCAGCGAGAGCTTCAGAGAGCGAACGCAAGAACTCCGTCGAGAGCACCCTGTGACGATGGGCATGAAGAACGGAGATGGCTGCTCTCAGGTCGGCTATCCCCATGTCAATGTTGCCGCGCAGCACCGCGACTTCACCGCGCATCGCGATAGCGACCGCATGGTATGGTTCAAGCGCGTTGTCCGCGGCGCAAGCCATAATGCGTTCGATCTGCGCTCCTGCCTTATCGAGATCCTCGGACCAGATGGCAATCGTGGTTGTGTAGATCAACGCGATGCACAGCGCAACTGGCTGCTGTCTCTCGTTCGCTTCGATAATGACCTCATGAGCAAGAGCCACGGCTCGATCGAGAAAGCCGCGCACCCACAGCGTACGCACCAGCACGATCAACCCACGAATTCGGTGGTCGTATCCAATCGAATTGAACTGAGAGGCGTCAATGTGAACTGAACGCCGTAGTGCCGCCTCACAATAGATCTGGGCATTCACCTGATCGCCGCCCAAGTGACAGGTGGTCCCCTGCATCCATTCAGTCATCGCCAACAGATCATCGCGAGAGGTTCGCGCAGCAAGCTCCATCGCTCGGCGCGATACCTCTTTCATTCCATGAATGTCTGCGATGCGCGCCCGGAAGATATGCATTGCCGACAAGAGGCGGAGTTCCTGTTCATCGCTCTCCAGCGCTTTGGCGAGCGACAGGCCCCGCTCGATCGAATGTCGCGTTTCCTCTCGATTACCCCGCGTAAACATCTCGGAAACGGCGAGCCCTTCCCATAGAGTAAGCTCGATCTCGGAACCGCGTTCAGAGTCGCAAAGGAGGTGGAGCGCCCACTCGCACCATTTTCTACATTCCTCGAGAAGAGAGCGCCGAAGTAGAAGGGGGACGGCTCGAACAACCAGTTGGACGGCCGTTCTGCGTTCCGACCGATTTGAAAAGCACCAATCCAAGGCAATTCGCAAATTGCCCATGAGACTGACAATATCCTCCTGAACGAGACTTTCCCCTGTTTGACACGATCGTTGAACTGCTATGAGACGGCTGACGACATAACTGGCGTGACGGCGAGCGACAGACGCGTGTTCTCCGCTTTCCGCGAGCTTCGCCGCAGCATATGTCCTAGTCATGTCCAGAAGACGATATCGAACCTCGCCGTTCGTTCCATCGACGCTAATCAATGATTTTTCCGCGAGCCCGACCAATGAATTGACGACCTCGAGCGGATCAATGCGGTCGTCGGCAACGACTTCCTCTGCAACGCGCACAGTGATTGAACCGACAAAGATCGATAGGCGGGCAAGCACCAACTGATCCGCCCTGCCAAGACAATTGTAACTCCAGTCCAACACCGCGTTCATTGTCTGGTGACGGCAGACGGCACCGCGACGCCCCTGCCACATCAGCTTGAACCGGTGATTCATCAATTCGCTGGTGCCGATGATGCCGTGACTGGCGGCGCGACTTGCCGCAAGCTCGATCGCCAGCGCCATCCCCTCAAGACGACGGCAGATCGAAACTACCGATGGAACCTCCTCGTCAGCAAGGGCACGCCGATGACCGTTAGCCGCCGCGCGCTCCATAAAAAGCTGAATCGCAGGCCACTCGATCGCCTGATCAGCGCCGAGATCTGCACCATCGGGCGGGCAGGCAAGGCCCTCCAGGCGATAAACATTCTCACCCTCAGCGCGCAAACCTTCGCGACTTGTCGTCAAAATGGATAGATTTGGTGCTCCGGCGAAGAGGCGCTCGGCCGCCGCCGATGCCGCCCCGATGACATGTTCACAATTGTCGAGCACCATCAGCAACCGACGGTTTCCTATATGGGCGATCACTTCGCCCAGTGCATCGCCCGACTGGGTGGTCAGGCAAAATGCGGCGGCAATCGCGACGTCGACACATTCCTCGCTAGTGACGATGCTCAAATCAACGAAGATTGCTTGGTTGTCGAAGTCCCCCATCAGCGCGTGAGCAACCGCGATCGCAACGACCGTCTTGCCCATCCCCCCTGCCCCAACGACGCTGACAAATCGTGAGGTATGCAGCGACGCAGAAATTTCTGCGATGTCGTCCGCACGGCCGATAATCCTACGAAACGCCGACGGGAAGGTTCGGAAGCAGTTCTGGATGGAATCGGTCGGAAGGCCGAACGACGCTCGACTCAGCGTCTCCTCACGCTCGACCCGCGCGACGAAGGAATACCCCCGTCGCGGCACGGTCTTGATATATTCGATACCATCTTTCGCGTCTCCTAGCGTGCTCCGGAGGGCCGCGATCTGAACGCGTAGGTTGCTGTCGTCGACAACAAGGCCGGACCAGGCAGACTCCATCAATTGCAGACGGGTCACGACGTTTCCGGAATTTTGGACGAGCACCAGCAAGATGTCGAACCCACGCCCGACCAGCTTCACCTCTTCACCATCACGACAAAGACGCCGTTCCAGCGGCCAGAGTTGGTAAGGTCCGAACTTCAGTACTTCCCGAGGGTCAGGAGACATCTCACTCATTCACGACTCGATGACGAGGCAATCAGGGCCCCTGTGCTTGAGTCCCTCTTGTCCAAGTCAATTTTGCCAACTGACCGCCTCGCATATCGCTCGCCGCGAGCGACACAGCTGGCCAAGCATACAGCAGCAGTCACGGACAACGCGCTTGCTCTTGGGAAAGGTAATATCAGTGCCCTGAAATAGGAGTAGAAGTGTTGGCGTCCAGGGCATTCGCTCGCGGACGATCGTTTGCTGCCTCCTCAGTCGGTAACTACTTCCCCAGCGCGAGAAGTCTCCGCAACCCAGAGGATCAGTTATGTCGATGCCTTCAATCGCTTCCTTCCGACCGCCAATCTACAGCCGCGGGATCATTGAAGCGTGCGGCGCCGATAGGTGCTTTGAACTGAACGAACTCGCTGACGCTCCCAGCCGCGCCATGACCTCTCCACAACCGGTGAGCAATGTGGTCAGTACGTCTTCTATCGTTGGCGCTCCAGGTCGCCTGCGAGGAAGCGCTTGATCGCATCGTTGAAGAATAACGGATCTTGCAAGAAGGCAAAATGACTGACGTTTGGGAGGATCAACAGCCCTGCACGCGGAATGGTCGCTGCCATGTATTCCGTATGCTCCCGCTTGATTCCTTCATCGTGCTCTCCGTCAACCACCCAGACCGGGGCGTGGATGGTGCGGAGCTGCGCATCGTCCCAGTTCGGCTGGCTTTGCCACATCTTGTCGATCTGCTCCTGAAACGCGGCATATTCGTTCGGAGTAGGAGAAAGTCGCGCATAGTCCCTCCCCGCACGCGCCATGTAGGCCGCAAATACCGGGTTATTGGCAAAGTCGTCCTGAAGGCCAGACGTCTTGGTATTAGCACCGAACGCAAAGACGCGCGTCACCCGATCGGGATAGCGCATTGCCAGATCAAGCCCGACGATCCCACCATCGCTCCAACCGACAATTGCCGCTCTGTCGATTCGCAAATGGTCCAGCAGTGCAACAACATCATCCGCCATGAGATCATAGCTGAAGGGCCGTTGGTCTCGTGTGCTGCGCCCGTGGCCGCGGCTGTCGACTAGAATGACCCGGTAAGAACTCTCGAGGGCACGGGCCTGGTCGGCAAGATAGTCGGAGTTTGCGAGCCCGCCGTGCAGCAAAACCACGGGCGGGCCGACCCCGATCTCCGTATAAAACAGATGGATGCCGTTGATTTCGATGCTGCCGCCATGAGAACCAATAGGCGCCGGAGTAGGCGGTAATGTTCTCCATAGCTCCTCGGCGGAGACCCCGGGCGCGAACGCCATGACGAGGAGAGCGGTCAATACTCGGTAGATGCGTAAAATGCCGCAACCGCTGCCGCCGGTCCACCGCTTGTGCGATCCGCAGCTCGCTCTCCCCGGTGATTCCGTGTCCGCCCGAGTTCGCGCCTTGATGTACGATCTCACCTTGTCCGTGGCATGGGATCTGATCATTTTTTCTACGCCTTTCTAATGGGTGCGCGACAAATCGCTCGACTCACCGTATCGAGACCTGTCGTGCGGACGGATCGACGACGTCCTGACGACCACGCCCGCAAGCGTCCAATGCACGCTGCACTGGCCCGCTGCATTCGGTGCAGCCCCAGATGCACATTTGCCTGCTTCCGGCAAAGCCGTCATCGATCTCCGAGCACACGTGTGCTCGACTCTCTTGTTGATTGGCTCCAAAGCGGCAGCGCCTGGATGGTCTTCGCCCCATCATCAACGCAGAGATCACCCCTCCGCAACGCAGCCTGCCCCCGAGAACCAAGCATGTTCAGGTCATCGTGTAGACACCGCGCGAGATATTGGCACATTCGTCCCGCTACAACAGGCGCATGCGAGAAGCATGGTTGTTCAATCTGAGATCATCACAATCATGTGCAGCGAAGACTGAGGCTGCCGTGCAAAGGCGGCACTGTACGCCGCAGTCCACTGGGCACATCCTCATCCGTAGCGTTCTCTTACTTGTCTGTCGCCCAACTCTGCGTCTGGTCTCATTGGCCAAACCGACACCCTTCATCGCTACTCCTGACACCGGAGTCTGCTTTCGAGTCAGCAATAGCTTCTGAACGATCGAGCATGTCTGCGATGGCGGACAACTCAGGATAAAACGCCTTTACGTACGCCAGACCACCAGCCAGTACGGCTGCAAGGCCCAAGGACATGATCCCCAATAGCGAACGCACGAGATCGGATTGCGCGCATAGATGATAACTCGTTCGGCACCTCAACATCACCCGAGACTTAAGGTTCGCTTCACCCAATTGCGGTGAGGAATGGCGGGCAACTTGCCGGCTGGACGGCAGTCCGGGCCTAAATGACCTCTCTGATCTCTCGTCGTGTTCACCGCGGAGATACATCGAACACCTTCGCACAGCTCTGTCGAGTTACTCTGGCCGCCACGGCCTTCAATGCGGTTCTATCGAACTTACTCAACGCACTACGTGGCATATCAAGAAGAACTTTCAGCCGCACAGGTAGTTTGTAGTTCGCAAGCTTGCTTGAAGCGTTCCGCAGGATCTCGGCACAAATCCACTCCTTCGCCCCGACAGCGAGCCTGACGAAGCCGAATACCCTCTGCCCGAGCACCTCGTCCGAAATTCCAACAACCGCCGCCTCGACGACAAGCGAGTGCGATGCGACGAGCGATTCTTCAACCTCGAGCGGCGAGACGTTAGCGCCACCGACGACAATGATGTCTTTCTTCCGCGAGACGTACCACAACTCCTCCTCGTTGCCGCGACGCATGATGTCGCCGGTATGGTACCAACCTCCTCTGAGGCTTTCTGCGGTCGCCTCAGGATCATTCCAGTACCCCAGAAACACATTCGATCCCTGGACCAAAAGCTCACCTGCCTCCAGCGGAGCGACATCATCCCCGGCTTCGTTCACAATCCTGATCTTTGCTCCTTTTGAAATCCGCTCGACCGGACCCGGTACCGTCCCAAATGTCAGCGATCCCACAACTTCCGTCGCCTCCCACAGATTGTAGAGCGGCGCATCAAAGGCGCTTGAGACTTGAAGCTGCAGCTCCAACGGACACACATCAGCTGCGGTGATACAGATCCGCAACGAAGATAGATCTCGCTCGCGAGATCGCTGTCGTTCCAGCAGCGCGCTATACTGCGCCGGAAACGCCATGAACCACGTACAGCCATAGCGCTCGATGCTCTCGAGACACTCATCGACGTCGAATGTTTCAAGTAAAACGAAAGGGACACCAAGTTGGATAAATGACAGGACGCTCATCAATCCACAAATATGAGCCATCGACAGATGAACCACTATGACGTCATCGACCGACAGTTCCCAATTATCGATAATCATTGCGGTTGAGCTGGCTAAGGTCTCCCTGCTGTGCGTCACCAGTTTTGGTTGAGCTGATGTTCCAGATGTACAAATCAGGACGGCAGGCTCATCCTTTCTCGAACAGTGTGTCGGCAAATGTTTCACTGGGCTCTCGAAGAGTTCATGCCACGATCGGGCTCCTGCTCCATCCAGGCCGTTCACCAGAAAGCGCTTATCGTGCGGCAACGTCCCCTCGTCGAGGAAGGCAATATTCTCGTAGAGACGAGCGTCGCCTACATAGACTGTCGGCAGCAACCGGCGCACGAGCGACCGTAGCTCTTCGAACTTGAGGGCGGCATGGAATGGAGACGCGATGGCGCCGAGCCGAAAGCAAGCGTAGTAGGCTGCTATTAACTCGGGCCCGTTGTGAAGATGGAGGGCTACGCGGTCACCAGGCTCAACCCCCATCGCGGCTAGGCCCCTGGCGAGCTTTTCTGCTTCGGCACCGAGTCCTCCGTATGTCCACGGGACGCCCTTATAGATGAGTGCGGTCTTATCTGGCCGAACGACGATCTGGCGCATTAGGGCATCGATGGGGGCCGCTTTGCATGTCATCTGGTGTCCGATCCAACCATCGCGCGATACACGAGCAGCAACGTAGAGCCTCGGTAGAGCGCACTGAATGCTGATCCGGCTCAGACCATAAGATTTCGCCGGCTTCGATGTGCAAGGGTAACGATTATAAGAGATCTCGGCACGTAAGATCTTGCAAATCGAGGCAAGGATACGCAACAGGTCCATCGCTCAGCGCAGTCAGCTGATGCTCTGGCATGGGCGATCGGACGAGAACTGGCATGAGGTCGTGTCGACACTTAAGCGACATTGACATCGTTTCCGAACTTCGTCGGCTCCGCCGCCGAATGTTGGATCGATCAACGATTGAAGCAGGTCGGGCGGCGCGCGCCGGTGCTCGCGTCATTGCATAATCAGCAACGGTTCTCGACGCACGGACATCGCAAGCTCGGTGGCTAAGATGCGGCTTTGCACCGGCAGCTTGTGGGGCTTTGGCCGCGCTCTCACGCAAGCGATTCTCGATGTCGGTGACAATCTGGGTGCAACGACACGTTATTCTGAGCCGAGCAATGCGGCTCGTCACCACATCGCTCGGCGCAACCAACGAGGACATGCCGCGGACCTGCAGCCTGACCCAGTCCGTTGGATCAGCATAGCCAAGTAGACGACATGAGCTTTGGCTCCTGATAGACCGTCGTGCCGGGCTTTCTACGGAATCCCGAAGCGCGACCTCCGGATGCCCGTAAACTGACTAGTACAAACACATAGCGAGGTAATTCACTTCGTCAGTCCTTGAGCACAGTGTTGTTTGCTCCCTTTTCGACGAGATCAATGACAAGGAGCTTAGTTGGCGCTTGTCCAACGTTCCGACCCTGATGCCAGTGCCCAACTGACTCCAAGATGAAATCGCCCTCCTTGAACACTTCTGTTTTTCCGGTCTCGGTGTTCGCCACCTGTAATGCCCCCTTGAGGACGTATCCATAACGAGGATACGGATGTTTATGTACTGGGAGTTTAGCGCCAGCCGGAATCTCGAACATCGACACCACCACCTGCGCGTCTTTCTGTGGAAGTACGACAGGATCACCTGCTGTCGTTGTCGAGCTCGACATCACTTGCCTCACGACCACGCTTGCTGCGGCTGCTTCTCTGCCACGCCCTTCATCGGCAGCAAGTCCGGGAACAGTGGCTGCGACGATAATTCCGGCAATCGATATCACGACTTTTAGCTTCATTCCGACACTCCAGCTTGCATTCACATACTTGTAGCCCTCCATATCGATAACAACTTCAGTCGGCGTCGCATGTTAATTCTTGAAAATAGTTGCGGTCTGCTCCCGTAAGATTCGAACCGCCTTCGAAGTGATCGAGCTTGCACGAAACGATCGGGCGAACGCTTCACGCTCGAATATCGAAATGGTACTCGCCTCCACCGGGTAATCATAGGTATGATTGCAGCACCGTGGAGCTCGCAATAAGTGTCAGTGCCATTCTTAGCCTCGCAGGAGATGTCGAAGATGCCGACCTCAGGGATTTGCAACGACGGAACGGCGGTAGAGGCGTCTCGTTTGGCAATGTCAAGAATGATGGCCGTTGCCGGGCACGATCTGAAGCAACCAATCCAAGTCGCTATGCTTTGCATGGAAAAGGCCGTCGAAGAGGGCGTCACAAAAAAGGCCGCTCACCTGCTGCGCACCGCGGTGGAGGCGATGGGAAGGCTCAGCAGCGAACTTAACGACATCGCCCGTCTGTCGCAGATGCATTCCGTGTTTCCGAAACGGCGTGTCGTGCGCATGACCGAGGTCCTGTCACGAATCGGACGCGAGTGGCGTATGCATGCACACCTTCGTCGCATCAACTTGACAGTGTGCCGATCGGATCATCTGGTAAGGACTGATCCGGAGATGCTCTACACGATTCTGCGGAATTTTCTCGACAATGCCCTGAAGTACAGCGAAGCAGGTGGACACATTAGAGTTATATGCCGGGCAGCGGGCGACAACCTCCGCGTCGACGTTGAGGATGATGGATGCGGCATTGCGCCTGGTGTCCTCGATAGGATCTTTGATGCATTCGAACGAGGCGATCAATCGGACCATTCGGATGGTCTCGGACTCGGCCTGTTGATTGCCCACCAAACGGCCGGCCTGCTCCGTCATCGGATATCTGTGCGATCCGTGCAAGATTCAGGCTCGCGTTTTTCTGTCGAGGTGCCGCTCCACTTTTGCGACGCCGGACGCGCACAGGCAGGAGCCACCAAGGACGAGACGGCGGCACATCGCGAACACGCATAATGCGAGAGCCTGCGTAATGCCCGTCATCTCGCGAAGGCATCAGCATTGACCTCGCCTCGGTCACTCTCAATGCGGCGCTCAACGAGCTCCGCGTTAGTCCGACCGGCTTGACAAAATAGTCGGCTTGCACTGCTCCGTCATGGCGACCTCCCGCCGAGTGGATCGCCATGACGCAGGACAATCATGCCCGCAGAACACACGTTTGCGATCTGCAAACCGAAATATGGCGCATCCAATTACCTCAGATAGGTATCGTCGGTGGGGACGCGCTTCGGATTGTCGTCGACGAAGGCGGCATGCGTCATTCTTCCTTGGGCTGGGGGACGACGCGCAGATAAGGCTTTAGCACGGTGAACCCGTCTGGAAACTTCGCACGAGCCTCGTCATCGCTCACCGACGTCGCAATGATCACATCATCTCCCTGGTTCCAGTCTGCCGGAGTCGAAACACTGTGCTTCGCGGACAATTGGAGAGCGTCGACGACCCGCAATATCTCTGCGAAATTGCGGCCCGTCGACATCGGGTACGATATGAGTAGTTTGATCCTCTTGTCGGGACTGATGACGTAGACATTCCGAACGGTCTGGTTATCGACTGCGGTCCGGGAACTTGATGTGGGCGCGGCATCTGCTGGCAGCATCCCGTATAATTTCGACACGACCAGTTCAGTGTCGGCAATCATGGGAAAGTTTGGCGCATGGCCCTGAGTTTCTTCAATGTCATGCGCCCATTCGGCATGTCGGCTCACGGGATCGACGCTGAGCCCGATCACCTTTACGCCTCGCTTATCGAACTCCGGCTTCAGCCTGGCCAAAGCTCCGAGTTCGGTCGTGCATACCGGCGTGAAGTCTTTTGGGTGCGAGAACAAGATTCCCCAAGCGGTGCCCAACCAGTCATGAAAACTAATTTGCCCTTCGGTCGTAGCTGCCTCGAAATCTGGTGCCGGAGAACCGATAGCCAGCGGTCCGTTCATTGCGACTTCTCCTGTATTCTCGCAGAGGTTTGGATCGCGCTCGTTGGCGCGAGGTATTGGATCGTGTTGACTCGTTGACGGTTTTGGTGCGATGGGCTCGATCGTCTCAGCGCCCTCCTTAGCTGAATGGTTGTAGGTCGATCCGTCTGAAGGCTCAGTTCTTGCTCTTGTCGACCAGCGCGCCCTTCTTGATCCAGGGCATCATGTCGCGGAGTTTCGCGCCGACTTCCTCGATCGGGTGCGCGGCAAGCTTGGCGCGGGTCGCCTTGAACGAGGTCTGGTTGACCTTGTTCTCGAGCATCCAGTCGCGCGCGAACTTGCCGCCCTGGATGTCGGCCAGAACCTTGCGCATCTCCTTCTTGGTCTCGTCGGTGATGATGCGCGGGCCGGTGACGTACTCGCCGTATTCGGCGGTGTTGGAGATCGAGTAGTTCATGTTGGCGATGCCGCCTTCATAGATCAGGTCGACGATCAGCTTCACTTCGTGCAGGCACTCGAAATAGGCCATCTCCGGCGCGTAACCGGCTTCGACCAGGGTCTCGTAGCCGCCCTTGATCAGCTCGACCAGGCCGCCGCAGAGCACCACCTGCTCGCCGAATAGGTCGGTCTCGCACTCTTCCTTGAAGGTGGTCTCGATGATCCCGGCGCGGCCGCCGCCGATGGCGGAGGCGTAGGACAGGCCGAGATCATGGGCATTGCCCGAGACGTCCTTGGCGATCGCGATCAGGCAGGGCACGCCGCCGCCGCGCTGATACTCCGAGCGCACGGTGTGGCCGGGCCCCTTCGGCGCGATCATCAGGACGTCGAGGTCGGCGCGCGGATCGAGCAGGTTGAAGTGGACGTTGAGGCCGTGCGCGAACACCAGCGCCGCACCCTTCTTCATGTTGTCGTGCAGGTGCTCGCGGTAGATGTCGCCCTGGAGTTCGTCCGGGGTCAGCATCATGACGAGGTCGGCCCATTTGGCCGCTTCGGCGACTTCCATCACCTTGAAGCCGGCGTTCTCCGCCTTCTTGGCCGAAGCTGAGCCCTTGCGCAGCGCGATGGCGACTTCCTTGACGCCGGAATCCTTCAGGTTGAGCGCATGGGCGTGGCCCTGGCTGCCATAGCCGACGATGGCGACCTTCTTGCCCTTGATCAGGTTCAGGTCGGCGTCGCGATCGTAGTAAACACGCATGGATTCTTCCTTCCGTTCGGTGACTGAGGCTCTACCAACTCGCTCGTTGGTGATCCTTCGGCTGACGCTACCGGCTAGTCATAGAAGAACGCGACCACCCGTGCTGGTGCGGCCGAGGCGTTGTGGAGCCGCAACGGGAAGACGCCAACATCGAATCCGTGCGCCGGAAGCAACTCAAGCCCGCGAAGCTGCTCGATATGCCAATAGGGCTTGCGCCGGCCTACCAAATGGCCGGACCAAAACAGGTCATTCCGGTTCTCGGCTCGGCTGCGGCGGATCTGATGGTGGAATGGCAAATCCCACCCCCATTGATCGATCCCCATAACTTTCACACCTTGATCAATCAGCCATTCGGTCGCGGAGGGTCCCACTCCGGTGCCGCGTTTCCAATAGTCCGCTTGCCCTTGATATCGGTCACGTCCCGTCCGAATCAAAGCGATCGTTCCGCAAGCCAGCGTCGCTCCGGTTGCGGCAAGCGAACCTTGCAGATCCGCGACCTCAATTTCCTCGCCGTCCCGCTTGTGGGACATATCGAGCACCACACCTGCACCGAACATCAAGTCCAACGGCATTTGCTCGATGGTCGGCAACTTGCGTCCTTCAGCATCGGTTGGACCATAGTGCCAAGGTGCATCGATGTGCGTTGTCGAATGCACGCCCAGTCGGGTGATCGTATCGTCAGCCCAGCCCGCGAAGTCTTGTGGAAACAAGCGAAAGGGCAGACCAAGCATGCGTACCAGCCAACGTGCGCGACCGTGGGAATAGTGCTTCACCTTCACTTTCATGAAGAACGGATCAGCACGATTTTCAACGATCTCTTTTGAGAGATCGATGAACCGCGATGGTTGCAAGCGTGTCACAGAATACCTCGTGAATCGATCGCGGTGATGAGACGAACGACGGCGGCCGATCTCCGGTTTAACTTTGAAGTGCAGTGACGCGTCCTCATGTGTGCGAATTTCGGTTCGTCAACGTCTTCAAAACTTCAGAAAGTGCAGGTAGAAGCTGAAGCGGCGGTGTGCGGGCGCTTCGCGCAACGACATACAAAGTGTCGGCATCGCCGCAGCCAGCGCAAAAGACCGCGGCAGCGTCCTGAGATGGTTTTCTGCTTTCTCCCGCCAAGAGCTTGCTTCCTTCACTTGCGGTACGCGTCGGCAAATTGCAAGCGCAGCTTGGCCTTCTGTATCTTTCCTGTTGCCGTTTTGGGCATGGCCTCCGTGAAGATGATCGCCTTCGGGCATTTGAACGAACTGAGGTGCGATTTGATACTCGTCATCAACTCATCCTCGACGAGCGTTTCGCCGGGCTTGACCACCACCACCGCCGTGACGGCCTCACCCCAACGATCATGAGGCAAGCCGACAACCGCGGTCTCCTGCACCCTGGGATCGGCCGCGTAGACGGCCTTTTCGACCTCGATCGACGCGACGTTCTCGCCACCGGTCTTGATCACGTCCTTGAAGCGATCTTCGAACCAGAGAATGCCGTCGGCATCGAAGTGCCCGCAGTCACCGGAATGAAACCAACCATGGGCGAAAGCGACGTCAGTTGCAGCCTCGTCGCGCAAATAGCCTGATAGCACTTGTGGGCTTCGATAAACGATCTCACCCGACTGCCCTTCAGGCAGGAGCCGACCGGATTTGTCCATGATCGCGACTTGCACATTCACTGACGGCATTCCGACGGCTCCAGGATGGCTCAACTGATGCTCTGGACGGAGATAAGTCGAAAGCGGGTTCATCTCAGTCTGACCAAACATCAGAGCAAACTCGCAACCGAGTGTATCCATTGCCCTCTTCAACTCGTGCGTCGGCATCGGCGCCATGGCGTAGATCGCCAGACGCAGGCTGGCGACATTGCGGCTGCGACGCTCGATGCTTTCGAGTAGCGCGCGATACATCATCGGCAAGGCAAAGACCATCGTCAGGCGGTCCGCCGCAATCAGATCGAGCAACTCCTCTGCTTTGAAGCCGCGCTGAAGGAAGAGCGACGCCCCGACCGCAATCGCCGGGGTCGCAATCACGTTCAGCTGGGCTGTGTGGAACAGCGGCATCAAGACCGTCGCTCGATCAGTCGCCGTCATCCGCGTATCCAACGCGACGCCCAGCGACTCGAGATAAACGGAAAGATGACTGCTGACGACCCCCTTCGGCGCAGACGTCGTCCCACTGGTGTAGAGGTATGAGAGCGGATCACGATCCTCCACGATTGCCTGCGGCTCGGCCGGTGACGCCCCCTGCCCGAGGGACGAGAAACCGCACTGGCGCCGCAACGTCGGCGGACCGGCGAGATCGTCGCCGATGACGATGACATCCCCGACATTGGGGGCACGTTCGAGCCCGCTTGCCAGCTGCTCTCCGAGCGTCCCCTCCACGACGACCCCCTTGACGTTGGCGTGATTGAGCACATAAGCCAACTCGCCGAGGCGCCAAAACAGGTTAATGGGCACGCAGATCAGGCCCAGCTTGGCGCAAGCGAAATAGGTGATCAGGAATTCGGCACAATTGCCAGACATCAAGGCGAGAGCGTCACCGCGTTGATATCCGCGCGTCGCCAACCCGTTTGCGGTTCGATTGACCCATTCATTCAGGTCCCGATAGGAGAATCGACGCTCGCCATCCACAACCGCCAGAGATGTTGGTGATCGCGCGGCGCTGCGAACGAGAAGGTCGCCAACATTGACGCGGGAGATCAGGTTTCGCTGCCGAACGATATCCATCTCGTCATCTCCTTATGTCCTTGTCTTCGGGTACCTGGGGAAGGACACGGACGTTCATCCGGACGTCGACTGCTCGTTGAGATATCGTTCGCGGAGCTTGAATTTTTGGATCTTGCCGGATGCTGTTTGCGGAAATTGCTCTGCAAAACGCCAGATGCGCGGCACCTTGTAGGAGGCGAGTCGCTCTCGACAGAACGCAATCAACTCGTTCACGTCGCACTGATGCCCGGGTCTGATCTGTACAAACCCGACGGGGACCTCGCCCCAATCGCGATCAGGCACGCCAACGACCGACGCATCGAGCACAGCAGGATGTGTATGAAGGACATCCTCGATCTCGCGCGGGTAGATGTTCTCACCTCCGCGAATGATCATGTCCTTGCGGCGCCCCTGTACACGGCAGTAGCCATATTCGTCTAGACTTCCGAGGTCTCCCGTATGAAGCCATCCCTCGGAATCGATCACTGACGATGTCGCCTCCGGATCGTCTAAATAATCTTTCATGATCGAGTATCCACGAGCGCAGATCTCGCCGATTTCTCCTCGCGGCACGGTCGCGCCAGTATTCGGATTGACGATCTTGATTTCTGTCTGCGGCAACGGCGGACCCACGGTCGATAACCAGTCGGGATGACGATCGTCGGGCCGCGTATGCGTCAGATAGGGAGAAGCTTCCGTCTGGCCGAAGCCGATTGCGACCTTCAAGCCGCACAGCTGTGCCTGCCGGACCAATTCGGGGGGCACAGGTGCGCCTCCGAGCGTGACGAGCCGCCACGATGAGAGATCTCGATCGGCGGCCCCGATTACGTCCAAGATGCGTACCAGCATGGTCGGTACGCAGAGTAATATCGTTCCAAGCTCTTCCTCGACCAAGCGAAGCATATGCTGCGGATCAAAGGCAGGAGGCAAGACATGTGTTCCGCCCGTTTGCAGCGCGCCGAGCGTACAGAGACTGCATCCGGCCGTGTGAAACATCGGCATCGGGTTGATCCATATGTCGTCGTCCCCGGCACCTATCGTCCGCGCGAACATCCGGGCGTTGTTGATCAGATTTCGATGAGTCAGGCGAGCTCCCTTCGGCCTCCCTGTGGTACCCGACGTGTACTGGATCTGGGCAACATCGTCCGGTGTCACAGAGGCGAGGGGCACGGATTCGTCGCCGCCCTCGACGAAGCTCGACCATGAGGACAACGGAATGACCTCGCGGAGCTCCGGAAGCAAGTCGCGGACGTCGTTCACGGTGGCGAGGAGGTCCCGATCTCTATAAGTATCCTGTACAATTACAGCGCATGCGCGTGATTGCTTCAGCAGGAATGCAAGCTCGTCACCGAGATAGGCTGGATTGACCGTTACAAGCGTCAATCCCGCAAGAGCCGCGCCGAACTCGATCAGGACCCATTCCGGCACATTCGACGACCAGATTGCGACATGTTCACCTGGGCTGAAGTGCATCGATAGCGCGCGAGCGACAGCTTCGGACTGGGTAAGAAGTTGTTCGAAAGTCCACCGGCGCCGCGCCGCCCTGTCTGAAGTGCCTTCGACCAGCGCCAAACGAGTTGGCCATGTGGCGGCTGCGCTGCGGAGAGCATCACCAAACGTGATATCCAAGACGGATTCGCTGAGATCGGCGGACTGGTAGGAAAGCTGTGAAGAATTGCAACGTGTCGCGCACATGACGGCTCCATGCGGTTGCTGAAGATCAACCGGTCATTCGAAACAAATGGCCCAACCACGTCTCACGGCTGCCAGGATATTCGCATGATGTCGATGCGACGGATGCCGCTGTGGCCTCTAATCGTAGGCGCTTCATCCAATCGGAGTTGAGGTATTCTGGCCGCGAGCGCCGCCAGACTCTCCTCTAGTTCGATACGCGCCAGCGCCTCACCGAGGCAGCGATGGGCACCGGCTCCAAAGATGGGAAGCAACCGTGGCTGGTCGGTTCGGCGAATGTCGAAGACGTGGGGTCGTTCATAGGCCTCTTCGTCACGCGCGGCGGACATGGTCGACAAGAGGACGAATTGCCGGGCTGGAAGAACAGCGCCGCTGACCTCGATGTCTTCAGTCGTCACCCTGCTGAACGATGCCACGCTCGGCTCGAATCGCATTGCTTCCGCAACTGCGTCCGGGATCAACGAAGGATCGCGACACACAGCGTCCCATTGCTCCCTGTGCTGGAGAAGAAGCGCCAGTTGCATGACGACGGCGACGCGAGTCGTATCCGTGCCGCCGATGATCAACTGCACGATCTGGAATACGATCTCGAGTGGCGACAACTCGCCGGCTGCGTCGGCCTTCGCCAGGAAATCAGAGAGGAAATTGTCACGGGGGGTGCGCCGCCGGTCTTCGAGCGTCCTCTCCACGTAGATGCGCAACTTTTGGCACGCCGACTCCGATTCGGGAACTTCGTCCGGCAATATACTGGTGCTGAGAAATCGGGTCACCGCGTAGACAAGTTCTGTAAAGGACGGGATATCAGCCCGCGGCAGGCCGAGAAGATCGCCAATGACGCGGGCCGGAAGTTGAGTTGCGAACCGATCGACAAATTCGACCTGACCATCGGTATACCAGCTCTCAATCAACTCGTCCGAGGCGCGCCGTATATGCGGTCGCAAATCGGCCATCGTTCGAGCCGCAAAGCTTCTGGAGAACGGTGAGCGACGGCGGCGGTGAACGGCACCGTTTGCGGTGAGCATTCCCTGCTTGAAGAGGTCAAACAGCGCTCCCTCCGTGACCCCAAACAGTTCCGGGCGGGCGGTTTCCGATGCTGCCATACGGGCATCGGTGCTAAGCCGCTCGATGTCTGCATGGCGGAGCACGAAATAACCTCCCGTTTCATGCCTCACAACGGGATAGGCGGCACGATACCTACGGAACATACCGTGAGGATCCGCGTCGAGCTCTGCGGCAGTGAGAACCGGCAGGTCTTCAACAGCAGCAAGTGCCTCGCGATCCTCTACGCGCATTATCTCTGCCATGGCGTTACTCTCCTTGACCCGGATGTCTCATTAGAGACCCTCACGCCTTACATCCCGATTTCCAAACGACGGAAATTCGTTACAATCGTAACCAGCGGCGAAGCGATTTACGGCTGGTGGCTCGGCAGCGCGACCCGGGATCGGCGCAGCATCGTCAAGGCGGTCATCGCAGCAATCATAACAGCGCCTTACTGCCCACTCGATTTCCGAACGTCCATGGATTCCGATATCGCGTAACGTCCGGTCGTCGAGTTTCATCAAAGCAGGAACTGCACCCCTGACCTTTCCCTCTCGCCGCAGATGCAATCGCAAGAGCGCCAGCTTATCACCGGCCGAGCGTAGCCAATTGTAACGTCGCTCCGGTTGCGCCTTGCGCGGCAGAACGCATTGCATGACCTTGCCGTCGTCCTCGGCACCGAGCCGACCGACGCGATCTACCGGCTGGTTCGGCTCCCGATCTCTTCGCGCCGCCAGGATCTCGTGGACCGGCATGGCCGCGGTCGGATGCAACGCCGCACCATAGAGCGCAAACCCTTCCATGAAGGCGAGGATCACCGACCATATTATACCGCCCCGGTCCGGCTTGGCTTCATCCGGCGCTCTATGCGCGCTGGAGTCCGAGAGCCCCTGTGTTCCGATGCGGTCGACATCCAGACGCCTCGCGCTGGAGCGTCCCGATAATGCGGGCGTATCTTGGCCATCGCGCCCCGTGCCATCCGGACGAACTAGCTTGACCACCTTTTGAGAATGCGTCTTCATCATGGATCTCCCACGCGCTGTTTGTGGAGACCAATGTCTACGCCGGCCGTTACACCTAGATCACAGTCCTCGGCAAAGGCGTTGCAGATGAAATCTGCTGGCCGCAGTTGGAACAATCTAACAGTTGGGTCGACTGCAAACTTGCGCCGACACCGCAACAGTTTCACTCACACACCCAACCATGCCGTGAACTCCGGCATTGAGAGCCGCCGCGATACGAGAAGCGTTGCCGCTAGTCGGCTGCAAGAGCAGAGAGGAACGGATTGTTCAGACTAGCAATGCCGTCTCCCGCCAGAAGCGCTTTGCCACCCGCCATCCAATTTGCCCGTTGAATGAGGCCATGCTGCGTGGCGACCTGGATATCGCGAAGTCTTCTCTGGAGTGGAAAATTGTCGTAGATCGCTACGCTTCCGGCAAGCTCGAAGCAGGTCCGAACAATATCCAGTGCTTCGGCAGCAATGTAGACAAGCGTCTGCACGGTCTCTCCAAGGGTTACGGGGTTTGGTGGGACGTTGTTATTTGCGTCTGACCAGTTGGAGCTTACCTGAATGTTGAAGACAGCTTGCGCCGCTTTCAACCGACTATGACACTTTCCAAGTTCGAAGTTGATCAGGTCTCGTCGGCCCGACATGTCGTTCGCCCGTTCGTGCTCGACCGCGACGAGGTCTGAGACCGCGGCCTGTGCGATGCCGAGATGTACGGCCCCATGTCCCAAAGCGATCAAATGCGCAGGGTGGCGATACAATGGTGCATCAACGGAAAGCTCGCCGGGCCCGAGAGTTAGAACGAAATCGTCGGCCACGAATGCATCCGAGACCGAG
Source organism: Bradyrhizobium sp. NBAIM03 (assembly GCF_020194055.1). NCBI lineage: Bacteria > Pseudomonadati > Pseudomonadota > Alphaproteobacteria > Hyphomicrobiales > Nitrobacteraceae > Bradyrhizobium > Bradyrhizobium sp. NBAIM03. The sequence goes on along the minus strand of NZ_JADYVS010000026.1, from coordinate 63,318 downwards.
ATGTGGTGGCTTCCGGTCCCGCGCAGGCCCAACGCCTTCCAAGTATCCTCGATGGTATATAGGTCGGAGCGAAGAAGCATCTGCTTCGTGGTCGGCTTTTCGTCGGCATTCGGCTCACCATCCTTGAAGCCAGCGATGATCCAGTTTGCCGCGTTGCATCCACTTGCCAAAGGCCACCGGCCGCTGACTCGCCAACCACCCGGCACGCGCTTTCCAACCCCTTGCGGTTGAGCCGAGCCGGCGATTACCTGGTCTGCGCCGCGACTGTATATCTCGCCAAGAGAGGATGTTGATAGCCGGGGCAACACCAGGCATGCGCCGCTACTGATCGCCGCGATCCAGCCGATCGAGCCGTCGATGATCGAAATGCGTCTGACCAGTTCCAGCGCAGTCGGAAAAGCCAGCTCTTGCCCCCCAAACTGCTGGGGTGCCAGCATTCGGAAGACGCCCATCGTTTGCAGTTGCTGAACGAGCGCGTCCGGCAGTCGGCGGATGGTCTCCATCTCGGCCAAGTGCGGCTCGAACTTGACTCTTAGTTCCTCAACGCCTGGCACCTCAAACCCGGGGCCTATCGACTTGCTTTGCTTATTCACGCCTGTCTCCTCACACGGGATCTCCAATTGTTGATCGCCCTGCGGCCGACCTTGCTGGCCTTCATTGAGACCTGCACGATTCTCTGGACGATCCCTGTGGGCTCTACGCCCCCGTTTAGCCAGCTATATTCCAGTACAATTTGACTTTCCCGTCAGACTACCCAGTTGACGCCATCGATTGCTCCACGCTCGAACTTCGTTGCATTCGTAAGGGCGGCCGTCGGTCAAACTCAACGCCGCACGATGGAACGCAAACCCTTCCGTGAACGCAAGGATCGCCGACGAGGTTGCAAAGCTCCGGTCCGAGCCTGGCCACGTTTCAAGAATGCGTCATCATCATTGATCGCCCACATGCTGTTAGTGGTGACCAATGTGCAAGCCCGCCGTTACACCGAGATCACCGTTCTCGACAAAAGCGTTACAACTGCAATCAGCCGAACGTATTTAGAACAAATCCACCGGAACTGCGAAGACGTAGCCGATACCGCGCTGGGTCTGGATGACGCGCGGTGCAGTCGGATCGACCTCAAGCTTACGCCTCAGTCGCAACACCTGGACGTCGATGCTGCGATCAAAAATGTCCTCATGGACCCGCGTCGCCTGAAGCAGCTGCTCACGGGTCAGCGGACGCTGAGGCGCATCAAGGAAGGCAAGCAACAGGGCATACTCTCCTTTGCTGAGCGGGACCGTCACTTCATTTGGATCGACGAGCCTTCGGCTACGGCGCTCGAGCTTCCAACCGTCGAATCGGTAACCTCCCCGCTCAAGAGCCGGAGCGTGCGCAACACGGCTCGCCTTTTGCCGCCGCAACACTGCCCGGACGCGTGCCATGAGCTCTCTCAGGGAGAAGGGCTTGATGATGTAATCGTCGGCGCCGAGCTCAAGGCCGACGATACGATCGATCTCGTCGGGACGGTGGCCAGTCGTAATGATTACCGGCACATCGGAATGCAAGCGGATCTCTCGCAACAGATCCAGACCGTCGTCTTGACCGAGGCGCAGGTCGAGGATGATCAGGGTGGGCTGGCCGGTCTCAAGATATCGGTTGAGTTCAGACCTGTTGACCGCCGCCTTGGCCGGAATGTTGTGCTCTTCCAAGTACCTGATCACCATCTGCCGCAAAGTGGGATCGTCATCGACAACCACTATGTGGCCGACCTCTGCAGACATATGTCACTCTCAATATCTGACGGCACCAGCAGAACCAAGTTCACGATCGAGTATCGTTCAAGAAAACCGAGCGACGACAGAACGTTGCGACGCTTCGGCACCGTCTCTCGCGCCCCAATGATTCCGTAATCCGCCGTTTCTGCGACCACGTCCGCCGGATGTCGCAAACGTGAAGCATTGTGATCCGCGCCATGCCGAACTCGACGGCGCCCGACACTCGGACCGCCGCACCAGCGGAAAGGCGTTACGTTTCCGTTTTCACGAGCAGCTGCCCGCGCTGCGATCGGAAGTCTTTGCGGCAACCCGATCGGTTGTCCGCGCAGCGTCGGCCCCGACCACGTCACGATGCGTTTCCGGTGTAACGATTCGATGGCCGGCGGAAGCGCTTGTGTAACGGCGATCCGGTCAATTCGGCTTGCGCAGTCAATCGGCCGCCCTGTAGCGACCGCGCACCCGATCATCAAGAGGTAAGCTCACATGAAGATTCTTATCGCGTCAACGCCCGCAACGGGCCATCTCAATCCACTGCTGGCGATCACTCAAATCCTGGTTGCCGAAGGCCACGAGATTGCACTCGTGACAGGCACAGCCTTTCGGGCCCGCGTCGAGGCCAGCAGCATCAAGTTCTTTCCTTTTCCCGAGGGCGCAGATTTCGATCCGAACGACGTCTTCTCGCTGGTCCCCGAACTCAAGGCCATTCCCCCGGGGCTGGAGTGGCTGCGTGTCGCTTTCGAGCGCATCTTCGTCGACGCCATTCCGGCGCAGCACCAGGGGTTGCTGGAGGCGTTGCGGCAATTTCCCGCGGACATCATCGTCGCCGACGACATGCTCTTCGGTATCTTGCCGATGCTGCTCGGACCGCGCTCGCATCGGCCCCCCATCGCGTTGTGCGGCACCTCGATTCTGCATTGGGCCCGTGAGGACGGTGCTCCTAATTTCCTCGGCTTGCCCCCGGCAAAAACTGACGTGGACCGGGATCGGTATGTAACCCTGGCGCGGGAGTATGACTCGGTTGTCGATCAACCGGTCTTGCTGCGCCTGAACCGCGCGTTGCACGGTCTCGGAGTCGGACCGATCGCGATACCGCTATTCCATTCCGTGGTCGCTCTCGCCGATTCCTATCTGCAACTGTCGGTGCCGAGCTTCGAATTTCCACGCGACGTGCCATCTTCGGTGCATTTCGTCGGGACGCCTCCGATTATTGCCAACCAGGTCCCGCCGCCGCCTTGGGCGAAGGACCTCGACGGCTCGCGCAAAGTCGTGCTCGTGACGCAGGGGACAGTAGCCAATCACAACTTCAATTTGCTGGTCGCCCCGACCCTGGCAGCTCTCGCCAACGAGCCCGACATCCTGGTGATCGCGACGGCGGGCGGCCGTACGACCGACGCCATTCCCGGCAAAGTGCCGTCGAACGCACGTGTCGCAAGCTATTTGCCGTTCGAATGGCTACTACCGAAGGTCGATGTGCTCGTCACCAACGGCGGCTACGGGAGTGTCAACCAGGCTATGAGCTTCGGCATTCCCCTGGTTACCGCAGGACTGACCGAAGACAAGGCCGACGTCAACGCGCGGGTCGCTTGGTCCGGTGTCGGCATCGATCTAGCGACCAACGAGCCGACGCCGGAAGCTTTGCGCGAGGCGGTGCGGACAGTGCTCGACGTGCCACGCTATCGATTGCGCGCGTTGCAGATCGCGGACGAGTTTGCAGGGATCGATACGCGGAAGGAAGTTCACCGGATCATCCGCGAACTCGTTGCAGACGATAACAGGTTGTCACGCCTCCGCTCGGGCGCGCCGAACCGGGATCGGCGCGCCGGCCGGCGCGGGTGATCGGGTAGCCAGCCGCGGCGACGGAGGACGGTGCCACCGCCCTCCGTCCCGCCATCAGGGTTCGTCAATAACCACGGATGTTCGTTCATGCGCATCGAACCTGACTCCTTCGCCTACGTTCTGCTGCTCGGGATGCTGGCGACCGTGCCGTATTCCAGCATCGACATCAATCTGCCGGCGCTGGCAGCCACCGGGACCACCTTTGGCGCGAGAGCATCGGACGTCGGGCTGACAGTGAGCGCCTTCATGGTCAGCCTTGCAACAGCTCCGCTGATCTATGGACCCGTCTCGGACCGTTTCGGCCGGAAGCCAGTCCTGGCATTTGGCCTTGCGCTGTTCGTCGCCGCCAGTCTCGGCTGTGCGCTTTCCAGCTCGCTGCAAGTTCTGTTGCTGTGCCGCTTCATTCAAGGTATCGGCGCCGCCGCGACCATCACCATCTTTGCCATCATACGTGATCTCTTCGCTGGCGACGCTGCACGAACCCGAATCGCCAACGTCATGGTCGCGGTCAACATCGCTACGGTGATCGCTCCGACGGCAGGCGCCGCCCTGCTTGCGACGGCGGGCTGGCGGTCGATCTATGCGGCCCAGGCTACGATGGGCTTCATGCTGCTCGTGGTGGTGATGTTTCGCTTCGCCGACACCGCGACGATCGCTCCGTCCGCCCGCCTGGTGCCCACCGCCGTGATCGAAAGCTATCACCGCGTCCTGACGCATCCGGGGTCGTTCTCTTACATTCTGGTCGGCGCGGCCGGCGGCGCGACGGTGTTTGCCTACGTCACTGGATCCTCCCTCTTCTTCGTCGGAGCCGTCGGTCTCTCACCTGGGCAATATGGCCTTATCTTCGCCGCTTGCTCGGCTGCCGTGATGGCCGGCGCCTTCCTCGACGGGCGGCTGGCCCGGCGCGGGATATCTTCGGCAGGCATGCTCGCCACCGGGCTGACGCTGTCGGCAGCGGCCAGCGTCGCCCTGCTGGCGATGACATTGACCGGGTGGATGCCCACGGGGCCCGTTGCCGCGCTGCTGATGGCGGTCGCGCTGGGCTTCGGGCTCAGCCTGCCGAACTTGATGAGCGCCACGATGCAACATCTTCCCGACATCGCCGGTTCCGTCAGCGCGGCTGCCGGAAGCATCCAACTCATCGCCGGGGCCATATCGAGCGGACTGGTGGCAGCTTGCTTCGATGGACGGACCGCGTTCTCGATGACGGCGGCGATGGCCGCGTCGTCGCTCCTCGCACTCCTCCTATATTTCCTGGTCGCCCGTCCCGCCAACCGTCGGCTGCGATTGCATACGATCGATACCAGCGGCGCGATCCGGAATCCCCGCTGCTAATTTGTCTAACCTTTCTCCCGCTCCGCGGTCGCGCTTCACCCGCCTTTCCCTTTGGGTCCATTCGTCATACTGCCGGTTTGGCGCGCCGGCTCCTCCGTCTCCTCCATTCCTCCGCACGCGATCACATTGGCGAGCGCCACCGAGGCTTGCGATTTCGGCCGTCGCGAAACCCCGGGCTCGCAGGCCCGGAAGACCTGCGACAGGACGATGGCAATCTCCTCGGCAACGAGGGGCCAACGCACCACGTCGGAAATTCCGGCTGCCAACAACGCATCGGCGCTGATCTCGAACGCCGTTCTGGTCGCAAGGATGATCGGAACAGACGGAAGCTCGTTGTGCAGCATGGTCGCCAGTTCAGGCGATTGCCCCAGTGCGCAGACCGGCCCGACGACTACGATGTCGAACCGGCTTGGAGCTGCTTTGGCCGCAGCACGTGCAGCTTCGACCGTCGCGAAGCCCACGGCTTCGAAGCCGAGCGCAGCCAGCATTTCCTCGTCGGTGAGCAGGCGATGACGGTCACCGGCTACGAGCATCACGACCTTGCCTTGTCCCGTCAGATGTGCCGGCGGCGGCGGCTCCGCAGAGACCACTGCCGTTGCCCGCGGCAACCAGATGTCGAAATGACTGCCCTCGCCTGGACAACTGCGCACGTTGATGCCTCCGCCGTGATCGAGGATGATCTCCTTGACCGTTGCGAGTCCCAATCCGTTTCCGCTGGACCTCGTCGTGAAGAACGGCTCGAAAATCCGGTCCAGTGTCGCACCGTCCATGCCCACTCCCGTGTCCAAAACGGACATTCGCACGTACTGGCCGGGCTCGATCGTGTCGTGGCTGAGACAGGTCGGATCGAGCACCTCGTGCAGCTCGATCTCGATTCGCCCCGTCTCCGGTATCGCGTTCGCCGCGTTGTTGCACAAGTTCATGATGACCTGTTGCAGCTGCACGCTATCGCCAGAGACGATCAATCCTGCCGGATGCTGTCTGACGACGATTTCAATCCGGGGCGGGAGCGCAACGCGCAACAGCGAAACTGTTTCGGCGACAAGCGCCCCAATGCTGACGGGATTGCGACGGATGTCGCTGCGACGACCGAATATCAGGATTTGACTGACGAGGTCGCGGGCGCGGTCCGCGCTTCGCCGGATCCCGGCGAGATGGCGCACCAGCGGCGAGCTGAGACGGGCGTGCTCTTCCATCACTTCGGCATGCCCGAGAATGCCTCCCAGGATGTTGTTGAAGTTGTGCGCGATACCGCTGGTAAAGGTGCCGATCCTCTCCATGCGGCGCGCCTGCTGCAAGCGCTTCTGCAGCCGGTTCCGTTCCTCCTCGACAGTCTGTCGCTCGACCGCATGGATGAAGGTATCCAAAGCCATGCGCAAGAGAACGAGCTCGTCGGTATGAGCCACGCGACATTTGCAACCGACGGCATCGAAGCCGAAGGCGATCATGCGACCTTGGCGATCGCTGTTGATCGCACAGGCCCATCCCCCAAGGCCCATGCGTTCCAGGAAGATCTTGTTGTCGCCCACGGACATGCGGCGCACGTCGGGCACGTGGACGACGCCTTCCCCGTCGGCCATCCGGGAGGCCAAATCGATTGCGCCTTCGGGCCAACCGGGCGGAAACTCCCTGCCCGGCTGATGCCACAGATAGCACTCTGTCGTCATGCCGGACACGACGACATAGACGCGATCGGATCCGGCAAATGTCCCGAACGAAGCAATCGCTCGCTGGATTTCCGCTTCAATACCTTGCGGAGTCGCATTGATGAAGCCCATCGAGATGTCCGCAATGATGTGCTCGAGCGCCGCGCGCCGATGCAGCGCGTTGGCGCGTGATTTCAACCGGAGACCTAGATAGATCAGGAGCGCCACCAGCGCGATCGAGGAGCCGTAGAGCATCACGCGATAGACGCGCGCCGAATGTCGCGAGGCAACCCCCCGGTGCAGGATCGCCGTGCGCAAGGTCTCCTGATCCTGCTTTTGTCGCAGCGTCAGTGTCGTTTTCAGGATGTCGTCGACGGAAGGCAACAACCTGTGCAGCAGACGACCATGAGCGAGGAAGGGCTCGACCAGAGCCACCTGCCCGGATCCGGTCGCCTGCGCGTCCAGTTCATCCAGACGCTCCTCGGCTTCCCTGACCGCAACCGACGACGTGTCCAGTGTCAGGTGGAGGATGGCCGTTGCGGCCGACCTGATGGCGAAATCCAGATCGTGCTGATCCGAATTCATCGCGAATCGCGCGAAGAAGGACAACGAGTTGTGCAGGACCGCATTCCGGCTCTTGAAACACTCGACCAGTTCCTCCTGGCGATCCACCGAAGCGGCGAGCCGGTTGATCGTCTCAGTGGTCTGGCTGTCGACCTGGGCAGTTGCGCGCAAGCGGGCGATGGCCTGATGTAGCCCATCGATCTCACTGACCAAGGGATCATAGTTGCGCAGCAGGCCTGCCCGGGCGGTGAAGAGGTCACGGTACAGCGTGTCCTCGATCATGCCGAAGCGATCGATCTCGGCCAGTGCACGGTCATAAAGCTCCGCCTCCGGATTCGCCGCGCGCCACGAGAACCAGGTGAGCAGAACCGACAGCCCGATCGCGACTGGCACCCATCGCGCGCTTCTCATGGCGTCCCTTCGCGAACGGGTTTGCCACGAAAATTGCCGGTCAAGGTGCCCAGGAAGGCGACCAGCGAGGCAACCTGCTCGTCGTTCAATGTCCGATCGAGCTGCGCAGCCGCCATCCGACGCACAGCTTCCTCGAGAGTGGCCGCGCTTCCGTCGTGAAAATATGGGCCGGTCACGGCGACATTGCGCAAGCTCGGCACACGAACCCGGAACGGCCCGCCTGCAACCAGAGGACGGAAAATGCCCTGACGAGCGATCAGATTGCCGCCGATATTGACGCCTTGATGGCACGCGCTGCAGCCGAAAGCCTTGAAGGTCTTATAGCCGAAGAGTTCGGCCGGGGAGAGCGCGGATGCATCGCCTGCGAGCCACCGATCGAAGCGGCTGTCCGGAGTTAGCAGGGATTTCTCGAACGTCGAGATAGCATCTAGCAGGCTGTCGCGATCGACGTCGCGGCCGTAGGCAACACGAAACTGCTTATTCACAGCCGTGTCCGCCCGCAATTTCTGCACGGCGTCCTCAATTGTGCTGCGCATGTTGGCCGGGCTTCTGATCGAGGCTTCCGCCTGATCGGCAAGGGTGCGGTAGCGACCTTCCCACGTCAGACGAAAGCTCAGCGCTGCGTTGAACACGGTGGGCGTGTCGAGCTGGCCTGGTTCTGGATTCCGCCTCTTGCCCCCATCTGCTCCATTGGTGCGGAGGTCGTGGCAGGATGAACAGGCAAACGTCCCATCGGCGGAAAGCCGCGTATCGCCGAACAACCGCTCGCCCAGAGCGAGCTTTAGAGGATCGGCCAGCGGCGGCGGCGGGATCGGCGTGATCGGCTCACCATCCGCGTCGGCCGAAGCCGTCGAAGGCCGTCCCCTCGAGGGCTCGGGGCCGACCGTCACTCCTGCAAGCAAGGTCGATACACAGACGGTTACCAATATCCACTTCATCCCAGGTTGATTTTCCCTTTGGCTGCGCTTTCAATATCGAGACGACCGATCCCCACGTCTCGCAGGAGCCGATCGTCGATCTGCCTGCAGTTCGGTCCGAGCGCGGCGCACAGCCCTGCGCGCGCGATCGATCTGCCCAGCGTCGCCGCACAGTCGACGCATACCAGGCTGGGGACGGCAGCAAGAAACCACTGACCGGCGGACTGTCGTACATCAACGGCGCCGCATCCCGAAGCGGTAGCGGCCGATGCGATTCCACGTCATCGACCAACAGGCTTGGCCGACGGACGATCTAGCGCCGGCTTCCCCGCGTGCCCTTTCGCCCAATCACTCCGCGGCTGATCAGGAGCGAGTCTGGGCGCGACCGGCGCTTCGCCTTCTTCCGCAAGATCGCGGGATGAATACATCGCACAGGCGTAGGCGGCGCAGCTGGCAAGAAATTCCGCAACCAGCAGGGAGCCGACGGCGAGTGCAACATCGGCAATTGGTTCGGCCAAGGACATCACCGAGCCCGCGAAACCCTCCCTGATGCGCCTTCCCAGCTTGGGTTGAAGCGCCGCTTGATTGATCCGTGATAGCCGGGGCAAGAACCCCGCCTTAACGATCGTTTGTTCCTGGCGAGTGCGCCTGCCAGATCGAGTCGGCATGCCATTTTGTAGATCGTCGCCCGTCGGCTTCTTGAGCGGTAGCATGATCGTCTCCATGTCGTGAGCATGGGAGACTCTGCAGCCGTCGCGTTTCCCGGACATTCCAACGCGAGCCGAAAAGGCTACATCTGTAATACGAATCCCAGGAGCCTTCGAAAGGGCGAGCGATGTTCCTGGCCCGTTACCGAATGAGCGGCCCCTTACTGCCCCATCGTCAAAGCCGCTCCACAGATAGCGTGAAGACATAGCCGACACCACGTTCGGTCCGGACGACGGATGGGGCGCTTGGATCTGTCTCGAGCTTGCGGCGCAGCCGAAGCACCTGCACATCGATGCTCCGGTCGTATACGTCGTCGTGCAGACGCGTCGCCTGCAGCAGATGCTCGCGGGTCAACGGCTTCTGCGGCGCATCGAGAAAGGCTATCAGCAGCGCATATTCACCCTTTGTGAGGGCGATTGGCTCGCCCTTCGCGTTGGTCAGGCGGCGCAAGCGCCGATCGATTTGCCAATTGCCAAAACGCCAGCGGCCTTCCTCGACATCACGCTGGACCGCGACCGGAGCGGCCTCTCGTCGCCTCAGAACAGCTCTGATACGAGCGACGAGCTCCCTTAGGCTGAAAGGCTTCGTTAAATAATCGTCGGCTCCGAGTTCGAGGCCAACCACGCGATCGATCTCGTCGCGCCGATGCCCCGTCGTGATGATGACCGGCACATCCGATTGCGCGCGTATCTCGCGCAGCAAGTCCAGACCGTCCTCCTGACCGAGACGAAGGTCGAGCACTACGAGGTCCGGTGGATTGCGGAGAAGGAGAGCCGGGACTTCCTCTCGTCGCGAAGCAGAGAGAGTCCGAATGTCGTGGTCTTCGAGATAATTGGTCACCAGATGCCGCATGGTCATGTCGTCTTCGACGACGAGACATAAAGGCACCCGGCGCTCTGAGCTGTCGCTTGGGGGCAAGGAACCGATTTTACCGCGTTAGTGCCAGTTAGACGGCGAGCGCGGCTTGACCTCAGCTTTCGTAACTCCGATCTTACCGGCTCGCCGCAAACATATAAGACGGCAACCCGAAATTGCAGCACACGTTTCCGAGAGCCGTCTTAGGAAGCATCTGGCTTGGCGCTCTGCGCGCGCAGAGCAGCACCATTTCCAGACGATTACAATCGCAACAAAACCCACTCGTATGATCAAGATTTTCTCAGCAGATCCCCGACAGCCGCCCGCGCATTCCCTGCAGACAGGCCGATTGAGAGACGCACTCAATAGTCGAACGGCGCAAATGCACGGTCGACGTCGATCCCTTTCGCATTGAGCGCCTGCTCGACGTCATGATGCCGACGCCCGATCTCGAATAACACGAAGTTTCAACTGGTATCCGATCGCCGGAGACCCAACCCGTCGACAGGATCATTCCATTTGGCGCGTTCGGCCAGCGGCATTGCCGATGGTTCGCGTCCTAGCACAAGAGCTGCGAGCGCATGCTATTCTGGCGCAATCCATAACCGCAGTCCGTAGGAGATCAGCAGCACGGTGCCGACGCCGCCGAGCCAGAGGACCGCGAACCAAAGCACGCGCTGCGCCAGCGTTCCTGAAGTTGACCGATCCTGCACCGGGGGTCCATTTGCCATCAATGATAGCCTTGTCCAGCCCTGACCTTTCCGCGGAACACCCAATAGGCCCATGCGGTGTACCCGAGGATCAGAGGAATCAGGATCGCGACGCCTCCCAGCATGAATAGTTGAGTGTTGTGCGGCGAGGCTGCCTGCCAGATCGTTATAGTCTGCGGCACGATGTAAGGATACATGCTGATACCGAGCCCCGCGTAGGACAGCGCAAATAGCGCGAGCGTTAGGAAGAACGGTTTGTAGTCATCTTTGTTGGCGAGGCTGCGCATCAGTAGCGCGGTAACGGCCGCCACCGCAATCGGCACCAGCGCGGTAAGGATGATGTTCGGCCAGCCGAACCAGCGCTGGGTGTATTGCACGCTCAGGAGCGGGGTTGCGATGCTGACTATGCCGATAGCGCACAACATCGCGACCAGGAGCAGCCAGCTCAGATGATAGGCCCGGGCGCGCAATTCGCCATCAGTCTTCATCACCAGCCAGGTGGCGCCAAGCAGCGTATAGCCGATGACCAGTGAAATGCCGGTCAAGATCGAGAACGGTGTCAGCCAGTCCCACCAGCCGCCGGCGTAATGCCTCTCGGTGACACGGATGCCCTGCAGGATAGCACCGAGCGCAATGCCCTGCGCCAGCGTGGCCAGCAGTGAGCCGCCGGCAAACGCGAGGTCCCATTTGTTGCGTTCGCTCCGGGTGCGCCAGCGGAATTCAAAGGCAACACCGCGGAACACGAGGCCGAGCAGCATCACGATCATCGGCGTGTAGAGCGCCGGCATCAGGACGGCATAAGCCAGCGGGAAAGCCGCCATCAGGCCCCCGCCGCCCAACACCAGCCAGGTCTCGTTGCCGTCCCAGACTGGCGCGACGCTGTTCATGATGACGTCGCGGTCGGCCTTCTTCGGAAACAGCGGAAAAAGTATGCCGAGCCCGAGGTCGAAACCATCCATCACAACATAGACGAACACCGCAAACGCGATGATGAAGGCCCAGATCACGGGAAGATCGATGGTGATCATCTCAGCGTTCCCTCGGCGGCAGTGGCAGCGGCGGGCGTGATACCGGCGGCGCGCGCCGGCACGTCGCTGCGCGGCCCCTGCTCGCGATGATGCGGCGGCTGTGCCATCAAGCGGAGCAGATAGATCGCGCCTGCTGTGAACACGACGAAATAGACGATGATGAAAGCGATCAACGACGAGCCGACCGCGGGCGCGGCCAGCGGCGAGACCGAATCAGCGGTCCGCAACAGGCCATATACGGTGAACGGCTGTCGGCCGGTCTCGGTGGTAATCCAACCAGCGAGGACCGCGACAAAACCCGACGGCGCCATCGCCACAGCAATCAGATGCAGCAGGCGAGAACTATACAGCGTACCGCGAAACCGCATCAGCAGGCTGAGCAGGCCAAGCGTCATCATCGACAATCCCATGCCGACCATGATGCGGAACGACCAGAAGGTGATCGGGACAGGCGGCCAGTCCTCGCGCGGCACAGTGTCAAGGCCGGCCATCGGCGCGTCGAGCGAATGTTTCAGGATCAGCGAGCCCAGCTTTGGTACGCCAATCGCGTAATCCAGTTTACCTGCGGCCAGGTTGGGCCAGCCGAACAGGTACAGCGGTGCGCCGTCCTTATGGCTATCAAAATGGCCTTCCATCGCCATGATCTTAACCGGCTGGTGCTCCAGCGTATTGAGCCCGTGCTGGTCGCCAGCAAAAATCTGGATTGGCGCTACGATCGTCGCCATCCACATCGCCATTGAGAACATCACGCGCGGGCCGGCCAGACGCTGGTCGCGCAGCAGATGCCAGGCACCCACCCCGCCGACTACGAAGGCGGTGGTGAGATAGGCTGCAAGCACCATGTGCACGAGACGGTATGGGAAGGACGGGTTGAAGATCACCTTCAACCAGTCTGCCGCAACAAACTGGCCTGCATCATTGACGGCATGGCCGGCCGGCGTCTGCATCCAGGAATTGGCGGACAAGATCCAGAACGCCGAAATCAGCGTCCCGACAGCGACCATCAGGGTCGCAAAGAAATGCAGCCTCGGGCCGACGCGGTCGAGGCCGAACAGCATGACGCCGAGGAAGCCCGCCTCGAGGAAGAACGCCGTCAGCACCTCATAGGCCATAAGCGGACCGATCACGGGCCCTGTCTTGTCGGAGAAGGCCGACCAGTTCGTGCCGAACTGGTAGGACATCACAATGCCCGATACCACGCCCATGCCGAAGGCGACGGCAAAAATCTTCAGCCAATAGTTGAACAGATTGATGAAGACCTCGCGCTTGGTGACGAGCCATAGCGCCTCAAGGACCGCGAGATAGCTGGCGAGCCCGATCGAAAAGGCTGGGAACACGATGTGGAACGACATCGTGAAAGCGAACTGCGCCCGGGCGAGCGTCGTCGCGTCCCAACCTTCCGACATCTGCCTTCTCCTGCGTACAACAGCCGTTGTGTTCTAGCCCACAATGACGGCTCAACAATTAGTCTGTAAGGATGATGGACGACAGAAGAGTCAACTGGGACGTACCTTGCGTTCGCCTCGACCAAGATCGCCGAAACATCGCAGCACCGGAGCAATGAGCGCGATGTTGCGAGAAAATATCGTCCTGGGTCGGGCGCCCCCAACACTGAGGGCCAAGCCATAGCCTGCCTTTTTTGCTCCCTGTTCTCGCTTCGTCTTTGCTTGGCTCACGAATTCATCGGCGACGGAACACGCATACTTGCGCTTTTCTTTTCGACATCTGTTCAGCTGGGTAAAATGAGGTTCGGCCGAGCAGCACAAAATATCATTCTGGCTTGCCCGGAAAAACAAGTGCTTGATCATCTAGATTGTCGTCGGAAAGTCCGTGAACGCCTGCACGGTCGTGCATCTCGATCAAAGATGGCATTGCCGCAGCATACAACTCTATAGACTGCGGTCGCCTCACGTAGACGATCGAAAGGGCCGTGATCAGGACCAAGACAACAAAAGACGCACCAAAACGATGTATCATCAAATAGTCCTGACCTGCGCGTGCTTATCACTTGATGGACAATGACAATTAAGGGCGCACGCCATGCTCGGCGAACGCCACAAGGACGGTCTCCTGCACGTAGCGATCGATGACAGCGGCAGAGGCGACCGCGATAAGGACGACGCAGAACAACGAAGCGACGAAAGCCCGCATGATATGATGTTCCTTTTCGACTTTTTGCTTGATTACGGATAGCGCCGTTAGTTAGCGAGTATAAACGCCTTCAGTTCGATATCGATGAACGTTCGCCCAACCTTGCCGACCGCGGCGTAAAAGTCTGCTGATCTTGTCCGTTCAAGATCATCGAAGAATTGGATCATCCAGCTTGAGACGTGTTCGTGAAAAAAGACACGCTCAGCACCAGCGTCCACTGAGACGCGCCCGCTGGCAATGGCGGCCATGACTTCGCACACCAGTGACGCGTGATCTTCCGGCTCGTTTCGATCTTGTGCCATCGCAAGGTTCAGCGACAGCAATGTTTCACGTAATTGTACCAGTGGCCTGCCATACAAGGTATGCGACATATAGTGGGATGCATAGGGGAGCAACGCCTCTTTGCCCAAACCTGAAAAAAGGGCAAAAAACTCCCGCGCAGCGGTCTGCTCATTTGACCGATGGGCCGCATGAGCAAGGTTGGCGTGCGCTACTCCCAACGGGCTTTGATCTGCCGCTATTGCTGAGATTCGACGCAAGAGGAGATCGTCAGGGCTGCGCGTCAGCAGTGCCGCCAGCAAGGCGTATTCTTTCGACCTAGCCAGATCAAGCTCGTCTTTGATCTCCACAACTACATTCCCATTTCGACTTCGCCCGCTTTAGCGCGGCAGAGTGCTACCATGGCGCTACGCCGTCCGCGGGGTTTGATTTCGGCCGCCACAGCTGGCGAACGCGAAGTTATACAGGGGCAGTCAGAGACCTTAAGCCCGTCACTCGGCACTGGCCTAAGTAGGCGGACCCGACGGCTCGATGAGAGAACTCGTTGGTAGAACCTCCGGCTCGAACATCAACCCATCCGGATCTCCAATTGAGGCAGGTTCCTGCCTCACTCTCTTCTGCAAATACGCGACCAGATCGGAGCAGTTAACTCGAGCGGCCCAAATCCAGACATTGTGTCAGGATCGTTGAAATTCCACTGATTGTCGGCAATCCCGATGAAGTCGCGGATGGCTGGGTCAGCAGTCCAAGCTCGACGTAGTGCTGCACGCGCCAAGTACTTCGGAACACCGCAGCGTAGATACGCGGAGATGTCAGTCCGATCGGAAATTGATTCGACCGCCGGCAAAACCGCTGGAGCAAATGCGCCATCGGCCTTACTTTGAAACGCGCTCCGTGCGGCCTTTTGCTGCGGTACAGAGTTATCGTGCCCCTTTATCTTTTGCTTAAGCCGCGCCCATCGAAGAAAGACAGTACCGTCTCGCACTATTCTGCCCCTCAAAAACAAGGAAGCACTAACGTATACGCTGTCGCTTGACAAAAGCGCGCTCTACGTGATGCTCGGCAACGAAACGGCTGATGATATTGTATATTCCGATCGGCATAGGCACGGCTTCCACCAGACTATCGCCTGAATCGGTAAACGCCTCGCCTTCCGCCGGATCGGCAGTAATCGCAACCAACTCTAATGGGGGATCTGACCCTGTAGGCCGAACCTTGACCCAAAGCGCGGGCGAGCCAGACGACAGATTTTCGCAGTAGCCGGTGGTTTCGGTGCGATGCAACTCGATAACAGCTTCGCCAGCGTAAAACAGCTTAGCTTTGCCATTGTCTCCGATTACGGTCCACGGTTTGGCAGACGGCTCGCCTGCGAAGACAAAAGCAGGTCGCCACAGAAAATCGAGCCATTGGCTGTTCGCCTTACGTCGTTCTATTGCGACCCCAACGACGATGCTTACAAGAGTAGTAGAGATCACCCTGTTATCTCCCTTAATCTCAGTTCGCGACATGCGAGATTTATGCAATAGACATCCCAGAAGTATGCGTCGCTCTAACTTTGCTCGGACAGATCGTGATCGAATGGGCCTACGGAGGATGCCGTCCGATCTCTTGGCATCGAATCGTGCAGGAAATCATCTGTGGTGCGGACTTTCCGACTTGGCGAACTGTCGAGCCTTGGTCCCTTTGCCACGATAAATCCGACCCTGCAGTCACCGCACATCTTTATGGCGTCCAGGCTCTGACCCGAGCCCGAATACATCCAATGCTGGCCTTCGAGCTTGGTGATTACACGCTCGATGCTACTCCTAACGCCGAACGGCTTGCCGCATTGGATGCAGCAAAACGGCTCTTCCTCCTTGAGGACCTTAATCGGCGCGCGACTAGCGCGGAAATCGATCTGGGGCACCAGCGTGATGACGTTCTCCGGACACGTCGTCCGACACAGGCCGCACTGAACGCAGGAGTCTTCGACGAACCGCAATGCCGGGCGCTCGGGGTCGTCGCGCAGGGCGCCGGTCGGGCAGGCCGAGACGCACGATAGACAAAGCGTGCAGCCCGCCGCATCAATCTCGATGGCCCCTAACGGGGCACCCGCGGGCAACGGAACGACATCGACGGGTGCAGGTGCAGCGCGGTGAAGCTCGGCGAGTGCAAAACGCAACACGTCGCGCTTGGGGCCCACGGGGCGGAAACTCGTAGGGTGTGGCGCCGGCGCGTCGGCCGGAGCTTTGCCGAGCGCCTCGATCAGTTGGTCAGGATCATCGGTCGCGATGACTGAGAGGCGGTCGGGGCCAAAACCGAGCCCGACAAGAATAGGCTCAGCCAGGGCGATAGTCCGCGTCACTCCGGAGACGTCGTGGCGCGGTTTTGCGCGTATCAGGAAGCGCAGCGCTGAGGCGCCGTATGCCAAAGCCGCCATGATGGTCTCGAGCCCAACCTGCGTAACTTCATTAACCGCGAATGGCAGTACGTTTGCCGGCAAGCCGGCACCGAATCGCGCCAGCGCGTCGATCAGCTGTGCACCGTGGCTCTCGTCATGGACAAGAACAACGGCCCGCTCACCGGCGGCCTGACGATATGCGATCACCATGGCGCGGAGCCTTCTGACTAGTGCGTCTTCGGGCGGCAGCGCATATGACGCGGCTCCGGTGGGACAGCTTGTTGCACATTGGCCACAGCCCGCGCAGATATTGGGATCGATCGCCACATGGTTGCCGGCAGGCGCGATCGCGCTGGCAGGACAGACGTCGAGACAACGGGTGCACCCGATCTGTTTCGACCGAGAGTGCGTGCAAAGTCCGGCGTCGAAAGCGATGTAGCGCGGTTTCTCGAAAGTCCCGACGAGATCGCGCGCCTTGAGTACAGCCCGGAGGATTGCGCCCGGACTGGCGGGGTCCGCGCGCAAATAACCGTCGCGCAGATCTGACGGAAGCAGCGCGGGCCCGCCAGTCAGGTCCAGTACAATGTCGCATACCGAACGGGCGTTGTTCCGCGATGGACCAAACGTCAGGACGCGCCGCGAGGACCTTGCAGCTTCGACGAAATCGTCGACCACCACGTTGAACGCACCCAGATGGCCGCTGACGGCTCGTATCCGACCCTTGGCGATCGGAAAATCGGCCCCGCGCGGCGGCGTAATAGAGGCTGGTGGCACGATCATCACCGTGACGTCGAGATGATCCTTCAGTAGCTCGCCAGCCTCGATCGCAGCTTCGTCTCGACCGTAGATCAAAATGATGCCGCTGCTTTCCAGCTGGACCATTGGCACTGGTGTGGTGGCTTCGGCCGCGGCGGCCAGCAGAGCTGCCATCTTCGGTCCGGCGCGATCGGAATCTCCGGACCAACCCGCGGTCTCGCGGAGATTGGCGAACTCTATCGGATTGGAGCGATCATTTTCGGCTGCTATCTGCCTAAACAGTGTCGCTCGCTCCGTGCACCCTACCGTGAGCGGAACATCTTCGTTGGCAACAGCTTTGAACCGGTCCAACTCGGTGCTGCACAGATGCGTTGTAGCGGTAACGCCACCGCGACAGGCGCCGCTGATTGTAGTTACGTCGAGCGGCATCGACCCTTCGCAGGAGCAGATCAGTATTCGCCTGTTAGATTTCGGGACGCTAGTCACGGTATCCTACTTCCTCGAAGCGCCTCATTCCGCTTGCGCTACCGACGTTTGCCTGCCTTCGGCGAGCTTTTCGGTCAGCCAGCGATCGTGGTGCTCTCGGGCCCAATTGATATCGACCTCGCCGGTGCCCATGGCCTCGAACGCGCCCTCCATACCGAGCGTGCCGATATAAATGTGTCCCAGGATCAACGCGATGAACAAGATCGCTACGACCGCGTGCGCGATCTGGGCGATCTGCATGTCCGCAATATCGGTTCCGTAGAAGGGAAACAGCAGCACGAATCCCGATACGGAGACAGCGAGGCCAGCGGCGACCGATAGCCAGTAGACAAATTTCTCACCGAGATTGAAGCGTCCCGCGGGCGCATGTTTCGACTTGATGAAGCCGCCGCCTTGCCTGACCCAGTCGATGTCGACCTTCCGGAGGAGATTGTCCTTGAAGAAGAGAACCGTGATCAGGACAAGGCCTGTCAGAAAGGCGAAGCTCGTGAAATTGTGCACGTACTTCGCGATCTGGGAAATGTCGGAGAACAGTTCCGGGCCGACCAGCGGCCGCAGCAGGACCTTGCCAAAAGTGACGTTCAGGCCCGTCAACCCGAGCAAGACGAACGACACAGCGGTCAACCAGTGACAGAACCGCTCGAAAGCCTTGAAGCGGACGATCGTCTGTCCGGAGCGCCCGGCCTCGATGCGAAGCCGGCCCATAATCAGATAGGCGAGCGCCAGCATGGCGACCGTGCCAACGATGACCAGTGCGCCGCCCCGGCGCAGCAGCACCTCGTGGAAATAATCCCAGGTTCGTCCCATCGGCTGCATCAGCACGCTGGCTTTCACGTCGGGAATGTCGATCCGGCCCTGGATGCGCGGGGTCTGCTCGAGCAGCATCTTCTGGTCGGTCACGCTGGCGGTCGGATTGGGCGCCCCGTCGGGCCCGAACTTCTGGGCGAACGCTGATGCTGTCGTAACCCCGAGCAGCATCAGCAGGAACGCTATGTTGCGAATGCATGCGAAAGCCGTCATGACGGATACCCAATCTTCGTCTCTAATCTTCGCGCACCCACCGGCAGCAAGCGCGGGTCGTTAAGTCTTGACGTCCTCGTGATAGGCCGTCGTCCAGCCCCAGGCACCGGAGCCGTAACCGCGCTTCTTGACGCGTTCCTCGTAGAGTTGCGCAATGATGTCGCCATCGCCCGCGAGCAGTGACTTGGTCGAGCACATCTCGGCGCACATCGGCAGCTTGCCTTCGCCGAAGCGGTTCGAGCCGTATTTTGCATATTCCTCGGCGCTACCCGGCTCCTCTGGCCCGCCGCCGCCAGCGCAGTAGGTGCATTTGTCCATCTTGCCGCGGGAGCCGAAGTTTCCGACCTGCGGATACTGCGGCGCTCCGAACGGACAGGCGTAGAAGCAATAGCCGCAGCCGATGCACAGATCCTTATTGTGCAGGACGATTCCGTCGTCGGTCGGATAGATGCATTTGACCGGGCACACCGAGGCGCAAGGCGCATCGGTGCAGTGCATGCAGGCCATCGACACTGACCGCTCACCGGGCTGGCCGTCGTTGATTGTGACGACACGGCGCCGGTTGATGCCCCAGGGCACCTCGTTCTCGTTCTTGCAGGCGGTCACACAGGCATTGCAGTCGATGCAACGGTCCGCGTCACAGAGGAATTTCATGCGTGCCATCGGTCCAACCTCTCATGCGGCCCTGATCTGGCACAGCGTGGCTTTCGGTTCCTGCATGCCGGTGGCAGGATCATAGCCATAGGTTGTCAGCGTATTGACGCTCTCACCGAGCACGATGGGATCGGTGCCCGCCGGGTATTTCGCGCGGAGATCGGCGCCCTCATACCAGCCAGCGAAATGAAAGGGCATCCAGGCCACGCCTTTGCCGACGCGTTCGGTCACTTGCGCCTTCATCCGGGCCCGCGAGCCGTTCTCCGCACCCGTCACCCAGACCCAGCCGCCGTCGACGATGCCGCGTTCGGCCGCATCCGCCGGATTCATCTCGACATACATGTGCTGCTTCAATTCGGCGAGCCATTTGTTTGACCGTGTTTCCTCGCCACCGCCCTCGTATTCGACCAGGCGGCCCGAGCTTAGGATCAGCGGGAACTGCTTCGCGATTGCGCGGTCGACAGCGGCCTTCTGTACGGAGAAGCCGATATTGGGCACACGGAATTGCTTCGCGTCAGGCAAGGTCGGATAGTCGGCTACGAGATCGGGCCGCGGCGTGTAGATCGGCTCGCGATGCACCGGAACTGGGTCGGGAAGATTCCACGCGATCATGCGAGCCTTGGCGTTTCCGTAGGGCGAGCAGCCGTGCTCGATCGCGACCCGCTGGATGCCGCCGGAAAGATCGGTCGACCACGACACCTTGTCGGGATCAACCGGATTGATGCGCGCGATCACCTCGAGCTCCTGCGCGGTGAGATCTTTGTCCCAGCCGAGCTTCTTAAGCACGCCGAGGGTGAATTCGGGATAGCCGTCCTTGATCTCCGAACCGACGGAGTACGAGCCCTCTGCGAGGAGATTATCGTGATCTTCCCGCTCCACTTCCTGCCCGTTCTCCACCACCTTGCGCTTGACGACGCGTTCGACCCCGAACCGCGCGCGAAAGGTGCCGCCGCCTTCTTTCACGGGAAGATTGGTGTTGTAGAGAATCGGTGTGCCCGGATGCTTGAATTCCGGCGTGCCCCAGCATGGCCATGGCAGGCCGTAATATTCCCCGCCCACCTCGGGATCGTCCTTCGGCGCCCGCAGCGTTACCAGTTCGAACTTGTGCTGGTTGCGCATATGCGCCTTGAGCCGCTCCGGCGACTGTCCGCAATATCCGGTCGACCAACCGCCGCGATTGATCTCGCGCAGGATGTCCTCCGCCAAAACCGCGCCGTTCTCGACCTTGATGTTCTTGAACATCAGGTCGGCAAAGCCGAGCTTGCGGGCGAGCATGTACATCGTGTCGTAATCGTTCTTCGCCTCGAAGACCGGATCGACGATCTTCTCGCCCCATTGCAGCGAGCGGTTGGAGTTGGTGCGCGAGCCATCCATCTCGAAACTCGTGCAGGCGGGCAACAAGTAGGTGCCATTCTTCCGCTCCGACAGCACCGACCACGCTGTCGGATAGGGGTCGCAGACCACCAGCATCTCGAGCTTCTCGATGCCCTTCACGGCCTCAGGCATTCGAGTGATGGTATTGACGCCGTGTCCCATGATGAACATGGCCTGCACCGGGTTGGGCTGACTGATCTGATTCTTCGGCAGCAAGGCTGCGTCGAACCAGCGCGTGCTCGGGATCCCCGGGGTCTCCATCAGCTTCTTGTCGGGGAAACGCGACTTCATCCAGTCGTAATCGACCTCCCACACCCGGCACCAATGCCGCCAAGCCTCTTCAGCCAGGCCATAGTAAAGCGGCAAGGAGGTGACATCGAGACCGAGGTCGGTCGCGCCTTGCACGTTCGTATGACCGCGGAAGATGTTGGCGCCGGCACCTAGCATCCCCACGTTCCCGGTGGCGAGCAACAACAGGCAACTGGCCCGGACATTGGCGGTTCCGGTGGCGAACTGGGTCTGCCCCATCGCCCAGATCAGCGTGGCCGGCTTCTGCGTCGCGAACAATTGGGCGACGTGCTTGACCTGCGCCTCGGGCAGGCCGGTCACGCGCTCGACCTCCTTGGGAGGCCACTTTGCAATTTCCTTTCGGACTTCATCAAGTCCATAGACACGTTGACTGAGGAATTCCTTGTCTTCCCACCCATTCTCGAAGATGTGCCACAACATGCCGTAAATCGTGGCGATATGCGTGCCGGGGCGAACCCGGACGTACTCGGTCGCGTGCGCGGCCGTTCGCGTCATCCGGGGATCGACCACGATCATGTTGGCGCGGTTGAGCTCCTTGCCTTCGAGAATGTGCTGTAGGGACACCGGGTGAGCTTCGGCAGGATTGCCGCCCATGAGCAGGATGGTCTTGGCGTTGCGGATGTCGTTGTAGCTATTGGTCATCGCACCGTAACCCCAGGTATTGGCTACGCCGGTGACCGTTGTCGAGTGACAGATCCGCGCCTGATGATCGGAATTGTTGGTGCCCCAGAACGCCGCGAGCTTGCGATTGAGATAGGCGGCCTCGTTGGTGAACTTCGCGGAACCGAGCCAATAGACCGAATCGGGCCCCGCTTTCTGGCGGATGTCCAATAGCTTGTCGCCGATCTCGTCGATCGCCTTCTCCCAAGAGATACGCGTCCACCGTCCGTCAACGAGCTTGACCGGATAGCGCAGGCGTCGCTCGTTCAGCACGTCGTCCCGAACCGCAGCACCCTTGCAACAATGCGAACCACGATTGATCGGACTGCCGAAGTCGGGCTCCTGTCCAATCCACACGCCGTTGGCGACCTTGGCGATTACCGAGCAGCCGACCGAGCAATGCGTACAGATATTCTTCCGGATCGTAACCGACGCGCCGACGGGCGGCGGTGGTCCCGCCTCTACCCTTCGCACGCTATGCAGCGCAAGTTCACCCACCGCCGCCAATGCGCCAGCCGTAATTCCCGATTGCTTCAGAAATGTGCGCCTGTCCAGCTTCCCCGATGCTTCGTCAGTCACCGCATCGATTCGGTTGGCACGCTCTGGCCGACGGTCAGACTTCCTGATCAGCACGGAAGCTTCCTATCGAGCAGGATAGCTGTTTACGCGATAGAAATTCCTGACTTCCTGTGAGTCAGGTCGATAGCGAGCCCTACGCTTCTGATCGAGATCGACAAGCTTCGCCGCAGCCGCCGTCGGCATGACCGGACCCGCAGCCAATGTGCAGGTACTAACAAAAGTGAGCCGAAGTATGTCACGTCGAATCAGCTTCGGTGCTTGATCATCCTTCAATGAAGTGCACTCCCCGATGGAACGACCAGCGACGGCCGAACTGAAGTAAGCGATCGACATCAATCGATATGCCGCACAGCCTTACTTCTGGAGCTACTTGGGTAGCCTCGAGCGCCCAGATAGGGAAATCATATCATCGTATAAGTAGCCAACCGAGAAGGACCGCCGTCACCATTGGTTCCGCTATGGCCCTTCAATCGTTGCACGTAGTACAACTTCGTCGGATCAGACTTCGTGTCGGCTTCTATGTGGGGCGTGCCTCTTCGAGCAGGCAGGGGCGATAGGTTGATTTGACCTTCCGCGAGGATGTTTACGTTAAAGGGGCCGGCCCGCGCCGTATGTTCAGGCCTGAGAGATCTGATTTCGGAGGCCACTAGACGAGGTTGGCTGCCGCCGTGCGGGTTCGACTGGCTACAGCCAAATACAAAGAAGCGGCTCTATGCCGCTCTTATGCATGAGAAAACCGCAGATCGATCAATGGGCCGCAAGCGGTCGGGCAGCAATTTTGGTGCGCGCTCACCCGTCAATGGAGCGATGATCGTCAACCGGCGTTTGTCGTCTTAATCGGAATCGCAAGGGGTGCCGTTCCGGCTTCACCGGAACGGCACCTCGGATTACTAGGCAGTCATGACCAGCACGTTTCCGCTGAACATTCCACCCTTGAAGACCGGCGCTTTTTCGTCAGTCGTGAACAACACCAGATCGGCGCCGGAATTCGATGCTACCTCGACTTCGCGTTCCGAGAGGAACGCGCCTTCGCCAGCCTCGAGCACCAGATCGCCTACACGCACATCTCCCGAGAACACGTAGAGCAATCGTGTAGCTCCGAGCGCTTGGACTTGCGGTAACGATAGGGTCTTACCACCCGACAATCGGGTATCCTGTACCCAAACTTGAGCACGCACCTCTAGCGGTGCGCCGCTCGGAGCGGCGAGGAGACGCCAGGCGTCAACGCTCACTGCTTCGCCAAAGTCATGGAATTGCACCTTCGGCTCAAGGGATGTCGCGCGAGGGCGCAGGAAAATCTGAAGGGCTTCCTGCGGTTCGCTCCCGAGGATCGTCTCCTCGTGCTGGAATGTATGGCCTGCATTCATCATCATTAGCCGATTAGGCCGGATTTCCTCACGGTGTCCGACAGTGTCCTTGTGGAGCATCGACCCGACTCGCACATAGGTGAGAATCTCGTCGTCACGATGAGGATGCATCGCTATCGTGTGCCCGGGGTGAATGCGAGCCCGATCGATCCGGCCAATAGCTCCAACGCCACTATCGCCTCTTTCAAACGTCAGGCCGGGATAGATTATCTCGAGCGAAAATCCACGATCCGGGTTGCCACGTTTCGCGCCGCGCTTCATCTTGATAGTCTTCATGGCTCAGATCCTAGGTTTCGGAGCGCTAGTGGATAATTAGCACTCCTCGTTGCGTGTACCTAAACTATCGACGCTGTTAATCCCGAAGTAGCCTTAGGAAGCGGACAGCAGTGTCGCAAAAAGCGGGACGCGGAAGATGGAGAGACCGCTCACTCGATGGTTGGAGGGTGTCTTGAGCGTTTGAGCAATTGCTCAATTAGGGCAACCTTGACTTGCTCGCGGGTTACTTTCCCGTCTGCTCGCTGCGGTACCAGGGAAAGAGCCAATACAGCAGCATCATGAAAAGCGTGTCGGCGATAAAGCCGAGGATCGCGAGCACGACGATGCCGACGAAGATGGTGTCGACACGGAACGACAGCGCCGACATCTGGATCAGATAGCCGAGGCCGGCCAGCGCGCCGGCCAGCTCGGCCGCGACCAGCACCGTGAAGGAGATCGACAAAGCGACCCGCATGCCGGAGAAGATCGGCGCCAGCGCTGCCGGTATGACGACTTTGAGGAGCAGCGTACCGCGACGCGCACCGAGACTCTGGCCAGCACGGATGAACAGCGGATTCACGCCCTTGACGCCGAGTAGAGTATTGATCCAGACCGGGAAGAACGTCGCCCAGGCGATCAGGGACACTTTGGCGCCTTCGTTGATGCCGAACCAGAAAATGATCAGCGGCACTAGCGCGAGCGGCGGGATGGCCCGCGCCATCTGCAGGATAGGTCCCACCAGGGACTCCAGGAAGGTACTGCGGCCCAGCAGCACTCCCAAGAGGATGCCCATGCCGGATCCCGCAGCATAACCCAGCGCCATTCTGAAGACACTCGCACGAATATGGTCCTGAAGTTCGCCGGTCTTCGCGATCGCGAATGCCGAGCGGAAGACCTCGGCGGGCGACGGCAGCATGACCGGGTCGACCAAGCCGCTGGTAGCGATCAGGTGCCAGAGCAGGAAGAACCCCCCGATGCCGGCGGCGCTGATGGCTGCGCTCCGGACCCTGCGCGTATCCTTCCGGATGCTAGGAGCTTTCAAGGCCGATTTCTGTTTCGAAACGGTCGTAGAAGCGAGCGAATTCGACGGAGGTGCGAGCACGGGGCTTCTCCAGATCAATCATGACATCGGATACGACGCGGCCGGGATTGGGCGACATCACCAGGACGCGGTCGGCGAGCCTTATCGCCTCGTCGATGTTGTGGGTTACGAACAGGATGGTGGGTCGTTCGAGTTCGTGAATGCGGATCAGTTCGCTCTGCAGCTTGCTTCGCGTCATCGCATCGAGCGCGGCGAACGGCTCGTCCATCAGCAGGACTTTGGGCCCGGCGGCGAGCGCCCGGGCGATCGCGACACGCTGCTTCATACCGCCGGACAATTGGGTGGGGTAGCGGTCGGCGATCTGCCCAAGATTGACCAATTCGAGATAGTGCATGGCCCGCTCGCGCCGGGCCGACGCGCTCATGCCGGCAATGCCGGGCCCGAACTCGATGTTCTTGAGCACGGTCAGCCAGGGAAATAGCGAATAGTCCTGGAATACCATACCGCGATCCGGACCGGGGCCGTCGACAACCTTGCCGTTGACGAACACATAGCCGTCGGTCGGAACCAGGAAGCCGGCGATCAGATTGAGCAGCGTGGTCTTCCCGCAGCCGCTCGGACCGAGCAGGCAGACGAACTGGCCGAGCGGGATGGTCAGCTTGACGTTGCCAAGCGCAAGTTGCTTCGGGTCGAACCGGAAGGTAACGGAATCGACGTTTATGAAGTTGGGAATCGCGGTGAAGGCCGGCTGCTGCAGGGTTTGCGTCATCATGTCTTTCTCGCATCGGCCAGCAGGGTGGGATCGAGATAATCGGCGTAGTCGGGAACCGGCGATCCCGGACGGGCAATACCTTCGGCCAGTGCCCAATTGGCCTCGTCGATCATCTTCGCCTTCATCATGGGAACATCCAGTGACAGACCGATTTTCATCCGGCTGATCGCGTCGGCAGCGACCGCGGGATCCATCTGCGAGAACTGCGCGCCGATCCGCACAGAATCCTCGCCGTTGGCCTTGATGAAGGCGCAGGCCTGGTCCAACGCGCGCAGCGCCTTCACCAGCACCGGACGCCGCTCCTGCAGCGTCTTCTCGTTGACGATGATCGAGGCAAAGATGGCGTTCAGGCCGGGCTCGGCAAGGCGATGAAACTTCTTGCCTTCGAGCTTGGCCGCCTGCGTCAGGAAAGGCTCCTGCCAGACGAAACCATCGATCGATCCGCCGTTGAGCGCGGAGATCATTTCGGCCGGTCCTAGCCGTACGATGGAAAGATCCGACGGGGTAAGATTGTATTTCTTCAGCAACAGCGAGAAGTAATATTGCGACGGGTTGGCCTGCACTACGGCGATCTTCTTGCCCTTCAGGTCGGCCGGGGTCTTGATTGCGGTCGAGCAGGCCAATTCCATGTTCTCGACTTGGTTAAAGCTCGCGATGATCTTGACCGGCGTCTTGCTGAAGGCACCGACGCAAACCGACATTTCCGTCGACACACCAATGTCGGCGGCGCCGCCGGCGACGGAGATCAGGGTCGCGGTGCCGTGCGGCGAGGGAATGGTGGTCGGCGCGATGCCCTCGGCCTGCCAGAGCTTGCGCTCATAGGCGACGAACAATGGTAGCCATGCCACCGGTAAATCGTGCGCTATACGCAGCGGCGCGGCATCATTGGCCGATGCGGTGCGCAGCCCGCCCGCAAATGCGGCGAGCATCATCGCGCTCGCCTGACGTCGTGTGATGTTCACGTTCATCTTCAAGTCCCTCGACAATCGCGTGAATCCGGCCGACCCGGCGCGTTCTTCCCTGACAGACATCGCACTCTTGATGGCGGCGCGACTTGAAGATCGATGACCATTCTCGACCTCAGAGATCGAGAACGAGCTTTTCGCTAAGCGGGAAACCGCAGCACAGCAGCGCTTCCCCGTCATTCATCGGCGCGACCGGTTCGAAATCGTATCCGACCTCGCCGGAGATCACCCGGGCGGCGCAAGCGCCGCAGGTGCCTGAGCGGCAGTCGCTCACGACCGGCAATCCCTCGGACTCCGCGAGATCGAGCAGCGAGCCGGAACCGTTCATTTCGAGCGATCGAGCCGACCGCGCGAAGCTGACGCGCGCGTGATCGGGACGGCGCTTTCGATCCGCGCTCGCTGCGGCGCCGGAAGGCACGAATGCTTCCGTCATGACGCGAATACCTGATTGCTCGATCTCGCCAATCCAGCGACTGACATTGGCCATGAAGGCGATGGGGCCACAGATGTAGACGTTGCACGCGCCGAGCAGCGCAATCGTGCGATGGATCAGATCTCGATCGACGCGACCGACGCTGTCATGCGTGACGCCGATCCGGTCTTCCGCGCCCGGCCGGCTGAAGCGCGTGTGAAAGGATACCGACGGATGCCTTGCACGGATGTCGGCCAGCTTCGCCCTGAAAGCGTGATGGCTGGAATCCCGGGCGCAGTGGATGAACGATACACCCTTCGGCACGATCCTGGCGCCGTTATTCGTCGTCGCCGCCTGCAGCATCGCGATCATCGGGGTGATGCCGACTCCGGCGGAGATCAGGACCAGCGGCAGTCCGCTGGTGCTTTCCAGTTGAAACGAGCCGCGAGGACCAAGCACGTTGAGCCGGTCGCCGGCCTTGACGCGCGTGTGCAGCCACTCCGAGAACCCGCCGGTCTCCCGTTTGACGCTGATCTGCAGGTGGCCGTTGGCGATGGCCGAAATCGAATAAGGACGAGACATCTTTCGTCCGTCGGCCTGAGCGCTGATGACGAGATGCTGGCCTGGCTGAGCGGCCGGAATTCCGCCTCCGTCAGCGGGGGCGAGTTCGAACGAGCGGATCGTGGCACTCTCGTCGATGGTCTTGAGGACGATGAATTCCCGGAATGCAGTGTTGCGCGCAGCAGCCTCTCCCGCGAGCGCTGCCGCCTGCACCTGGGCGCGCCAATTGCCGGCGAGTTCGGGCAGCGCGGCCATCTTGCGTAACTCAGTCGGATCAGCGTCGGGCTGAATGCTGAGGTCGTTGACGCGGCGGATGCACCATTCCGGATGCAACCGCTCGAGGAGAACTGCCTCGTCGCCCTCCGCGATCGCGCCCGGCTCCAGCACGCGATAGTACCATCCGCAGCGGCCGGTCTCGACTAGTCGTCGCGGCAGACGCAGGTCGTCGAAGCGCAGCGCCAGTTTGAAGCACGGTTTCCGTGGCCGCGTGACCTGAAGGATGGCACCGCCAACGCGAACGATGTCGCCGATGCAGACATCGGTTTCTTCCCATCCGTGCATGGCGAGGTTTTCGCCCAATGCGCCGCTGCCCCACAGGCCTGCATGCTCGGGAAACTCCGCTATCCAGCGATCGTAATGCGAGCAGGCATAGGCGTAGATCGCCATATCCGGGCCGCCGTGTACCCTCCGATCAGCCTGTTCGTCGCCCGGCAGTCCATCGATACCAGCCTGGATCGATTTGCTCACCCGTGTCTTCACGAAACCGCTCGGTACGCGCCCGTCGCCAAGCGGTGCAGCGCGGCCAACGTAGATTCCCTGTATGCGAGCGTTAGTCACGGGCGTTATCCAACACGGCCATCACCAAGTGCCATTATTCCGCCGCCTGCGGCGAGCGCGACCAGACAATGTCGGCATCATCGGTGAGGTCGAGACCGACATGCTCGCGGCGGCCACGCACGGCCGAGAACGTCACGGGATCGTTGGTGGAGCGATCGACCGTCAGGTCGAAGATGTCGAAACGGTTCATATATCCGGCGAGATCGTGGAACTGCTTCTGCACGATGCAGTCGTTGACGTCGATGTCGGCGTAGAGGATGCCCTCGTCGTCGCGCAACACCGGCGCCTTCAGCTCGGCACTCGGGCCCATGATCATGCTCGGGTTGCGCTCGCCGGCGTCCATAGCCTCACGCAGCTTCATGTCGCCCTCGGCGAGGAGGTCCTTCGCGGTGTCCGTGAGATACATCGATGCAGCAACGGTGAAGACCTTGGCTTCGGTGCAGTGCGCCTCGGTGCGGATGCGGACGCCTTCGGCGAGACTCATGCCGCCGCCGTTCAGCCAGGTGGACGGGTAGGTCGCGATGTGCACCTGTTCGCCCTGCGCGATCAGGGCATGGCGCGCCAACGGGTTGCAGTTCTCCGCACAGATCAGCCCGCCGATGCGGCCGAGCGGCGTATCGACCACGCGGAGGCCGGCGCCGTCGCCGTTCGCCCAGGTCAGCTTTTCCATGTAGGTTGGCACGATCTTGCGATGATGGTTCAGCAGGCAGCCGTCGTTTCCAATCAGGATGTTGGTGTTCCAAAGGCAGCCGATGCTCGCCGTGGTTCCTTCGTTGATGCCCATGGAGATGACAACGTCGCGTCGCTTGGCAAGCTCCGCGAGGCGACGCACCTCCGGTCCCGGCACATGCACGGCGGCCGCAGCTAGACGTTGGAAATATCCATGGTTGAGGCCGGGTGCGCGCAGCGAGTGCCAGATCGGAAAGCATGGGATGAAGGCTTCCGGGAAGACGATCAGGTTGGCGCCGTTGTTGGCCGCCTCTTCGATCAGGGAGCAGGCCTTGTCCACCGTCTTCTTGGTGTCGAGAAAGACCGGACTTACATGCATGGCAGCGGCTTTGAACTTTGGGTAGGTTCGCATCGCTGCGCCTCCTTTTTCCAACAGAAGATGCACTCATATCGGCGAAAGAAACGCGGAAGCTCAAGTCCAAATAGTCCGCTGCTAGGGCAGCTTTGTTGAGCAAAAGCGCCTTATCACGCAGTCAATTTTACTTATGAGGTGACAGACACCTGCGTCCGAGAGAGATCAGCGCCCCCTCAAGAAGATGCAATACTTTGGGAAATCGGACGATCCGGTCAGTTGCGGTAACGGTCGAGTTGTTTGCCTATGAGGGCCTCCTGCGCGACTTCTACGAATGCCCGAATATTCGGTGAGATGGGATCGCGCTCGTGTATGACGAGACCGATCGTCGCAGTCGTCGCGGGATTGACGATGGGTATCGACCTGATG
Organism: Bradyrhizobium sp. NBAIM03; assembly: GCF_020194055.1. Taxonomy (NCBI): domain Bacteria; kingdom Pseudomonadati; phylum Pseudomonadota; class Alphaproteobacteria; order Hyphomicrobiales; family Nitrobacteraceae; genus Bradyrhizobium; species Bradyrhizobium sp. NBAIM03. The sequence goes on along the minus strand of NZ_JADYVS010000026.1, from coordinate 33,242 downwards.
AACAGCCAGTCGCCCAAAAGATAGAAGTAGGAATGCGGTACGATAGTCAGCCAGTTCTCTGTTCGCATGTGCGCGAATAGCCCCAGACTGCAATTGGTTTCAATCACTGCCTTTGGCGCGACGCCGACGCTCGCGAAGATTCGATCGATGATGATCCGGTTGTGAAGGTTGGGGCTGAGCAGGCACAACGGCATCTCGCCGACCTCCGCCCAGTCGATCGATTTCCTGTCGCTAAGAAAATGGTCCTTCGGGACCAGCAGGTAGTAGGTCTCGTCATAGAGCGAGTAGGGTCGTAGACCGCCAAGTGTCAGGCCGTCCAGGTAAGTAACGCCCACATCATATTCGAACTCCTTGAGGCCGCGCTCGATCTCCGGCATCGTCTTGCATAGAACTGAAATCGTGATGCCGGGATAACGTTCTGCGAAGGGGGCCGTCAGGAGCGAAGTGATCGTCATGGCGACCGGAGACAGCGCAAGGCGCAGACTGCCCTTCAATTCGGTTGGGTTGTCGTGCTGGCCCGCATTCAACAGCCGGTCGTAGTCGGCAAGCGATTGTCGCGCCCAGCTGAGAATTGCTTCACCCTCCCGCGTGAAACCTTGGAATCCGCTTTGATCCCTCAACACGATCGGTGCGCTGAAATGCTTCTCCAGATGCTGAATGGCTTGCGAGAGGGCCGACTGGCTGATCGCCAAGGTACTCGCCGCCCGTCCGAAGTGCCGCTCCTTGGCCAAGGCAACCAGGTATTGAAGGTGCTTGAAATGCAAGTCGGTCTCCAATCTTGAATGGCTACTTCCTGTTGCACTTTCGCCCACTTTATGGGGTTCGAGCAAGTCTCCGGCGCCGTGGCCCTGCCGCACGCCGAGCAAGCTCTTTGACTTGCGTCGATCTGCGGGCTGGACGTTTATTGAAGTTGCGTCGAAAGTCCGCAATGAACATCAGGAACCGTTGTCGCGCCCGTCATACGGCGGCGTCGACAGAACATCTCGCGTCTACTCCCTGTGGGACCGAGCGGCCCCTGCAAAGAGCCTGTTTGCAGGGACGCTCATTCCGCATCCAATCGTATCAAGGTCTTTCCGATCGTTCCCGACTCCACAGCAAGATGACCTTCGACCGTCCTGCGCAGCGGCAGAATCAGTCCGATTTTCGGGTTGTATACCTTCGTCAGTAGGCACTCGCTGATCTCGCGTATGGCCATCCTCTTCGCACTCGTAGGCATCGTGTAGACGTAAACGAAACGGACTGCGGCGTTGCCGAGCATGGCCGGCATCGTCGGGAGTAAGATCGATTCCTTGGGATTGTGCGTCGAATAGGCGGAGATGGAGCCACCGCTTGCAAGACATTTCAAATCCACATCCAAGTTGGCACTGAGGTCTACTTCGACAATGCGGTCGACGCCTTCGCCCCTCGTATGGCTGGTGATTTCGGTCTCGACAGAGTCGGCAGCGAGGTCGATCACGAGATCGGCCCCAGCCGCGCGCGCGACCTCTAACTGCTCGGGGCGCCGGACGGTGGCGGCCACCCATGCCCCCGCCCACTTCGCAAGTTGTATTGCGCCGGAACCGACCGCTCCTGCGCCGCCCTGTACCAAGACGCGACGCCCGCGAAGTTCTCCACCGGCAAAAAGGCATCGATGCGCCGTCATAGCCGGAACGCCGAGTGACGCTCCGATCTCAAAGGAGGTCTCATCAGGAAGCGGAACGGCATTGTCGCTGGGCACTGCGACGTACTCGGCGGCAGTCCCTCTCGCACGGCCCGTCTGAGCTTCGAATATCCAGACGCGTTCTCCAACTCTGCTCCGCGATACGCCTTCACCGACGTCCTCAATGACTCCTGCGCCATCTTGATGCGGCACAATCAGAGGGAAAGGCATCTTGAATGCGAACCCGCTTCGATTCTTGATATCGCTCGGATTGATGCCGGAAACTTCGATTCGCACGAGAACCTCTCCTCGTGCGGGCACCGGCTTCGGTAAGTCGCCGAGCTCTAGAACCTCTGCCGCTGCACCCTGGCGCCTGTAATAGACCGCACGCATTCTCAACTCCGTACGTTGACAACTTTCAATTCACGCGATCATGGCGCCACAGATCCAGCGCGGTAGCACGCGCATCAGCACCGTCGGACTCTCAGATTAGTGAACCGACAGAACTGATGATCGGCCAGCAGGGTGCTGTCTTCGGCTCGCAGCAGAGATTCGAGGCCATTGGCGAACAGGTGCGTCATAAGACTCTTACATCGAGACCTGCGCGTATCGGCGAAAGCCCACAATCGAAATAGTCGACGTTGGCGATTGACACGCCGCCTCGAATTGCTACAGCCGCTAAGAATATGACGGGTTTGAAGCGTCGCTCAATTGAGCTGTGCCGGCCCGACCGATGGACCGGCACAGCCTTCCTGCCTTGCTTTTACTGTGCTCGTGCCGAATGATGTCACGCCTGCCCTTTTATCGAAAGATAGCCAGCCAGATTGTAGCCAGCGAACGGCAGGTGATCCCCCATAAGCTTGGCGTGCGCTTCTCCTGTAGAGGATTGCCAGGTACCCAATAGTTCGGCGCCAACCGCGACCCAGGTGATGGGATTGACGCCGGCCTGCACCATCCGCGCGATTGCCGCCTCCTCGACCAACTTGCTCCAGGTCCCGGACGCATCCAGCACGGCGTACACGTCGTATCCGAGCTCGAGTGCCGAAAGCGCCGCAAACGCGACGCAGACCTCCGTAGAAATGCCCGCGATCAGCAGCTTCTTCCGACCGGTCGCCTTCACCGCCACCGCGAAGTCCTTGTTGTCGAATGCGTTGATCTGGCCCGGACGATGAACGATCGCTGCCTTCGGAAGTCCTTGTTCGACAACCGGCATGATGGGACCGTTTGGTCCGTCCGTCGCGCTCGTGGTGATCACTGCCGGCAGATTGTAGATCTGCGTAATCGTAACCAGCGCTTTCACGTTGTTGATGAAATCGGGAGGGCTTTGCGTCTGTACGCCGTTCGCAAGTCCGGTTTCATGATCGACGAAGAGTACCGCCGCATTTTCGGCAGTGAGGCGCTCGTACGACATGACATTTCCTTTCGATGTTCGGAGTGATTCCGGATGCCGAAATCATTCTCAAATCGAAGATGTCTGCGTCCCCGTCGCTCAACTAGCCACCCGCTTTGATACGCCGCGTCTCCAATACGGGAACGCCGGACGAAGCTGCTTATCCTGCCATTTCGTCGGTTTCCGATTGCGCACGCACCCTGCCATAACAGACGGAGCAAACAATTCTAGCGATTTCAGCCACTTAAATCTCACGATCCATCATTGCGGTGGCGACAATGATGAAGTGCTTAGGATGATCGTTCTCGGGGCCAAAGAGCTCTGTCAAATTTTCCCCGTTGATCGGGAGTTGAGCCTGGTCACTCACGCAGGAATCACGATCATGAAGCTTTACTATCACCCCCTCTCCGGTCACTCGCACCGCGCACGTCTTTTCGTCTCGCTGCTTGGACAGCCCTTCGACCTGATCGAAGTGGATTTGAAGTCCGGTGCCCACAAGACCCCAGAGTTTTTGGCGCTGAACCCCTTCGGGCAAGTCCCGGTGTTGGACGATGACGGTATCGTCATATCAGACTCAAATGCGATACTCGTGTACCTTGCCAAGAAATCTGGCAAGGCGGAATGGCTCCCCGAGGACCCGGAGGGAGCAGCAGCAATACAACGGTGGCTGTCTGTAGCCGCCGGCGAAGTGGCGTACGGCCCTGCCGCGGCGCGCTTGATAACTGTCTTTGGCGCGAAGTACAATCCGGAAGACGTGATCGGAAGATCCCATGTGCTCTTGAAGAGGCTCGAAAATCATCTGGCCAACAGAGATTGGCTCGTGGGAGAGCGTCCGACGATCGCTGATGTCGCGTTGTACAGCTATGTTGCACGCGCTCCTGAAGGCAACGTTGACCTGTCCGGCTATCCAAAAGTGAATGCCTTCCTCCAACGCATCGAGTCACTGCCCGGCTTCGCTCCCTTCATCAAGACACCGGTAGGCCTTTCAGCCGCGGCTTGATTGTTGGACGGGTGCGCGCCTCCGGGCGCGCCCTTTATCTCGAATTGGAGATGCAAGATGATTGGTCGGCGACCGATAGCGAAGCTGGACACGTGGCACGCGGGCGAAAAGGCGATCCAGGAAAAGACGGGGGTCGCAGAGCGGATGGAAGTCGCGGGCCGGCGGGTCGTTCGGGACTACATGCCGGACCAGCACCGGGAGTTCTACGCCCAGATTCCGTTCATGGCACTCGGTAGCGTCGACCTGAGGGGTGATGCATGGGCGACCTTTGTCACGGGTCGGCCGGGCTTCGTGTCGTCGCCGAGTTCGCGCACACTCACGATCGATCTGCAACCAGATCCGAGCGATCCGGCGAGCGTTGGAATGCGCGATGGCGATGCGATCGGACTTCTAGGCATCGAATTGAACACCCGCCGCCGAAATCGCGTGAACGGAATTTTGAGAGCAACTGCTGGAGAACCGCTCGGATTCGATGTGGATCAGAGCTTTGGCAATTGTCCTCAATACATACAGCTCCGGGATTACAGGTTCGTCCGCAACCCCACGGAGCACTTCGGTGGCATCGTGGAGGAGAGCGCTGAGTTGGATGCATTCGATCGCGACATGATCCAAGCCGCCGACACGTTTTTTGTCGCCTCCTACATTGAGCGCGAGGATAGGCGACAGGTCGATGTTTCCCATCGAGGGGGCAAAGCTGGCTTCGTACGCATCAACGATGACGGAACGCTCACGATTCCGGATTTCAATGGAAACTACTTCTTCGCGACCCTTGGCAATATCATGATGAACGGCAAAGCAGGTCTGGCGTTCGTCGACTTCGAGACCGGTGACGTTCTTCAGCTCGCGGGGGACGCAAAGGTAATACTCGACTCTCCTGAAATAGCTGCTTTCCAGGGCGCTGAGCGCCTATGGAGTTTTCGCGCCCGCAAGGTCATCAGACGGCGCAACGCTATCGCGCTCCGTTGGACGTTCCAAAGAGACGGGTGGTCTCCGGCCTCCCTCATGACCGGCGACTGGGAAGCGGCCGCCGATCGGTTGCGCGCGATTGAGCTTGCAGCAAGGTGGCGGCCCTTCAGAGTGACGAAGATTGTCGATGAGAGCACATCGATACGATCATTTTACCTTCAGCCTGACGATGGTGCCGGTGGCCTGCCCCCATATCGGGCTGGCCAGCATCTTCCAATCAGAATCAGGCTGTCCCACACCGACAAGCCCGTCATCAGGACGTACACGCTCTCGGTAGCACCGTCCGACGGCGTGTATCGCATCAGCGTGAAACGCAGCGGCACCGTATCTAATTATCTCCACGACGCTATCCGGCTCGGCGACCTGATAGAAGCGCGGGCGCCGGACGGACACTTCACGATCGACAGCGGTCAGAAGCGACCGGCTGTCCTGATCGCAGGCGGGATCGGCATCACGCCGATGTTGGCGATGTTGAGACATGTCGTCTATGAGGGCCTTCGTACCCGAAAAAGCCGACGCACCGTGCTCTTCCAGGCGGCACACTCGAAGCGTGATCTGCCTTTTGGCAAGGAAATCGACGAACTGATGAAATCTTCCGGCGGTTCGGCAAGAGTTGTCCGCGTGCTAAGCGACATTGAGGGCGCAGAAGAAGGGGTCGATTACGATGCGAGCGGCCGGGTCGACATCGGATTGCTTTCTCGCTTCCTGCCATTTGACGATTATGATTTCTATCTCTGTGGTCCACCTCAGTTCACGCAGTCGCTCTATGACGGTCTGCGCAGGTTGAATGTTGCCGACAACCGCATTCACGCCGAAGCTTTCGGACCTTCGTCGCTGACGAGATCTCGTGACGCCGACGCAGTGGTTGTCGAACGTCCGCCACCGTCGACGCAGCCGGTACCGGTCGTCTTCACCAAGTCGCTGAAGGAAGCACGTTGGACACCGAAATCTGGAACGCTGCTCGAGCTGGCCGAAACTCGGGGACTCAGCCCCGATTTCAGCTGCAGGACGGGAACGTGCGGCACCTGCAGGACGAAACTCTCGAGGGGCACGATCATATACGTCAAAGAGCCTACCGCCACCGTCGCACGGGACGAAGTCTTAATTTGCTGCGCGGTGCCGGCACAGCCAGGCGGCGATGAAGTTGCAGTGATCGAACTCGCGCTTTGAAGCACATATCAACCGACCGTAACCGGCAGACAGGCTCTTGAGAGGATACAATGTGAAGATCGCTATCGCGCGATGCCGGAAACAGAGATTACTGTCCCTTCGATCGACAGTACCGCCGCTAGAGACGCCTTCGCCTGCCGCCCACAGGGTAACATATCGTCCTTTAACCCGGAGAAGCACCTATGTCCCGTCCACCACTTCCGCCCTTCAACGAACAGACTGCCATCGAAAAGGTACGCCTTGCCGAGGACGGCTGGAACACCCGCGACGCCGCGAAGGTAGCGCTTGCCTACACGACGGAGACGCGATGGCGCAATCGAGCTGAATTCCTGACGGGGCGGGATGAGGTGCAAGCGTTCCTCACCCGCAAGTGGAACCATGAGTTGGACTATAGGCTTATCAAGGAGCTCTGGGCCTTTTCTGGCAATCGAATCGCGGTGCGATACGCCTACGAGTATCACGATGACAGCGGTCAATGGTTCAGGGCCTACGGCAATGAGAATTGGGAGTTTGCCGACGACGGTTTGATGCGTGTTCGACACAGCAGCATCAACGAGCATCCGATCGCCGAGGAAGACCGGAAGTTCCGATGGCCACTTGGACGCAGACCCGACGATCACCCGGGGCTCAGCTATTTCGGCTTTTAGCCTCGCTTGAGGATACCACGATGTCCAGCTTTACTCTCGACGATCGGGCGCGAATTTCGATCGAGCTTGCTATAACCGCAAGAAGCAAAGATGAGCCTCGGCTCAGGCGCCAAGAGGAGAGCTTGCGAGGCCTTGGGATGACCGGTGCCGAGATTGATGCGGCCCGTCGTGGAACGAGTTTCGATGCTAGGACATCCCTTGTCGTTGCTTTTGCGGTGGCGCAGAGAGACGGGGATATCGCGACCATAGGCATCTTACGAGAACGGATGCGTAGGGCGGGCATTGGCAGCGAGATCATTGGCCAGATCGAGGAAATCGTCCGAAGGGAAGATCGCGCGCCCTGTGGCCTGACTGACGCGGGCGCCTGATCGGCAAATGTCTGGAGCGAAGGCATTCCGGATTCTCCGACCAATCATGAACGAAGGGGCGCGCTGAACGCCCCCTCTTTTTCCTTCAACTCGCCTAGGTTTCGCTTGCGAGCGCTACCTCGTCTTGGTTCGACTCGTAAGCAAACTCGGGAGTCGAAGCCTTGCCGCTAGATGCCTCATTCTTCCTATGCCGGCGGTATGCCCGGCGGGTTTCCAATCGCGACCGGCGGGTTTCGACTCATAGAATGGCTAAAGGCGCGCGCCGGCGATGTTGGGGGCAGTCGTCTCCTCACGACGAGCCAACAGCCGATATATCCACGAGGAACCGATAGGAGCCGGTCAATAACTCCAATGTATAGATGGAGCTTGTCTCCGAGTTCAGCAGGTAGGAAGGAGCTAAAAGAGAGGGAAGGCCATGGATCGCTGGCAAGCGATGCGCATCTTCGTCAAAGTCGCTGAGGCTGAAAGTTTCGCGGAAAGCGCCCGGCTTCTCTATATGAGTGCGCCCGCAGTGACCCGGGCGATCGCAGCCCTCGAGGAAACGATAGGTACTCGGCTGTTCGTCCGCACGACCCGCTCCGTCAAACTTACCGAATCCGGGACCAGATATTTCGACGATTGCCGTCGCATCCTGTCCGACATCGTCGAAGCGGAAGCGGCTGCCTCGGGATCATACGCAAAGCCATCCGGCACGCTAGTGGTCACCGCTTCGGCTCTCTTTGGCCAGATGTATGTGCTACCGATCATGATGGAATATCTCGACACCCATCCCGGAATGTCGGGCAGGACCCTGTTCCTCGATCGCCCGGTGAACATCGTTGAGGACGGTGTCGATGTCGCGATTCGCATCGGGCATTTGCCGGATTCCGGCTTTACCGCCATCAAGGTTGGCATGGTAAGGCGCGTGATCTGCGGGGCCCCTTCCTACTTCGAAAAGAACGGCATCCCTGCCAGCCCTTCGGATCTGAAGGATCATCGCATTGTAACGTCGACGAGCGCCTGGGCCTCACCCGAATGGCGATTCGCGGGTGACGAACGCGTCATCGTTCGCCCGGCCCTGCAATGCAACACAAATGAAGCTGCGATCGCCACCGCGAAGGCCGGTTGGGGGTTGACGCGCTTGCTCCACTATCAGATCGGTCCAGCCCTCGTTGAAGGTCACTTGCAAATCATTCTTGGTGAACATGAAGAACCACCACTTCCCATTCACGTGCTCTATCCAGAAGGTCGCCACGCGCCGGCAAAAGTGCGGGCATTCCTAGAACTTGCTGTTTCTCGCCTTCGCTCCAACCGACTCCTGAACTGATGCCGCCACGAGGACGGCGCGCGTAGATAAATCAATCGCGCGCCGCGACGTTCAATCGATGCTCATGATTCCTCCCCCAGACCATCCTGGATGTTCCTAACGTGAACGACCATGGCCTCGTGGTATTCGGTTCGACTGCTGTAGAACACCAGTCCCATGAGACCGCTTCCGATCAAAAGCGAGAAGAACACCCTGAGTCCTAATGCGATCCAACCATTGATCGACATCTGAACGTCGCTCGCAGACGTCCAGCCCAGCATGGCAACCACGATAGTAAACACCAGCAAAACAGATAAAAAACCGATAGTTGCGATCGTGCCAATGCCAACTTTTCTTCCTTGAGTCGAAGGCGCGTCGGCCACTTTCGTCTCCACACGCCAAAGCGGCCATCTTCTTCTCGGGCGGCGCCGCCCGTTCCCCTTTCCGTCGGCGACAATGCCGCTTTTCCTGGCTGAGCAGAACGGCCTCTCTCGGCAGCTCATTTACTACCGAGACCGAAGGAATGCCGGCAGGAAACTGAGACTCGAACAGCTACATGCAGCCTCTGGATGGAGAGACGCAAGCGAACTGCATTCGGTGTACTGAGTTTTTGATCAACGACTGCAACAAACGCGAACGATTGATAGATTGTTGATTATGCCCGTCGGCAGGCCGCTTGGCTCCGGTTGGCTCTTCGAAGGTCGAACGTCAACCTTCGCCGGGCTCGTCATCTCGTGCGCGGAACGATCTCGCCTGAGAAGGCAAAAGTATCTAGGAACCGGTACTCGTAATAACGGCGCTTGAAGCGCCAGCCGTCCGGGCTCAGGATATACTCGTCGTGATAAACAGCGAGATTCTCGTAGAAGTCGCCCTCGCCCTTTCCACGCTCTCGCTCCGTAAAACGTCCCGTGGCGCAGTCATTTCCCGTGAAGATAATGATGCCCGAGTGTGTCAGCTGTACGAAGAGAAGTTTCGGTTTGAAAAGCTCGTCGAGCATACCGCTAATGGCTTCGACTCCCGTCGCTTTGATGGAGAAAGGAGGACCGATTTCCCATACCGCATCATCGCTCCAAAGCCGCTTGAAAGCTTTCGTGTCGCGTTGATTCACAGCATCAGTGAATCGGGCCACTAGATTGCGGATCGCGAGTTCATCCTCCACCGTCCGAAGGCGTCCTTCAAAATCCGACATTCGAGTTCTTTCATCGTTCATTTCAATGGTTCCAATGTGTAGAAATGTCTCCGAGACTGGATGAGACGTTCTTCGCTCGACGACTTCGGTACAGCCGAACCTTCTTCGACTGATCTACGATCACCGCGCGGTCGAAAGCCCCGCGAAATTGCCGCTTCCCCTAGAAGCGCGCTGATCGATACTGAATGCGCCGGCGCCGAAGCCCGCGATCTGAAACAGTCCACCGGCGATAATGACATTCTTAAAGAAGTGGACCAGCGTATTCTCGTCGGCGATGTTGCAGTGGAAATAGGATGCGGTGACGATGGAGAATACGGCCAGCAAAAGAGGAACCGGCTGCAGTTTGTAACCGACGATAAGGAGGAGACCACCGACGATCTCGAGGCTGACGGCAGCTAAAAAGGCGAGCGACGGAAAGGGAAGACCTACTGCCGTGATCATTGCGACGGTTTTGCCGCAGGCGATCGCCTTGCCAAGCCCGAGAAAAGTGAATGTCAGGCCGATGAGGATACGGCCCACGAAGGGAAGATAGCGATCTGTACTCATAGTAATCCCCTGCTTCACCGTGAGGTTAGTTCCCGATCCGTTGGGCTAATGATGTGCTGACAACCCGGCCGACACTAGCCTCAATCTCGGCAACTCGCCGTTACATCAAGCGAAACAATGAATGGTCATGGACCTAGCGAGACGCGCAAGGGAGCACTTTTCCAGAAAAATCGCTGTCAAAGAAAACTTGGTAGATCACCGCTAGGTCTCTTCGCCACTCGAAGCCGCCGCAATCAAGACGACTTGTTCATCTGGGACGATGTATCATACCTAGAGATGCTTGCGACGGATGCTGAGTTCGGGCCCCACTAACAATGAATAAAAAGGAAAGGTAGCCGCCGTGAATAGACTAACAATCGCACCGACTGAACTTGAGACGCCGACCGATCTATCGACGGATAAGATCGAAAAGGTCGCAACCGTCGTCAATACGTTGCTGGCGGATTTCTTTGTCCTCTATCTCAAGACAAAGAATTTTCACTGGCATGTCAGCGGCCGGCACTTCCGCGACTATCATCTTCTTCTGGATGATCAGGCCGCACAGCTGTTTGCCGCTACTGATATCCTAGCCGAACGCGTCAGAAAGATTGGTGGCACCACGCTGAAATCGATCAGTCAGATCTCACGACTGCAGACGATCAGGGACAACGATGAAGCTTTCGTCAGGCCGCGGGAGATGCTCCGTGAGCTGATGAACGATAACAAGGCTATCACCGCCGCGATGCGTAGTGCCCACGGAATTGCGGACGATGCCGGGGACGTAGCGACCGCAAGCGTGCTCGAGAACTTAATCGACGAATCTGAGCGCCGGACTTGGTTTCTGTTTGAATCCGGTCGAGGTGGCGATCTATAAGGAAGGAACGATGATGATGTAACCGTGCGGAGTGTTCGCTGAACCTCTGCCCGCGGTCGCTCGGCCCAACGGGCCGAGCGACTTCTATAGTTGATTTTCTCCCGACAGAATCTCTAGTGACCGCCCTTTGCTGCCATGAAGCCCGAAATGTTGTTCGCGGAGAATGGCAGGAAATCGCCCATGAGCTTGGCATGAGCCTCTCCCGTCGCCGCCTGCCAGCTGTAAAGAAGCTCGGCGCCGACAGCTACCCACGTGATCGGAATGGCTCCAGCCTGCACGATACGCATAATCGCCGCATCCTCGACGATCTTGTTCCAGGTACCGGAAGCGTCGAGGACCCCGTATACTTGGTACCCTGCCTTTAGGGCCGACAGCGCGCAGAAGGCAAGGCAGACTTCGGTCGATATACCAGCAATTAGCAATTTCTTTCGCCCGGTCTTCTTCACTGCCGCAACGAAGTCCTCGTTATCGAAGGCGTTGATCTGGCCAGGGCGATGCACGATCGTCGCGTTGGGAAGACCGTCCTTTACGACAGGCATGATAGGACCGTTCGGGCCGTCGGCAGCGCTCGTCGTGATCACCACGGGGAGCTTGTAGATCTGCGCGATCCTCACCAGTGCACCTACGTTGTTTATGAATTCTGGCGGGCTTTGGGTCTGCACGCCATTGGCAAGACCTGTCTGATGATCAACGAATAGCACGGCGGCGTTTTCTGCGGTGAGACGATCGTAGGACATTCGGATTTTCCATCTTGGATGCTGGAGCGAGATTGTAGGAAGTATTGGAAGCCCCTGATCCAAGAAAGAATTGGAGTTTGCGCGACGCAACAAGCATCTTTTGGTATGATTGAGGATGCGTCGTTTATACGTCAGGCCTAGGTTGAAGAGCTTTCTACCAACTGTCGACAGATCGGGCGGCCTCGGCGAGGCCGACCTTGGACATCCCCATCTATATATGGCCGCTGCCCATCCGGCTCACCATGTCCTACCCGTGCTCTCGCGAAGTTGAGAACGGGCCAAGTGGAGGATTTCATGGAGCCAAGTGATTATACCGACTTATGGAAGATAATGTCGTCCACCTATTTAGCGAGCGAGACCCCAAATCCGTATGCTGTATGCAGATAATGCCGTCCTTTACGGACCCGATCACCAAGCCAGCTGCGCAGCTTCGATTTCGGAAGCAGTGACGAACTTGCTCGCAAGTTTGCCGAGTGAATTCGTCTTCACGTCGATAGGGCAAGCCGTGGGTCACCATGATTGTCGGCCGGCTTCGTTAGAGGGCGGGGCCCGTCAATGGGCCCACTGCGGTGACGGGCTTGGATGTTGAGCACTTCAAAGCTGGGCGCATCCAGGCACTGTATGTCTCCCTCGATGCCATGCCATCCGAGGAGTAGACAGATCGAATATCGTGCTTCACTTGGGTGAAAGCACCAGCCGCAGGATCGCAAGCATTTCTCGCTGTGATGCCGTCATCTAGGTTCTCGAGCGCCGAAGAGGCTTTCCGCAGACCTGAATGGGACCGGAGAAAACGGCCCCTTGGGCGCAACGCCAACCAGCGCCAAGACTAGCAGTGCGGCAATGGCTGCCCAAAAGCACAACCAGAAAGCATCGATGTAGGCCAGCACGTTCGACTCGCGTTGAATCCGGGCGGCGAGGCTCGCGACCGCTTGCGAGCGAGCCTCGTCTGCACCACGGGCGAAGAACTGCCTAGTTGCGGCATCAATCGCTGCCACGACGTCGGCGCCGCCGATATCGATGTTAATGCCAAGATAGTAAGAATGTATCTGCTCACGCACCCTAAGCCAGGTTGACATCAAAGCGATGCCGATCTCGGTACTCCCCAGCCGAATGCTGTGAACGTACGCGGCAACCGCCGTAGTCCGGTCGGTCCGGAGATGTGAGAAGCCGATAATGATTAAGGAAGTCAGCGCCAACGCCTGTCCTACTGCGGTTGCAAAAACGATCCCTACGAAATCGTCGCGCGCCCAATCTCCGGTGATCTGCGTACCTGAGAGATTGGCTACCGCGAAGATAAAGAGTCCAGCCATCGCGGTCCACCTGGCGTCAACGTATCTCAACACGAAAATGAGGAACGGAATCAGAAGGGCGGTGGGAATTGCCCCTGAGACCAGCAGGAGCTCCCCGACTTGCTCGGGTCGCATGCCCCGGACGGCACCGAGGAAGTTCGGCACTAGCGAGGAGTTGGATAGGCTGGCAACGTTGAAGAGTACTACGACCACCAGCGACAAGCCCATCCCGGGCGAAAACAGCCCCTTGAACCTCGCCCAAGGCTCTTTGACAACAACTTCGTTGGCGAGAAAAGCAGCAAATAGAGCTACTCCCAAGACGAGCAGAGATATCACCGTTCCGGAGTTGCTCCAATCGAGTCGGTTTCCTTGGTCAAGGCCCGAATACACCATCGCAAGGGACGCGCCTAAGAGCATCATGCCGCCCCAGTCGGCTCGGTACATCAGCCCGCGATCTACGGTCAGCGGGGGAGTTCCAAGGTAGGCAAGCACGGCCATTACTGGACCCACAACTGTCCCCTGCCAGTAGAGCGCAGGCCAACCGAAGTGTTGTTCGTAGACTCCAACCAGAAAGTGCGAAACATCCAGGGAAAATCCGACCCTAGTAGCGTAGATGACGATGAGAGGCATCCACCAACGCGGCGGCAAGGTTTTGAAGATTATCATCATCGTCGCAGGGACGAAGGTACCGAGCAGCAGACCGTGCAGTACGGTCAACGTCAGAAGGATCGGATAATCGCTCACAAAAGGGATGGCAAACGAAACGAGCCCGTAAGCGGCAGCCGGAAGGCCCAATACCCTTCTCAATCCGAACGCCGTTGTGAGCCAAGCGACCGCCGGAGCTATAAAAATTTGTGGTGCTGTGGCGGCCGTGGAAAGCCAGGCCCCTTCGTCGAAACTCAATCCTAACCCACCACGGATATCCGCCAGTGCCACTGCGGTGAAGCGGCCGTCGATGCTCGCGGTCAAGGAAGCAAAGAGCACAGCGGCCACAGCCAACACCGGATACGGCGCACCGCTATGCGGCTTTTCTGCCTTGGTTGCGGACATCTACGTACCGCCGTTGGTACGGATGCTCGTTTGCACGGACATTCCTGGTAGAAGATTGTCCACGTCCTTTTGTCCCTCGTCCAACTTAATGCGCACGGGTATTCGTTGGACGACCTTCGTGAAATTTCCTGTCGCATTGTCGGGCGGCAAAAGCGCAAACTGAGAACCACTGGCAGGAGCGATCCGCTCGACCGAGCCGCGGATCTGGACCGCAGGAAAGCTATCGACACTGATTACGACCGAGTGACCCACCCTCACGTTGGTCAGTTGCGTTTCCTTATAGTTCGCGATGACGTATACGCTCGGCAAGGGAACGATGCTTATCAGACTGCTGCCGACATTGACATAGTCTCCAACTTGCACCTGTCGTTCGGAGGTAACTCCATCGAATGGTGCCGTGATACTAGTATAGTCGAGCTTGAGCTTTATCGCCGAGAGCGCAGCACTCGCTGCCTTCAGTTCTGCTCCACGCTGCTTCTGCATGCTCATGAAGACCTGTAGTTGATGCTGCTGCGCTGCCACTGTCGCTCGAGACGCGAGGACGTCAGACTGCATTTTAGCCTGCGAGGCCGTCGCCTGCTCAAGTCGCTGCCTTGTTCCCGAACCGGACTGCGAGAGGGTTTGTTGTCGTTCCAGTTCCTGACGCGCCTCAATTTGTTGCGCCTCTGCGGACGCTTGAGCCGCCTTGGCGTGGAAGATCATCGCATGTTGTAATTCGATTTGGTTCTTGAGATTCTCAAGCGCAGCTTCCGCTGCCAAAACAACTGCTTCTGCTTGACCTACCTGAGCCACATATTCCGCGGGATCGATTTGAACGAGAAGGTCTCCTTTCTTGACCCGCATGAACGCGCCGATCGGCACCGACATTACCTGGCCGGAGATACGGGCGCTTAGGCGCGATATATCGGCTCGCACAAAAGCGTCATCGGTCGTTTGAATTCTTGCTCCTCCTACCCATGAATTCCAACGGGAGGTCGCCAGAACGACACATCCAATTGCGATGGCGATCGCCACGACCGGTATGGAGAGCCTGTTCAAGAGAGTGACTTGCGTACGCGGCGATGTCGGCTGCGTGGCGGAGGATTGCGTACTGGCGCCCACGGCGGGTTCAGGTGCGGGCGGTGGTGGCACTGCAGCTTGATCGCTCATCCTTCTTCCGTCTTTCTCGGCCTCTTTCTGCGCCAAGGCGATCCGTAGCTTTGCGTCCCTGGCTGCCTGCAGTGCTGCAGTACACGGCGCGAGCCGTGGCGAGACGGTTTTAAGCTATGCCAACGGTTGGCGGGGGAGCCTAAGAACGTGTAAGCTCCGTTTCCGACAGCGGAATGAGGCTCATGGAATTCGAGGATCTGCAGACTTTCGTCGAAGTGGCCCGATCGGGGGGCGTTTCTGCCGCGGCACGTAATCTTGGGGTCGCCAAATCCATTGTTAGCCGGCGCGTGCTTCGGCTGGAGGACGAGCTCAGCGTCCAGCTTCTGGCGCGAACTACGCGGGGAGCCGCGCTGACTGAAGCGGGACTGATTCTTCGCGATCATGCGTCGCGAGTGTGCTCCGAGATTGAAGCTGCGCGCGAAGAGATGTCCCCCAGCGGTGAATTGCGGGGCCTTCTCCGAATAGCAGCTCCGGCATCCTTCGGCCCAACTCATTTTGCGCCCGTACTCGCTGAATTGGCGAGGAAGCATCCATCGCTTCACGTCCACACTCGATACAATGACCGATATGTCGATATCGTCGGTGAAGGCTTCGATTGCGCTATCCGCGTCGGCTATCTCCCGGAATCGGACCTTGTCGCACGTCGCATCGGTTCTTTCACCGTGCAGCTGTACGCGAGTTCCGATTACGTCAGGGAGCGGGGCGCGCCGAA
The DNA here is from genome assembly GCF_020194055.1 of Bradyrhizobium sp. NBAIM03. Classification (NCBI taxonomy): domain Bacteria; kingdom Pseudomonadati; phylum Pseudomonadota; class Alphaproteobacteria; order Hyphomicrobiales; family Nitrobacteraceae; genus Bradyrhizobium; species Bradyrhizobium sp. NBAIM03. Next base: position 17,252 of record NZ_JADYVS010000026.1, on the reverse strand, counting down.
AACGCCAGCCGATATCGATCAGCATCAGGCCGTCATGATCGGCACCGAAACCTGGAAATTCAGTGAGGGCAAGAAGACGACCACCGTCCACCCGCAAGGGCGTTTCAAGGCGGACAACGCGCTTGCCATCGCTGAGGCGATAGCCATGGGCATCGGCATCGCTGCACTTCCCGCAATCATCGCAGAGAGCTGCCCGGTGGCGGATAAGCTTGTGCCCATCATGACGCGCTACACTCTTCCTCCCGTAGGCATATTTGTGGTCCGGCCGCCTGGACGGCATCTCGCCAGAAAAATCAGGGTCTTGATCGATTTGCTCGTTCATAAGTTCGGGTAGCGCGTTTTGGAAAGAAGCAGCTCTTCTGGCTGAGCTTGTCGAGACAAACTTCAGTGCTTGATTGGGCTGTTAGTCGAACACATCCGAGCCCGTATTTCCCGCGATAGCCGACCGGACGAGCGATCGATGCAACGGACCGGGGGCTGGATGTTTGACGTAGTACGTTCCTGCCTGCCACTCCGGTGGCTCAGCGTCCGTTAAGGCACGGACGTCGCTTTAGCGGCGATGCTCTTGAGAGCTCCCAACAGCGCCGCAGTGACGGGAGAGGTCGATTCGGCGAGATTATGCCTGTGCGCCAGATAGGCAGGATCGTTGTGGGCAAGAGAAGTGGTGCCGTCCGCGTCCTCCCAAACGAGCGCTTTCAAAGGCAGATCGATGCCGATCGTTTGCTGAGATTGCATCAAAGGCGTACCTCCCTTGGCAGTTCTAAAGACTAAAAGATCGGTCGGCCGCAGCGGCAACCCTGCTTCTTCGGCACCGGCATCGTGATCACCGCAGCCCTTCCTGAAGCCAAGCTGCCCGCCAAAACAGCTGCCGCCGTGAAGAATTGTATCTGAGACGGCCTGCTCCCATCGAGGACGGCGTCCGGATCTTGATCTATTTTCGACATCCACTTTCCGGACAGTGCTCGCAAACTCGGTTCATACTTGCTGCACGCGACCGGAGCCGAAACTATACTGACGTATAGTTTCGGCATTTTGCGCTCCAACCGAGCTTGGTCGGCCGAGGGCCTTGGTCCTCAGATGCTGGGCTTGCTGCTGGATACGACGCTACGTTGCTCGATCATGTGTGGCATTCGGGACCGCAATCATCGGACGGCGTATTCTACAACTCTCGTCACGGTCCTGCCACGATCCGAAGCTTCTCGGCGCTCGTCCACCGCCGTCGCCCCTCAGGACCGGACAGAATTGTAACCGTCGTCACGTTGCTAATTTTCTTGCGAATTGATGAGCAGATCATCTCACGTTCACGTACAATTGGGGAAGACGATCCCCACCGGAGGCTTACGCATTAGCGACAGATGATGTCTTTCTTCAAAAAGTTGGCTTGCAGTTCGCGATCGCTGCGCCCTTCGAAATGAGTGTCACTGTGCTGGAGCATATTGACTGCATCGTTGGAGCAGACGGTCATTGCCACCCATTTACGGCCAATGCGGCTTACAATGGTCACGCGTTTGCCATCTGCTTTGCACTCTCTGTTCAGGTCAATGTTCCATCCTCGAATGTGGGATGCTTCGACCAAGCTGCCTTTCCAGGTTGAGGCGGCCCTACCGAGCGGTGCGACACCGGGCGACACCGGGCTATAGCTCACGTGGACCGGGGCCGGCATTGCGCTCCGCAACCAACCGTAGGGATGATTGGCGATGCTCGCGGTCGCGCGTACTGGGGCGTGATCTCGTCGCGGCTGGAGGACACATGTATCGCCATTCCATGTCGGTTCCTATTCGTTACCGCTATGCGACGGTCGAGGGGCTGAAAGTGTTCTATCGGGTGGCTGGCCCCGCGAGCGCACCGGTCATCCTAGCGCTCCACGGTGTTCCAAGCTCGTCCCGGATGTATGATCCCCTTATGCGCAAACTTGCGCCTCGCTACCGTCTGATCGCGCCCGACTACATCGGCTTCGGCAACAGCGACACTCCGCCCCCAAATAAATTCACCTACACGTTCGACAACTTGGCGGCGTTTACGCTCAAGTTCGCCGACATTCTCGGCCTTAGGCGCTTTACGCTCTTGATGCAGGACTACGGCGGCCCCGTCGGCATGCGTATGGCCACCGCCCGGCCGGAGGCCGTCAGAGCCATGATCTTTCAAAATGCCAACGTCTATGACGAAGGGCTCGGCCTAGTATGGGAGACGCGGCGTCCGTTCTGGTCCGATCGTTCCGCCCATGAGGCGACTGTTCGGCAGGGAGCGTTGGCACCCGCGACGGTGCGCAACCGTCACCTCGGGAGCGACCCCAACACCGAGGCGTACGACCCCGATCTCTGGATGGATGAGCTCGCCTACCTGCATCGGCCCGGGATCGACGCGATCCAGGCGGAGCTGATCTACGACTACCAGAACAACCTCGCGTCTTACCCGACTTGGCAAGCTTGGCTTCGTGAGCACAAACCGCCGAGCCTTATCCTCTGGGGCCGCTACGACCAGTCGTTCATCCCCCCGGGCGCCGATGCATTCAAAAGGGATCTACCCGACGCCAAAGTCGTGCTCTTGGAGGGTGGCCACTTCGTCATGGACACTTGCCTCGATGAGGTCGCCGAAGAGACGGAGGCCTTCATGCAGTCCCTGCCCGAGGCCTTAGGATACGAATGAGTTTGTGGTTGGAACTGCCTCCACCTCGCTGCCTCGAGGTCTAAGTGAGCGGAGGGGTCCCACATGCCCGTCAAACCACTTCTGTCACGCAAGCTCGAACGCGCTCCACTGCCGAACCGCGATAAGCCATAGCGGCCGAATTCCTCGACCTCAAAGTACTAAGAAAGGGAAACAAGAATGAGGATGACTTCTGTTCCGGCGCAGCTCGTCTTAGCGCTATTCGTCGCATGGACTGCGACTGGACAGGCTAATGCGACTAGGTCCGCCTCACAATTCGACGGAGTTTGGACCCTCCTGTTCGTTACGGAACGCGGCCTAGCATGTGATTCGTCGTACAATTTCACCGTGGACGTGAGGAAGGGGATCATAAGCCACCCCAATCTCCTCAAATTCAGGGGACGCGTGACCGCTTCGGGCGCTGTTTGGGCCTCAGTAAGCGTTGGCGAGAAATACGCGTCCGGCACCGGAAGGCTGTCAGGGTCGACCGGACGTGGTAGGTGGACCGGGAGATCCCCTGGCGCGACATGCAGCGGTTACTGGACTGCTCAGCGAGGTTGATGAATGCAGAGCGTTTGCAGGCAGGAACAGACGCGATCAGCCAACGCATCTATCGAAACGTGAATAACGGCGTCGATCGAGCCGGATTTGCGGGTTCGGAGAAGGCCTATGAAGAGGCAGCAGAGGCGTTATTTGAAACGCTTGATTGGCTTGAGGGCCGGTTGAACGATCTCGCTATCTGGGATATGAATCGGTGGGATGATCGGCGGTTCGGACAGAGAGCGCGTCTTGTGATTCTCTGTGTGCCCGTAGGACAGAATCGAGTCGATTAAGCGAACTTCAAGTCGGACCGTGGGCACTGGCACTTGGCGGTCACGAAGCCGTCGAAATCACGCCCTCGCCAGCCATCATTTGATTTTGTGAATATGGACAACATCCTGGCCGGGGGGCGTCGGACGCCTTCTTGTCGGTCGTAGTTTTTATCGTCGTCCAGGCGGCTGCAGCTTCCTTGATTCCGAACCGTTTCACGAGCCATTCGAGGTACGTTTCGGTGGCCATCAGATCGATGTCGACATCTTCCAGGGTCTTGATCACCGCTCTTGCCTTTCTGTCGTCGATGATCGCGATCACGACCTCACCTTCGGCGACCACTTCCTCCACACTGTTGAGCACCTCCAAAATGCTTCGTTCGCCTTCGCCTTTCCACGAGGGCTTCAATTCCATCGGCATCCCGGTCAACCGCCAGGCTTCCATGGCTTCGAGATATTCGTGACCCTCGTCGCATGGCTGAATCAGGTGGTTGTTTCTCTCGAACCAGTTAGCAATTTCGCGGCGATGTAGCTCCCACCGGTCTCCGCCCTCACCTGTCAGGAAGCGCTTCGTACTTGGCCATAGACCAAACGGAAACGACAGATCCAACCGGGGTCTTCACCGGATGCGTACTCGTGACACGCCGGCTACAAGATAGAACAAGCAGCGCGCTTCTCACTCCCGTATTACGAGTTGCTTTGCTATCTGGAATAAGATTTCAACTTCTTTGGCTGAAGACATTTTTTATTCCAATCGGGCGGTTGCGCTCGGTTGCTTGCTGAATGCCTACCATTGCGACTACAACGATCACGAACACTGACAGTGTCCAGACCCGAAGGGCGACTGAGTCAAGCTGGCGATGTTGCGCGCCGTGACGATGGCGATCCGAACTCTGCTGACGCCGTTGTCGTTCATGAAGTTCTGCCGGAGGATCGAGACTTTCCGCAGGAGTTTGCCGAATCGCCCGCCGGACATCGGTCGTTTTGGCGTTCTCGCGTTCGTGAGCCGGGAAGGCCTGCAATCCTTGATCCTAAGAGTTCGTCGGATCGGCGCTGAACGCGATGGCGTCCCCGTCGGAGGCGATGCGAACTTCGTCGCTGGGATCCTCTTGGCGAACCACACGAGCCGTGCCCAGCTTCGCTGCGGCGGCTCCCGCTTCTATCGGCGCCTGCACGTCGGCGATTGCATTGGACAGGAAGAGGTCCAGCTCCCGGGCGGAGATGAAGAGCCGAGCGAGCGGCCGCTGGTCAAGCTGCCCGCCTTTATGCCGAGTCGTAATGGTCGATGGAATTGAATGTCCGGAGGGAAACGTCGGGCGAATTGCGCGAGAGAAGGAAGACCTCGACCTAGGGTTTTTGATCCGGCTCGTTCAGCGCAGGAGCCGCTTCACGACTTCGTATCCAGGTCCTTTTCCGATGAGGGTTCCCTCTTGCTCGAGCTGCAGCTTCGAGTAGGCCTCGCCCCCTTGGCTCTCGACCACGGCGTGCTCCTCTTCGAGATTGAAGAGGTCGCGGGTCGAAATGCCTATGCGCAGCGGTTGGGACCTGAGGGTCTCGCGGATGTCGGTCATGAGGATCGTCCACCCGACCTGATCTTCCTTTGCGCCCCGGGCGGCGATTCTCAGCTCCCCGTCCCGACGGGGCTGCTGCAGCTTCAGAGCATCGTCGCGCGGCGCGGTCATCCAGGTGTCGACCTCTTCGGGCGTCGTCAGGATCGCGGGTCATCGCCTTCGGGGGATGGCGAAAACTTCGGCGTTGGCCTCGGTCGTCAGGAAACCACAGAGATCGTTTGACCGTCTCGCCTTGCTTTGCCTTCCGGACCGATGTCCAGTTGGTCCAGATGCCGGCAAAGCATGCGAGGGGCGGCTTTCGTTGAGCGCGAACCAAAGTCGCCCCCTCGGCCTCGTTGAACTCGCTGAACGAGTTGAAATCTCGATTGGACGAGTCATTCGTCGCAGATCCGCGCACTTCCTCACGTTGCCTTCGGCCGTCTGGCATGGCAAATTGGAGCCACCCTAGGGGCTACACCGTGGGGCTACACCAGAGACCTCTGGCGTGCAGTAAGACCTGGTTTTACGGGGCTTTCTCGAAGCCGTTTTATTATGGCGGAGAGGGAGGGATTCGAACCCCCGATAGGCTTGCACCTATGCCGCATTTCGAGTGCGGTGCATTCAACCACTCTGCCACCTCTCCTGAAGGCGCCATATTAGGAGCTGGGCCCCTGTGGTTGGGGGCGTTAATAGGCGAGGATGGCGGGCCAGACAAGGAGCGAAAGAGCAAAATCCGCTCCCTGTTCAGCCCTTGTCGTCCCGCCTGTCGTCCCCTTGGCCTTTCAAGCGATGAGGAACCGCCATGGAGCACCTGACTGTCACGGCCAACGGCGCCGATTTCCACCTGGTCCGCGCCGGACAGGGAAAACCGCTGCTTTTGCTGCATGGTTGGCCCGAATTCTGGCTGACCTGGGAGCCGGTGATATCGAGGCTTTCGGACCGGTTCACGCTTGTCGCGCCTGACCTCCGCGGCTTCGGCGACAGCGACAAGCCGGATGGCCCTTACGGGCCGGACGGCCACGCCGCCGACATGCTGGCGCTGATGGACCGGCTCGGCATCGACCGATTCGGCGTCGTCGGCCACGATGTCGGCGGCGCCGTCATGCAGCCGCTGGCCCGGCAGGCGCCCGAGCGGATGGCGGGCCTCTTCTTCTTCGATTTCGTCTATCCCGGGATCGGGCCGCGCATGGCCGCGCCCGACAGGCTCAACCACATCTGGTACCAGTCCTTTCACCAGATGGAGATGGCGCCACAGCTCATCGGTGCGAGCCGGGAGAGCTGCCGGCTCTACATCAGCCATTTCCTCAAGGGCTGGGCGCACCGGACAAACGCCTTCGACGACGTGCTGGACGCCTTCACGGACAACTTCCTGAAAGACGGCAACCTCGCCGGCGGCTTTGCGCATTACCGCGCCTCGCATGCCGGACGCGTGGCGATGATGAAAGGCGAGGCGTCCAGGCTGCCGCCGATCGCGGTGCCGACCTGCGTGCGCTGGGCCGAGCACGATCCGCTGTTTCCCTTTGGCTGGACCGACCGGCTGTCCGAGACCTTCAGCGATCTCGCCCTCGAGATGTTTCCCGGCGTCGGCCACTTCCCGCATCGGGAAAATCCGGATCGCGCGACAAGCGAGATCGCCGCGTTCTTTGCGCGTATCGGCTGGAGCTGAGGAGAAAAACGGGGTGGGACCGCCAGACGCGGTAAACACTGGCGGTCCCGTGCCGCTTATTGAAATACTGGCCGTGAAGGGCGGCTTCGCCGGCCGAGTGGAAGCGACGATTCGACCCTAGCGTGCGACGGGCGGTCCGCAACGCAATCCGGTCCTTAACCTAACCGGTCAAGGTTACTCCTTGTCCGCTTTACCTTTTTTCTTCCCGTTCTCCGTGGAATCCCGGTCCTTGCCGTTGCCTTCCTTGCGGCGATTGGTGAAGCGCGCATTGCCAAGTCCGGTGCCGATGGTGAGCACGCCCCAGCGGTCAACGTCCTGCATGAACGGTACTTCCGAGAGCCCCTGCACCACGCCGTCATTGTGCATCAGGATCGCGGTGTCGTGCTCGCCAATAGCGGGGATGCCCTCGATCAGGCTCGCCGGCAGGTTGAACTTGCTGCTCTCCCAATTGCCCGGCAGATTCTGCGCGCCCTTCTCGATCGAGCCGTCCGGGTTGATCACACCGGGACAGGCGATGCCGATGAACGGCGCGAGCTTGTAGCCTTCGGCCTCGGCCTCCGTGATCAGCCCTTTCAGCATCTTGGTCAGCCGCTTCACCGCGCCTTCGCGCGTCGGCTCGTCGTCGGCGTGACGCCACAGCTCCGCATGCACCACCTTGGCCTTGGACAGATCCTTGGCTTTCTTCCAGCCGGTTTCCACCACGCCGCAGCGGATGTTGGTGCCGCCGATGTCGACGGCGAGAATGCTGTCATGAGCCTCGAAGATCCAGGACGGCGCCAGGTGCAGCGCGCCGATCAGGCCGGCCTCGTCAGGATGATGGCGGATCGGCTGCAGGTCGATCTTGAAGCCCTCGGATTTCAGGATGATCTCGGCGCGGGCGATCACGAGCTCGCCGAGCCTTGAATCGCGAAAGCCGCCGCCGACGACGATGCGCTCGGTCTTGGCCCAGGCCTTGGTCTTGAGGAATCGGCGCGTGACATAAGCGAGCTCCTGGGAGAAATCCTCGATCGCGCTGTGCACCACGGCCGAGGCCTCGGTGTCGTCGCCGATCAGGATGGCGTCCAGCGTCTTCTTGTTGATCTCCTCGGTCGGCACCTTCCCGAACGGGTCCTCCCCCGTCTTGCGCAGCGGCTTGCGCCAGCGCTCGAGCACCTCCCGGAACGCGCCCTTGCTGGCGCGGTCGCCGAGAAAGCCGTCCTCGTCCTTGATCTCGATGTTGAAGCTGTCGACATCGACCGATGGCAGCCGTTCGGCGCCATGCTGGGCAATGCCCGTTGTTTTGACCAATTCGTCTGTTGCCATGAGAGCCCTTGCCCCGCTTTCCTGTTCCGGCCGGGACAACTGCGGGGGAACCCGTTTGTTGCAAAGCCCACCCGAGATTCGGCTGCGCGCTTTCAGCGCGGCCAAAGCCTTCAAATCCGGGCGGTTTTCGCCCAGTTTTCCTTGACTTGCGGCTGTTGGCCGCTATAAGTCCCACCGCCGGCGCGGGGCGTTTCTCGCGCCGCTTGTTTTTGCTTGGGTTTTCAAAGGGATAACTCCCGCCCACGCAGACTCGCATAAACCATAGCGACTGACAAAAAGCCGACCCGGACGCTCCGCGTCCCGAGGCCGGGATTGAACACGGAGAAAGAACGATGTTCGCAGTCATCAAAACCGGCGGCAAGCAATACCGCGTCGTGCCGGATGATGTTCTCGAAGTAGGCAAGATCGAAGGCGAAGTCGGCTCGATCGTGCAGCTGAATGAAGTGCTCGTGGTCGGCGGCGACACGCCGGTGCTGGGCGTCCCGACGGTCGCAGGCGCGTCCGTCGCGGTCGAGGTGCTCGACCACAAGCGCGGACCGAAGGTCATCGCGTTCAAGAAGCGCCGCCGCAAGAACTCGCGCCGCAAGCGCGGCTATCGCGACGAGATCACGGTTCTGCGCATCAGCGAGATTCTGACGGACGGCGCCAAACCCACCAAGGGCCCGCGTCCGAAGAAGGAAAAGGTGACGAAGGAGCCGGCAGCGGAAGCCGCCGAGTAACGCAAAACCGATCACGCCAATTCACGAATTGATGCGTGCGACGTTTTGAAATGATTCCGTCAAGGAATTGACCTAGAACTACGCAGGATTTCGGAGACGAGCCATGGCTCACAAAAAAGCAGGCGGTTCATCGCGCAACGGTCGCGATTCCAAGGGCAAGCGCCTCGGTATCAAGGCGTTCGGCGGCGAGATCGTCACGCCCGGCAACATCATTGCGCGTCAGCGCGGCACGACCTGGCACCCCGGCCTCAATGTCGGCATGGGTACGGACCACACTCTGTTCGCCAAGATCGAGGGCCGCGTTGCGTTCCAAGCCAAAGCCAACGGCCGCACCTTCGTATCGGTGCTCCCGCTTGCCGAGGCTGCTGAATAGACGGTGGACAAAAACGGAGTCCGCCGGTCCCGACTGAACCGGCGGAGTCCTAGAGATCGCAAGAGATCGAAGGCTCCAAGGGGAGGCGGGAAACCGGCCTCCCCTTTTCTTTGCTCACTTTGTTCTTTGCACTTTGACTTAGTGACTTTCACGGAGCCGGACATGTTGCAGGATTTCTCGAGCGTGACCTTGGCCGAGGCGAGGCCAAGCGTCGTCGCCACCGAGCGGCTGACCTTGCGGCGGCCGACGCTGGCCGACGTCAGGACCATCGCCCGGCTCGCCAACGACCGCCGTGTCGCCGAGAACACGCGCCGCCTGCCGCATCCCTATTCGCAGGACGACGCCGCCGAATTCATCCGCGCCACCGCCGAGCTCGGAGCTGAGACCGTGTTCCTGATCGAGCACGACAGCGGGCCGGTCGGCATGGTCGGCATCGATTGCTCCAAGCCCGGCAATGCCGAGCTCGGCTACTGGCTCGGCGTCGAGCATTGGGGCCGGGGCTTTGCCACCGAGGCCGCGCGCGGCGCGATCGATTTCTTCTTCGAGGAGTTCGAGGACGAGCATCTCTACGCCGGCGCGCGCGTCACCAATCCGGCCTCGCGCAAGGTGCTGGAGAAGTGCGGCTTCCAGTGGAGCGGCGTGCAGCTGCACCGCTTCCTGGCGCTCGGCTCCTCGACCCCCGTCGACTGCTTCCGCCTGTCGCGCGGCGTGTGGGCCTCGCTGAAGAGCTGGAGCAGTGCGAGGAGGGTGCGGTAGGCGAAGGCGCCGCACTCGCAATTGTCATCCCGGGGCGCGCGTAGCGCGAGCCCGGGATCCATAATCCCGGAGCGCAGTGCGGGGCAAAGCGCCCACTCCGGGTCGTCGTCCAATTGCTCCCTGGGGCTATGGGTCCCGGGCTCGCGCTGCGCGCGCCCCGGGACGACGTCGTGGCTACGCCGGCGGATTGACCTCGTCGCTCTCACGTCCCAAATCCCGCTCCCGAAGATAGATGTAGAACCCGGCGCCGATGATGATTGCGGCGCCGACGAGTGTTGCGATGGATGGGACATCGCCGAACACGACGAAGCCGAAGATCACCGCCCATACGATCATCGAATATTGATAGGGCACCACGACGCTGGCCGGCGCGAGCTTGAGCGAACGGTTGACGCAGAACAGCGCAGTTACCGAAACGCATCCGGCGAGCGCGAAGATCACGAGGCTGCCGGGCGTCGGCGGCACCCAGTTGAACGCCGACAGCACTGCGCCTAGCGAGAACGTGCCGACGAACTGCGAGGACGCCATCACGATGTCGGGCGTCTTGCGCAGGCTGCGCGTGATCAGCATCAGGGTTGCAAAGGAGAGGCTGCCGCCGAGCGCGATCAACGCCGGCAGGCTGACGGTCTGCGCCGACGGCCGCAGCGCGACCAAGACGCCGCAGAAGCCGATCAGGATCGCGGTCCAGCGCCGCCAGCCGACCTTCTCGCCCAGAAAGATCGCCGACATCGCGGTGACGAAGATCGGGCCGGCGAGATAATAGGTGATGACGTCGGCGAGCGGCAGATAGACGGTTGCGAGAAAGAAGGCCGCGACTTCCAGCGTCGACAGCACGACGCGAACCAGCTGCAGGCCTGGCCGCTCCAAATGCAGAAACTGGTGACGCTGCTTCCAGATCAGCGGCGACAGCAGGAGCAGTGCCGCGCAGGCGCGCAGGAATAGCAGCTGCCCCACCGAATAGGTCCCGACCAGGAACTTGCCCATGGCATCGCCGAACGAGAACATGAAGATCGACAGCACCATGAGCCCGATGCCGGCCAGGCGCGCGGAGCGATCGTCATAGGCGGAGAGATTCTTGAACAGGGGCATTGCGACGAGTTGCAGGTTCGGGGGCTCGTCATTGCGAGGAGCTCTTGCGACGAAGCAATCCAGAATCTTTCCGCGGAGGGATTCTGGATTGCTTCGCTGCGCTCGCAATGACGGGGAGAGAGCGTCAGGAATCGGCTGGTAGTGGTGCTTGCCGTCGTTTTAATGACGTGAGCCGCCGGGACAAGCCCACAACGCCGAATTGAACGGATTGTCGCACTCTTCGCATCGCGGTAGCGATACAGGCCACGCGACGAGAGAGCCAAGAAGAGAGCTAAGCCATGACCGATTTCGATCCGGCCCGGCATCGCATGATCCCGACGCAACGCTGGTTTGAGGATTTCGTCGTCGGCGAACGCTTCGTGCTGCCGAGCCGCACCCAAACCTCGGCATTGTTCGCCGCATTCCAGACCGCGAGCGGCGACACCCACCCCGTGCATTACGACGTGGAATATTGCCGCGCCCGCGGCATGCCGCACCTGCTCGCCCACGGCTTCCAGACCCTGATCCACACCGCGCCCGGCGCCGGCCTGTTTCCGTTCATGGTCGAGGACTCCCTGGTCGGCTTCCTCGAGCAGTCGAGCCGGTTCCTCAAGCCGGTATTCGCCGACGACACCATCTATCCCGCGCTCGAAGTCACCGAGCTGGTGCCGGGGCGCACCACCGGCGTGGTGACGCTGCGCAGCACCGTGTTCAACCAGCGCAAGGAGCTGGTGCTGGACGGCCTGCAGAAATTCCTGATCCGGCGGCGACCGACCGGTTAAGCAAGGGCAGCAGTCGGCGGAATTTCAGCCGGTTTGCGGGTCAATCCGGGTTGCCGCAGGCGGCCGGCTGGCCTACCTATGGCCCATGAAATTCCTTGACGAAGCAAAGGTCTATATCCGCTCCGGTGACGGCGGGAACGGCTGCGTGGCGTTCCGCCGCGAGAAGTTCATCGAATTCGGCGGTCCCTCCGGCGGCAATGGCGGCCGCGGCGGCAATGTCATCATCGAGGTCGCCGACGGCCTCAACACGCTGATCGACTACCGCTACCAGCAGCATTTCAAGGCGCAGAAGGGCGAGAACGGTTCGGGCTCGGACCGCCACGGCGCCAACGGCAAGAACATCGTGCTGAAGGTGCCGGTCGGCACGCAGATCTTCGACGAGGATCGCGAGACCTTGATCCACGACTTCACCAAGGTCGGCGAAAAGTTCGTGCTGGCCGAAGGCGGCAATGGCGGCTTCGGCAATGCGCATTTCAAGTCCTCGACCAACCGCGCGCCGCGCAACGCCAATCCCGGCCAGCCCGGCGAGGAGCGCTGGATCTGGCTGCGGCTGAAGCTGATCGCGGACGCCGGCCTCGTCGGCATGCCCAATGCGGGCAAGTCAACGTTCCTCTCCAAGGTCAGCGCGGCAAAGCCGAAGATCGCCGATTATCCCTTCACCACGCTGCATCCCCAGCTCGGCGTCGTGAATGCCGACGGCCGCGAATTCGTGCTGGCCGACATTCCCGGCCTGATCGAGGGCGCGCATGAAGGCACCGGCCTCGGCGACCGCTTCCTCGGCCATGTCGAGCGCTGCCGCGTGCTGCTGCACCTGATCGACGCCACGTGCGAGCATGCCGGCAAGGCCTACAAGACCGTGCGCAAGGAGCTCGACGCCTATGGCGGGCAGCTCACCGACAAGATCGAGATCGTCGCGCTGAACAAGATCGATGCGGTCGAGCCGGACGAGCTGAAGAAGCAGAAGGACCGCCTGAAGCGCGCCGCCAAGAAGACGCCGCTGCTGCTGTCGGGCGCCACCGGCCAGGGCGTCAAGGAGGCGTTGCGCGCGCTGGCCGATGTGATCGGCGAAAGCCCGGTCTCCGCCAAGGCCAAGAGCGCGGCCGAAGCGGAGCCGTGGTCGGCTTAAACTCTCTCCCCAACGTCGTCCCCGCGAAGGCGGGGACCCATACCGCGTGATCTATCTGTTGCGAAGGGTCGAAGTACCGAACGACGAGTCTTCGCCAAACGACTCCCTGTGGTTATGGGTCCCCGCCTTCGCGGGGACGACAGCGGAGTCTATCGCTGCGAGCGCGCGCATCACCGGCTTGTCTTCGCGCCCGCGATAGCGCAGCATCAAACAATCAAGAAACGGCAGGGACAACGCATGGCGCGCGCGAAGAACGTTCTCTGGATCATGTGCGACCAGCTTCGCTACGATTATCTCGGCTGCACCGGCCATCCCACGCTGAAGACACCGAACATCGACGCCATGGCCAAGCGCGGCGTGCTGTTCAGCAAGGCGTATGTGCAATCGCCGATCTGCGGCCCGTCGCGGATGTCGTTCTACACCGGGCGCTACATGCGCTCGCACGGCTCGCACTGGAACGGCTGGCCGCTGCGCGTCGGGGAGCCCACGCTCGGCGATCACCTCAACAAGATCGGCGTGCGCAACGTGCTGGTCGGCAAGACCCACATGGCGCCTGACATCGAAGGCATGAAGGCGCTCGGCATCCCGCCGGAATCGATGATCGGCGTGCATGTCGCCGAATGCGGCTTCGAGCCTTACGAGCGCGACGACGGCCTGCATCCGACCGGACGGCCGCGGCCGAAATACGACGAATATCTGCGAAAGCACGGTTTTGAAGCCACCAATCCCTGGGAGCACTGGGCCAATTCCGGCGCTGCTGACGACGGCTCGCTGCACAACGGCTGGCTGCTGGTGCACGCCGACAAGGCCGCGCGCGTGCCAGAAGAGCATTCCGAGACGCCCTACATGACGCGGCGCGCGATGGACTTCATCAGCGAGGCGGAAACGGACGGCCGCCCCTGGTGTTTGCATCTGTCCTACATCAAGCCGCACTGGCCCTATATCGCGCCGGAGCCCTATGCCAGCATGTATTCGACGGATGACATGATCCCGGTGATCCGCTCGGAGCGCGAGCGGCAGAATCCGCATCCGGTGTTCGGCGCCTACATGGACATGCGCTATTCCCGCAACATGGCGCGCGATGATGCACGCGAGAAGGTGATCCCGACCTATATGGGCCTGATCACCCAGATCGACGATCAGATGGGCGTGCTGATGAAGTTTTTAGGTGAGCGCGGCCTGCTCGACACCACCATGATCGTGTTCACCTCCGATCATGGCGACTATCTCGGCGATCACTGGATGGGCGAGAAGGACCTGTTCCACGAGCAATCGGCAAAGATCCCGCTGATCATCATCGATCCTTCGAAAGAGGCCGATGCGACGCGCGGCACGCGCAGCGATGCGCTGGTCGAGGCGATCGATCTCGCGCCGACTTTCGTGGACTATTTCGGGGGCAAGGTGGCGGGCCATATCCTCGAAGGACGTTCGCTGCTGCCGCTGCTGCGCGGCGAGAAGCCGGGCGACTGGCGCAAGGTCGCATTCTCCGAATACGACTATTCCATGCAGGACGTGCGGCTGAAGCTGAACCAGCCGATCGAGCGCTGCCGCCTGTTCATGGTGTTCGACGGGCGCTGGAAATACATCCACGCCTCCGGCTTCCGCCCGATGCTGTACGACCTCGAAACCGATCCGGACGAATATCTGGATCGCGGCGACGATCCGGAATGCGCCGGCATCATCGCGCGGCTCCAGGCCGAGCTGTTCGACTGGGCGCTGCATCCGAACGATCATATCACCACACCACGCGAGAAGATCGCCGCCTATGCGGATAGTCAGCTCCAGGTGAAGGGTGGCATCCTGATCGGCATCTGGGACGAGAAAGAGCTCGCGGCGATCAAGGACGGCATCGCCCAGCGCGCGAAGATGTGAAGCAGCCTCTCCCCGCTTGCGGGGAGAGGCCGGAATTTGCGAGAGCAAATTCCGGATGAGGGGGACTCTCCGCGAGTTCAATTGCCAGCGCTTTCGCGGAGACAGCCCCTCACCCCAACCCTCTCCCCGTAAGAACGGGGAGAGGGAGAAGAGGCAGCCTTCAATTCGTGATCTTGTAGCCCGTCGCCTTCACGATCGGCTGCCACAGCGCGGTGTTCGCGGCGAGCTCCTTGGATAGCGCGTCCGCATTGCTGCCGATCGGAATCAGCCCGATCGCCGTCAACTTCTTCTTCACCTCCGGCTTGGCAAGCGCCGCGCTCGCCGCCGCCCCGAGCTTGCTCGCGAACTCCGGCGGGCTGCCGGCGGGAAGCCACATGCCGTACCAGGCGTCGGCAACGAGATCGATGCCGCTCTCCTTCAGCGTGGGCACGTCAGGCGCGAAGGGTGAACGTTCCGCGCTCGCGACCGCGATGATCTTCACGCCCTTGGCGCGGTGCTGCGGCAGCGCGTCCGCCAGCGTGGTGATCCCGAAGGAAATGTGGCCGCCGACGAGGTCGTTAAGGATCGGCGCGCTGCCGCGATAGGGCACCCGGGTCAGGGGAATGCCGAGATCCTTCTCGAGCTTGGAGCCGGTGAAATGCGGAATGGTGCCGTTGCTCGGCACTCCGAACGACGTCTTTCCCGGATGCGCCTTCAGCCAGGCGACGAAGCTCTTGAAATCCGCGGCGTCGACCCCTGGACCGATCACGACGGCGAATTCGAACCGCGCCAGCAGCGACACCGGCATGAAATCCTTGGCCGTGTCGAAGCTCGGCGTCGCCTCCACCATTGGCAGCAGATACATGGTCGGCCCTGTCGTCACCAGCACCATGCTGCCGTCCGGGCTTGCGCCCTTCACCGCCTTGATGCCGATCAGGCCGTCGCCGCCGGTGCGGTTCTCGACCACGACGGTCCGCTGCAGCAGCGGAGCCATCTCCTGCGCGAGCAGCCGGCACAGCGTGTCGCCGCCGGCTCCGGCCGCAAACGGGAAGATGATCTTCGTCAGCCCGGCCTGCGCCCGCGCACCACCCGCCTGCGCGAACAGCGGCAGGCCGAGGCATCCGGCCATGAATTTGCGGCGATCCATTCGTTTCCTCTTTCGGCCCGTTTATCGTTGATCGCCATTAGAGCCAGACGGACGGCTGACACAAGGCCGACATGCGTCGTTTACCATCCCGGCTGCCTTGCGCCGGTCACCGTCCTGCTGCAAAAGCAGGGCTCATCGGCGCCGCCTGTCGCTCCGCCGTCATTCGCATCCAGCGCCAGCACCCAAGAGACATGGCCAGCCCCGAACTCAGCCAATTCCGCCGCATCGTCGTCAAGGTCGGCTCAGCGCTGCTGGTGGATTCCGACAGGGGCGAGGTGCGTGCGTCCTGGCTGGCTGCACTGGCCGACGACATGGCCAAGCTGCACAAGGAAGGGCGCGACGTCCTCGTGGTGTCCTCCGGCTCGATCGCACTCGGTCGCAGCCGGCTGAAGTTGCCGCGCGGCCCGCTGAAGCTGGAAGAGAGCCAGGCCGCGGCCGCCGTCGGTCAGATCGCGCTGGCGCGAATCTGGTCGGAGGTGCTTGGCGCCCACGGTATCGGCGCCGGCCAGATCCTGGTGACGCTGCAGGACACCGAGGAGCGCCGCCGCTATCTCAACGCGCGCTCCACCATCGGCAAGCTGCTGGAATGGCGCGCGATCCCCGTGATCAACGAGAACGACACGGTGGCGACCACCGAGATCCGCTACGGCGACAACGATCGCCTCGCCGCGCGCGTCGCGACCATGGCGAGCGCCGACTTGCTGGTGCTGCTGTCTGACATCGACGGGCTCTACGATGCCCCGCCGAAGAACAATCCGAACGCAAAACTCATTCCCGTCGTCGACAGCATCTCCTCGGAGATCGAGGCGGTGGCGGGCGATGCCGAGTCCGAGCTGTCGCGCGGTGGCATGCGCACCAAGGTCGAGGCCGCCAAGATCGCGACGACCGGAGGCACGCATATGCTGATCGCCTCCGGCAAGATCGAGCATCCCTTGCAGGCGATCGCCGATGGCGGCCGCTGCACCTGGTTCCTGACGCCAGCCAATCCCATCACCTCGCGAAAGCGCTGGATCGCGGGCACGCTGGAGCCGAAGGGCACGCTGACCATCGACGCCGGCGCGGTGACCGCGCTACGGGCCGGGGCCAGCCTGCTGCCGGCCGGCGTGAACAAGGTCGAGGGCCAGTTCGCCCGCGGCGATGCCGTGATCGTGCGCGGCCCCGACGGCAGCGAGGTCGGCCGCGGCCTGATCGCCTATGACGCCGATGATGCCGAGCGGATCAAGGGCCGCTCCTCCCCCGACGTGATGACCATCCTCGGCATCAGCGGCCGCGCGGAGATGATCCACCGGGATGATCTGGTGGTGGGCGGGTAAGGGCCCCGCCCCGCTCGCCGCCGGGAGACCCGCGCCGAACCAATTCGTTGATTTAGCTGGATTTTGATTTCAGCATCGCGGTTGTCAATGGCACCAAAAGGATACCTCGGTCGCCCAATGTCTTGGTCCAGGCGCTGATGCGCTCGA